>CAZWBM010000003.1:17196-128539 GCA_964632405.1 uncultured Candidatus Peribacteria bacterium | reverse complement strand
ATACTAATGGTCTAACTATTGTATTTCTTCCGCTTTTGTGTGCATTTCTGCACGTTATTGTCTCTTTACTCATCGTAACTTTTTCTTCAGATTATTAATAATAGTCCATAGTAACAGTAACAGAGTGGAACTTTTTATAAAATTCCTTTCTTATACTTTTACTATTACTCTTACTCAATTTCTGCTTTGCAGAAATTGTTGTCTCGAGTGTCTTGGTGCTTCTAACGCGGGTGTTCACCTGTTCTCATTCCGAACACAGAAGTTAAGCCCCGTCGTGCCGATGGTAGTGCTCCCTTGGAGTGCGAGAGTAGGTAGGTGCCAGGACTTTCGAGATAACATTTAAATCCCTTCTTTGAAGGGATTTTTTATTGCGAAAAAGCTAGAATAATTATAATCCTCAATATGTATACATTTTTCAACTCTCAATTTTTTATAGCCCTGGTTACTTTGATTGTAGGCTCTTTTGCCATATTTCTCTACCTTAAACAGAAAGAAGATTATAAAAGACAGGCAGCTAGTTTGATACTACAAGAGATTCGTTATGCAGAGCAATTAATTAGAGCTTCTAACCAAGGTAATCTTGGGTATATATATGGGCTTGCAGCCAAGCTTCTTCCAACAAATAGCTGGAATGATAATATTCATCTGTTCTTAAATGATCTTGAGGAAACGGAAATTGATCTAATAAGTCGCTTTTACTCAAAAACTGCGTATCTTGATGTCCTTATAAGTAAAGTTTCTGATTTTAAAAATCAGCCTACTTCGCAACAATCTCAAATAACAATTACCCCACCCAATCCATCTCAACAAATACTAGTACTACAGGATCCAATGAAGAATACCTTAGACATGATTAAAGAAGTATCTGATGGTATTCGCTCTGTATATAATACACCAACTGGTGAAAAGCTAAAATCACTTTCCCGTAGAAAATTCCTTTTTATTTTTTAGACATGTCAAATTCCGTTGCAATAAAATTTTTTGCTCCTGTTAATGAATTCACTGCAAATATGTTGATGAATGTTTTAGATCAGGTGGTAAATCAATGAATCAAAGATATATCCATCTTAATCTCTACACCTGGGGGAAGTGTTTTTCATTGATTAAGTATTTACAATTATCTTCGCGGTCTACCCTTAGAAAGATTGACAACCCATAATTTTGGGAGCGTTGATTCCATTGGTGTAATCATGTATTGTGCTGGTAAAGAGAGATATTCTTCACCACAAGCCAGATTCCTTCTGCATGGTGTATCAATGAATTTTCCAGGGAATCAAACTCTCGAAGAACCTCAATTAGAAGAGAAGCTTAAAGGATTAAAAATTGATATAGAGAATATAGCCAAAGTCATTGCAGAAAATACTGGTAAAACAGATGTTGAAGTAGCTCAGGCAATGCTTGCTAGAACAACATTAAATCCAGATCAGGCAAAGGAATGGGGCTTAGTGCATGATATAAAAACTGAACTCTTTAGTCCAGGGACACAAGTTATTTCGATTGTTGATAAAACACAGTAGGATTTATTTATTTTGAAATAATGCAACACATTTGATTTATCATGGATGGAAATAGGCGCTGGGCGAGAAAACTCAAAAATCTGATTTCATTCTGACATACACAGGGTGGAGAAAATATCGAAAAAGTCCTCGGTATGTGCCTCGAAAAAGCAATTCCTTATGTGAGTATGTGGGCACTTTCAAAAGAAAACATCACTGAGAGAGATCCGGGAGAAATAGCCGATATTTATGAGCTTATTTGTACAAGGGTGCCAAAACTTGTTCAGAAAATGATAGCCAAATGAATTAAATTTGAGACGGTGGGTGATTTATGGCTCTTGCCTGAGGATGTGAGAAAAGTTCTCTGTGATTCCACAGAATCTACGAAAGCAGGTACTGCTATGACATTTATTCTGGCGTTTGGCTACGGTGGTCAGGATGAGATTGTTCGAGGTGTAAAGCGATGCCTCTTAGAAGGCGTTGATCCATCAACACTTGATAATAAGACATTTCTCACGTACCTCGATTCTGGAATCTATCCATCGCCTGATCTGATCGTTCGCACTGGTGGTAACATTCGTCATTCAGGCTATTTTCTCTACCAATCAGCATATTCAGAATATTATTTTACCGATACACTCTGGCCTGATTTTGATCAGGCAGCTTTTGATAAAGCAATCGCATTTTATGATTGTGTAGCTAGAAATTTTGGAAAATAATACTTATGATCTCTCACTGGCTTCCTCACTATCAAGAACGTATTGAAAAATCTATTCATCATTTTTTTGATCTTCGCTATGGTACTTCTGCGGGTATTGAAAAAAAATTTGAAGAGGCGCTCCGATATGCTGTTGAGTGAGGAGGAAAACGTCTCCGAACTGTCCTTACACTTTTGACTTATGAATTTCTTTCTGGCAGAACTTCAGAAACCATACTTGAGAATATCATAGGAATAGAGCTTATTCATGCTTATACACTCGTGCATGATGATCTTCCATGTATGGATAATGATGTACTTCGTCGTGGTAAGCCAACTGTATGGAAAGAATACTGAGAGACAATGGCGGTACTGGTCGGAGATACACTTCAGACCACTGGTATAGAGCTTCTTTCAGAAACAGGAGATATCCGTGTTGTGCGAGAAATCACTCGTGCTATGGGAGATCTCGGTGTTGTACGAGGGCAAGTACGAGATACATTTCTCCGGCATGATGCTCTCACACTTGAAGAGCTTCTCCGTATCCATGATGAGAAGACAGGTGTTTTTATCGCAGCATCTCTGGTTATCGGTGGCTACCTTGCACAGGCCTCAGCAGAAATCATAAACCAACTACGAGCATTTGGTATGCTCCTTGGACGAGCATTCCAGATACGAGATGATATTCTCGATTATGAATGAACTGCAGACATTGTTGGCAAGGAAATAGGGAAAGATCTTGCTCTCGGAAAGGGCATTGTATCACTCATTGGTATTGAAAAATCTAAAACTATTCTCACAGAACTTGAGAAGGAAATGCTCAACCTCATCGATCAATTTGGTGACCCAAGATTTGCCGATATTGTGAATTATGTCGTGAGTAGGGAGAAATAGGAGCATTTGACAAATTAATTATTGGTATATAATAATTTTATAAAATTATCTTATGCCTCTCAATCAGTCTCCTGAAACATCAAACAGTAGTCCTCGAAAGAATTTCTTGCCGAGATCTCTCCTATTAGCCTTGTCACTCGCACTTGCAGCATGTGAGAAGCCACAGCCCCTAACATCTCCAGAAAAAACATCTCCAGTAGTTGTCCCAACGGGTGCTATTACGGAAATTCTGACAAATACCTCAGATGATTTTCGTCGGGAATTGGTGAGAAGAGTCGTTGATGGAACTCTCGGTGCTACAGGACAAGATTTTTATACCAGATGATTTGCTCGTGACACCCGGAATCCATCAGCTAATCACTTGTATCAACTGGATGTCGGTTTTGGCCCACAGAGAGGAACGCATGTCGTGACTTTTAGACAAGAAGCAGGGAAGACATACCATACCGATATGTTTGATGCAGATAATGATGGCCGTGTTGATATCGTCGAAGACTCAGTATCGTGGCCAATAAAAAGAGATGATACGTCAGTTCCTATGACACACAGTGAGAAGAGCTATGTAGTTGATGCTAAGATACAGGATAGTTTTGCTACAGCGCTTCATCATGCTCTCACTGTATTGGAAGAAGAAAAACAACTTCCAAAAAAATAAGAGAAATAGGATTAATTCAATGTACGGTGAGTTGATTAGTTTTTTCTGCCAAATTCCTGGTAATTCTGCAGAATTTTCTCTAACTGCTCTCTGTGATTTTCAGCTAAATTATCTTTATCTATATCTGCGAGAATGCCTATGATATTTTTGTGGATGACTTTTATATCTTCATCGGGATTTACACACGAGACACAGAGATACGTACCTGTCATACAGCCAAATGTTCCTACTACGACGGCTGTTTCTGGCATTATCTTTGGAAGTTCAGTCTCGATTAATTGCGAGAGTTGGTAGCTGAATTTTGGATCGAGCGTGATACGATTATCAACTTCATCTGTTTTTGGTTTGAGAAGTCTCAGATCACAGACGACAGCTTTTGTATGTAGTGTCGTGAGAGTATTTGCTTCGATGCCGAGAGGGTCAGTATTGACTGTTTGCAGACTTTTCTGAGCTTGTTCTGGGTCGTGAAAGGTAAACTGACCACACTGTTCTGGGGTTGCAAAAGGAATTCATTTAAATCATTTTGGATCACCATTGCCTCTTCGGACTTTGTCGAGATATCCTATTGCTTTATCGACCGATGCACGTGTAGCTTTTTTGAGTGTAGCAGCGTCGAGCTCAACGAGAGAAGTGATTCGGAATCCGTAGGTTCCATCTTTGAATTCAAAAGGTGATACATCGAGGATCATCTTGGTATCTAAATCCGTCATAAGTTCTTTGAGACTGGCACGAAGACTCCCTGTATCAGGTGTATAGGCCAAGAGGTGTTCATTCGTATGCATGCCGGCATGAAAAGCATGGTATTCTTCTTGAGTCGGCTCTCAAAAGAGATGGAGAGCGTAGGTATAGATTTTGAGAGGTGAATCCGATTCGATTTGTTTATCGATCGTGAGAGTTCCACCGGTCATTACTTTGTGGTCTTTTTCACTGGAATGGAGTCAGGCGTTTATTATAATCATGACTTTATTGTACTTTTGTTACCAAAAGTACCAAAAGTATTTAAGGGGCAAAAATTCGGACTGTTTTCTTCTTTCGGTTCCGTACAGCAAGGACCTTAGACAGTTCGCCCCTTAAAAATCCTTTTCTGTTTTTCTGTTATTTGCTTGCCAGGAATTCCAAGATAAATGAGAGATGTTTCACCACTCGTTCTCCAGCATGGAGATTTTCTCTGAAATCATTTTGGGCGCTATCGTCGGCATGATCGGAGATGATTTTCAGAACCACGAGAGGCGTTTTGTAGTGATGAGCGACTTTTGCGAGAGCGGCTCATTCCATATCCACGAGTTGACCACCTTTTGCTTGGAGAGATTCTCTTGTGCTTCATGAAGCAACGAATTGATCACCCGTGACGAGTACTCCGCGCTTCAATTCTGGATGTTCGACGGTCACGAGATCAAAGAGGGGATAGAGTCTTTTTTGCGCTTCTTCGTCTCCTTCGATGAGTCCATCATGTTCGACCGTATGTTCCACGATCACGACATCGCCAAATATGAGATGTGGACTAAGGCTCCCAGCGAGTCCGATATTGATCACCCAAGCAATATCGTGACGTTCGAGAACTTTCGTGAGAGTCATAGTGCTACTCACTTTCCCGATAGAACTTACGGCAAAAATAAAATTTTCGTGTTCCACGATATCACCAACAGCGAGTGTTTTTTCGTATCCCAGATACCTTGTGATCGGAAGCATTTCTTCTGCCATTGCGGAGATAATTAATCCTTTTTTATGAGACATAAAACTTAATTCAAAATATAATTACAGATTTCTTTGTACTTTTTCTGAAAAAAGTACCAAAATAAGGGAAGAATGAGTGCATCTCATTCTGGACGAGCAAAAACTCGGTCTGCGTTATTGTACTTTTGTTACCAAAAGTACCAAAAGTATTTAGGGGAGCCAAAACTCGCTATGAACCAAGTTCATCAATTCTCTGTTTTCATCCCGCTCAAACAGTTGCTCCCCTAAAAACCTTTTTCTCTTACAGCCATCTAGAATTGAATAGCTGAGAATATTTCATACGGTGCAAGTCTTGCTCGTCCATTGAGTCATCTGAGTTCTATGAGGACGCCGCCGAAGACCTCGCTCGCTCCATTATCTTTTGCGAGTTTGAGTGCGGCAGAGAGAGTCCCTCCAGTAGCGAGAACGTCATCCATAACGAGCACTCGATGATTTTTCAGAATATCTTTCCTGATCGCGAGTGTTCCTGAACTGTACTCATAATCATAGGATTCTTTTGCGACGAGATCGCTCGGAAGTTTCCCATCTTTTCTGATCATGACAAAGGGGAGCTGATATTTCTCTGCAAGCATTCCACCGATGATAAACCCACGGGCATCAACGCCAGCGATAGTATCTATATTTTTTTCTTGGATAAATTCTCCGAAGGTTTCGAGGACCTCTCCTCGTGCCTCCACATCGAAGAGAAGCGGTGATATCTCACGAAAGAGGACTCCTGGAACTGGAAAATCAGGGCAATTGGTGACGAGATGGGAATAATCTTTTGGCATCTGGCTGTATTGTAGTGAATTTTCCCCTTGCTCAAATAATTCGTATAATTTCCTCCTAAGTCTTGACTCCGTGAGAAATAGGATATAAATAGTTATTTGTATGGAAGAAGGTACACATTTTAACTTCGATGTAGTGGAGCTTGCTACTCTTGCTGCGAGTATTGTTGAAAAAGATCTGAGAGACGAAAATCACGGTATTATGCCAGATGATCTTTATTTACCGAGGGACTTTCATGATCCAAAACAGTATAGTGATGCTATGATTACTCTGATGTACTGAATAGAGCGAGCCATGCAACAGATTGTTGAAGTATCCTATCCTAAAATGCACATTACAAAATATCGCATATCATCAGATGAGCAGATGGAGATTATGGCATGGAGAGTTTTTCAACTCCTCAAAATGGCACCTCCTGGCTGAGTCGATGATGAGACTCTTATACCTGTAGCATATGCACCAATCGAGCTTCCCCCTGAATACGGAACAGGCGGGTATATCAATATGGATCATCCTCGTGTACTTCCTCTCGTCTCTGAAAATAGACAAGAAGAATATAATGCTCTCACACAACGTATAAGAGAACTTCTATATGATCGACCAACTCTCTTGGAAGAATTTTTTGATGCAAAAAATCGCCAGGATAGAAAATATGCTTCATCATGTATAGAAAAATCTTGACTGGAATTAGATCTTCTCCGTCGTGATTTTATAGTTTTTTGTAAGAAATATGATTTTCAGAATATCTTTATGCCACCTCCAGAAGAAGAAAAATCAGACTTCTATAATGCTATTTATTGGAGCGATACCTCTCGTCAAGAAGAAGCCCTAGAATCTTTTATTCCTTCTCTATCAGAAACAGCACTTCTTCCCTATATGCCAAAGACTTTTCAACAGTATGAATTATCTCTTTTTCGATTTACTTTTGACTCTCAAGCGGATATTGATCGGAGGGGTATTGATCCTGAAGAAGCTTTTCAGGAAGATATGCGAAGAATGGTGGGAAGAAAATACGAGAGAAAAATGCTTATCGCGTATCACGCTCGATTGGAACTTATGCTTGCAAAGAGAGGACGTAGTGGCCTCAATACTCGTGATATTAGTACTATCAAAGAATCATTCCTTATTCTCAAACAAGAAATAGAAGAATGTAGGAGAAAATTAGCGAGTAGGGCTGTTGCTCCCACTGAAGAACCAACGGATGAGGGTCAGCTTATCACCCATGATATTTCTGAAGTTGGCACACTCGCTGCCACAGCAGATAATATTCTCAAGAAAGCTCATCTGCACTGAGGAGATCCTAAAGTTTTAGATATCATAGGAAAGATCTGATCTGTTCTCTATGAATGTTTTTCCTGAGCTGCAAAAGTTCGCACTGATGATGATTTCAGTGATTATGAGAAGGCTGAAATTATTGAAGCATACCGGCATGATGCTATAAGAAAGCTTCATGATATTCAGAACAGATTAAGTGCTCTTACAATTGATAACAATGAACTCGATAGTGCTGAACGCGTTATTGTGCAAGCTCTACAGCACCTCTCTCAATATTAGATCTTTAATACCATCTTTCTTTCCAACCGATCTGGTAGGCAATGATATTGGTGATGAGTGAGAGGAGAGGACCGATGATGAGAAGAAAGATACACCCTAAAAAGCCGGGAAAATACCAAGGAAGCATAAAAATGATTGCTCCGAGCATATAGTCGATACCATCCCATGGTTGAAACATCTCGCCTGGTTTGTGTCCGAGTCGGCGCTTCACGAAACTCTTTACCATATCACCCGTGAGTGCTCCGAGTCCGAGCCATCAACCAAAAAATATCGCATCTGACCAGCTCGAGTAGAGGTTATAATAGTCGCTATAGGTGGGTAAAATCTGGACAAGTAATGGACGCATGAGAAACAAAAGTATTCCAACGATGATACCAGAAAAAATCCCTACGATGAGACCTCGAAAAGTTTTATTTTTTCCGAGCAATGTTGGATTGATGGGCTTTGAAAATTCTTGGAGTTGTGGGATATTTTTTGCGAAGACTGGTGCGGCATTTGCCACGAAAGCCGGTAGGAAAATGATAAAAATCTGCAGAAGATTAGCGAACATAGTGAGGGATGAGAAGCATAATCATCGATACTAAGACGTAGATCAACACGAGTACGCACTCGGCAAGCCCGAGAGCAAAAATATTTCCTCCGTAGGCCCATATAAGTCCGACACTCCCAAGGATCATAAGTGGTATGATCTTTTCTATTCATATCTTCATGATATGCATGCAGGGGATATGAGAGATCGTGAAAAATGCTATGAGGCCCAAAGCGATAGCGAGGATGATCGGTTCAGGGTGGATGATCATGATACCCATTGCTCCGACTGCTGCAGCTGGCGATGGGAGTCAGGAAAAATAATTTTTCGTGTGTTGTTTTTCCATCGTGAATCGTACGAGCCGATAGAAGATGCAGCAGATATAGAGTCCAGCAAGACCGATGCTCCCTGTGATCGACCATATCCAGAGAGCAGGGTGGAGACCGAAATTGATGAAATCAGCGATGTCATCGAGATACACTCCGGCGCTGGTGCTTCCGAATTTCCGTGCTATCTTACCATCGATCGCATCAGCGAAAAGTGAGATCATAAGAAATACTTCGGCCCAAAACCATGATGGCTGAAATACGACGAGGAGACACGCTATCATGCCGAGTATGATAGAGGTACTCGTGATCGTATTTGCGATGTGATTTTCCCAGGAAGCCATAAATCGTTTAGAGAAAGTGTAGCTCTTTTTTGGTTTTTACAAACTCTCGCTATACTTTTTCTATGTCTCGCTGCACACTCACCGGCCAGTCATTTGACTCTTCAGATTTTGAACTGAGAATCCGGAGTGAGTTTGGTATGTCTGAGGCGACGATTCTTCCGCATCTCCGTATCCGACATTTGTGAGCTTTTTGGCCACATTGGTCACTGCACAAGAGAAAGTGTGATAAGAGCGGACGTGATATCGTCTCCGTGTTTCGTCCAGAGTGTCCCTATCCTGTGTGGCATAAAGACGAATGGTATTCTTCGGCACTTCCTCCGTCTGCAAAAGTGGATTTCGATGCATCATTTTTCACCCAAGCAGAAACACTCTTCAAACGATGTCCTCTGCCACATAATTCATGACTCAATAATGAGAATTGTGAATTCAGCGATGATTGGTGGCATAGCCGCAATTGTTACCTGTGTCATAGTGGTGTACGGTGTGAAGATGATCGCTATTCCTATCGTGTCCTTGAGTGCAAAAATACGCTTTATGCCGTATTTTGTTTTGAGTGTGAATGGTGCATCGATGTGATCAATGCAGAAAAATGCTATCAATGTGTCTATGGTCTCTATCTGAAGAATTGCCGTGATATGGCATTTTCCTATGATTGCCGCAATTGCCATGACTGTCTCTTTTGCTTCAATCTCCGTGGGAAGCAATACTGCATAGGAAATAAACAACTCACGAAAGAAGACTATGAGATCCAGAAAAAACAATTTCCTTTTGATACTCGAGAAGGATATGAGCACTGCAAGGATCTTTTCCGGAAGATGATCTGTGAGATAGCATGGCATCGCTCAAACTATCTCGATTTTGCGGAGAATTCCTCTGGGAATTATCTCCTACGAGTCCGAAATATGGGAGATACATTTTTTGGTGCTGATAGTGAAGATGGTTCCAATGTGGCTCGTTTCGGATGGGCGAAAACTGCTGTTGATAGTATCAATCTCCAGGATGCCGAGAGAGTGCTTTTTTCCTCCGGTATACAAATTAAATCCTACGAAGTCGGATTTTCTTTTATGCTCGAGAGTGTCCGATTTGCGCTCTATAGTGGATACTCCTCCCGGTGTGAAAATATTTTTGGGTGCTCGGGACTTCTCAACGCGAAAAATGCGATCATGAATGCTCCTTATTCGGAGCATGAATATCAGATTCTGAAACAGAAACTCACAGACCATATGAAATCGACAGGGGAATGGGGACAATTTTTCCCGGGGTCATTTGCGCCAAATCCGTATGCCGAGAGCTGGAGTAGCTTCTATTTTCCCCTGACACATGATGAGGAGAAGACACTTTGATTTTTCTCGCTTCCCACCTCCGAACAGCACGAGCGAGGATACAAAACTCCAGGAGATATTCCCCGTACAACGGAAGCAACTCTCGAGACCACACAGGCGACGTATTGGGATGATACCGCTCATAGGCCATTTCAGATACTTCCTCAGGATATCCAATTTTGCACGGAACTCGGAGTGCCATTGCCCTCTACCTACTATATGCGTCGCATTCAGGAAAATTTCCGATGGATGCCCTACAACGGTATTCTTCGTAGTACAAAATGTGCCAAGTCATGATCCACTATTGAGACATCGTGGCCAGAGGAATATGACGGACGCATAGTTTCAGAGGCAGAATATCTGAAAATAGTAGGATAATTTTGCCATTTTTACCAAATATTGTTATACTACCTCTAATGAAATCTCTCCTTACATCCGCTACACGCCAGTTTATCATGTACATGGTCGTCGTTGTCATTACGGGGATACTCTTCTGGCTCATATACTTACTCCGTGATTTGATAGGACTTTTTCTCATTTCATGCTTTTTTGCTTTGCTTTTGTGGCCCTTTGTCTTCCGACTGAAGAAGTGGAAGATACCTGATGTTCTGGGCATCCTCCTTGCTTTCTTTGGAGTATTTTTGATAGGAGCTCTTTTCCTTGCTTCTATTATCCCTGTCTTTGTCGGTTTGGCAGAGGATTCCAAGGCTTATGTAGTTCGATCCGTTACTTCTCTCGAGGAGCAGGCACAAGCAGGTTTTCCTCTTATTGATCGTATCCCTTTTGGTCTCGGAAAGATAGTTCGCAATGAAGTCGATATTGCTGGATTTAGTGCATTTATCACTGACGAGAATCGCACTCAATTTATCACCAATGGTCTTATTGGAAATATCGATATCATCCGTGATTTTGTCCAGAAATGAGCTGGTCAATTCTCGACTGTGAGTCTGTCTTTTGCTTCTGGTGTCACATCAGCTCTGGCCACTTTTGCCCTTTTCCTTCTCCTGACATTCTTTATTATCTTGGAGCGTCGTTCATTTCTTCGCTGGTTTTTTGGGATACTCCCGTCACATCTCGGACACTATTTTCGTAGTCGACAACATACTATCTCGGATGCTATACACAACTGGCTTCGCGGACAAGTTTACCTCGCTCTCTTCATGTTCGGTGTCAATCTCATAGGTCTCTTCATCGCTCAACTTATCGGTCTTCCGGTGAGCCATATTTTCTCTCTTGCACTCATCGCCGGTGCGATGGAATTTGTCCCGTATCTGGGTCCTGTTATCGCTTTTATTCCGGCATTTTTGATGGTGCTTGTGAGTCCTGAAGTAAGTATCTGGTCGGTTGGTGGCGTCATTGCGCTCTATATACTTTTCCAGCAGCTCGAAGGAAATATCATGGTTCCCCTGATCATGAGTCGTACACTGAGACTCTCGTCTCTCTATATCCTCGTTGTGACACTTATTGGCGCTGCACTTGGTGGTCCTCTCGGTGTTCTCTTGGCTATTCCGCTTGCCTCTATCCTCCATATATTCTATCACGATTGGATGCACTATAGACGGACTTCTGAAGTATCCGAATAGGTATGTGGTTTGCCACAACGCATGGTATCCGTCATGAGGATTGAGATAATACTTTTTCTTTTCCCATACTCTCTCCAGATTGGTCAAAATTCTCTGGAGAATGCCTTTCTCTTGAAAGAGAATATCATGACATCCGAGGGTATGATGACTGGGTACAGCACTATCCTCGTGAGCATGAAATCGATCTTATCACAGACATAATAGCATCACTGAAGGTTCATCCAAGATGGGTGCATGTTGCCTGAATCTCTGCCCGAGAAAGCGTCGAAATCCTGCGCGAATATTATCGTGAACTCTGATACGAAGATTCACTGGCAAAAAACTATATTCTTCCGGATGATGTTCTCCTGACCGCGAGCACGACCCTGAGACATATCCTCTGGTGTGAAAAGGATAAAACATTGCTTGAGAAAAAGGATGTTCACAATATGCCTTATTATGCACTGGTACCACCACTACGGACTCCAGCGGATCTCCGTTCTCTTCAGCAGGCCACTAGGATGGGCATCATCATGGGCATAGAAGTATCTCCAGGTGATGAGATATATATTTCCCAAATCTTCTCAAAACAAATCCTCACTCCTTTTCAGCTGACCCAAATTGTTGCCTACTCATGGGAACATCATGGTTTTTCTGGATCTACGAAGACATGCTCTCTGGAGTTTCCCATTTTTTCCTGACAGGAAGACATGGTATTTTAGTCTTTTAGAGAAAGAAATTTTTCTCGTACTCGGTATAAATTTCTGTTCTCATCGCGAGGAGTTCGGCATTGTGCTCTTTGTTTCTTGCGAGTATTTTTTTCGTATTTTTATGAACCAGAGTTAGGCACAGGCAAAGTACCAAGACCACGGCAAGAAGATCTATCCAGTACATGTTTTCGACAAATGTTGCAACAAGAGTGATCATAGATAATTAAAGAGAATTACTGGTTTTCTTGAGCTCTGTGACCACGAGGAGACGATTGAGCGTGGTACCAAGTGGCCAACAGGTCATGAGCGTGAGCTGTCTATCGTTTGCATCACCTCCGAGGGAGGAGACATGACCAGGATTGACGATGATTTTTTCTTTTACGACATATACAAATTTCTCTTGATGAAAATAGACAATGATTTCATCGCCTGCTTCGAGCTTGTTCAGGAGTGCAAAGACATCATTATAATTTCCTTTTGCCCAAGGAAAGTTTGAGCTATGGCCAAAGATAAAACTATTACCTGATTCTCCTGGATCTGCTGAACCAGGGTATTTTATGACACCATTTTCCAGCTCTTTCATAAATATCTTGTGCCATTCGTTTGATGAGTCTGCATCATGATGCTCAACATTCACAAGGGGGATATTTTTGCCGATTTTCGGTATGATAATACGATCTTCATAGGGGGCAATATTCACTGAGAGACTTACACGTGAGATGTCCTGATCGAAATAGCTCGCTCCGAGCTCTGGGGTGGTGATATCTGTTTTTTCCATTTGTCGCTGAGCGATACGCTTACGACGTTCCTCACGTGCATCCTTTGCGCTCGTTCCGCTCGTCATCTGCGTATGAGCAAGACCACCTTCCATAGCTTCTTTTTCTTGTTCCAATTCTTCGGGAGCAAGTATGGCTCGTGCAAAAGCACTATATGCTGACCAGTTGGAGAGGAGCAGAAGTACGATAAATATGATGCTCGTGAGGAGTAAAAAATGGAGCACACTCCGTACGGCCTTCACCCATCGATGTTTTTTCTCTATTTTCTTGGTGGCAATACTGAGGTATTGTTCTTCCTTTTGAGCCCAGCTGATGATATCGTGCGATGTATCAAATATTTCATGCACTATTTTTGTTGGCTTGGTTGGGGATTTCTTTGGATGTATATCGTATATCAGGGCCATAGCACTAGCGTACCATATCTTTTTCTGGATAGCAAAAAATCGACACCTTTTTATACCCGATAAATCTCCCTTATTCGAGCTTCCAGGAAACCTTTTTCTTGATGCTCACGATGCCCCATGCGAGTACAGCTCCTCCATAGACGATAAACATCCCGGAAAAGCCCACAAATGAGATAAGAGCCCCTCAGAATATGAGGCCTAGAGCATTGGCGAAATTGTTCAATATCTTCATCGGAGCCGCTGATACATCGGCATTGATAATATTTGACTCTGTTACACGGGCGTAGGATTTGTTATATTCATCAGCAAAAATCGATTGACTCATCGGATATCCAGCAGCATATCCAGTACTATTGAGCATGCCGAGAGCTACGACGAGAAAGAGGCCAATAAGACTCTCGAAATTTCCCGCTATTGCGAGGCCGAAAAGGGCTATGGCAGAGAGGAAAATACCCAATGTAATGATCTTGAACTTCCCATGTGTTGTTGCTTTTTTGATCCAGAACATCTGGAGGGCATAGGCCGGGATCGCGAGTACACCGATCAGGATGAAACCGCTTCGGATGATATTCTGTGCTCAGGAGTTCTTGAGTGCTTCATCAAGGAATGTAACGAAAAAGGTGGTCACGATCGTATCCCAACAACCAAAGAGGAGGATACATCCTGTTGACCAGAGCAAGATAGGCACAAATGAGACCTTTTCAAAGACCAGTTTATAGAGCATCCGATACTCTATTTTTGTTTTGGCGATTATTTCGCCCCAATCGAGCTCTTTTGTGATCTCTTTTGGCTTCATAATAATATAATCCATGGACCCCTTGAGCTTCTGGAAATCCATAGTTGAGACCGTATTTTTGAGATATGATGCGGTATTTTGCTCGAGATTCTTCGTTTTTTCGACGATATGGAGGTTTTTCACTGCCCCGAGATTAAATATTTCATGAGAATTATCGAAATAATTCTGGATAAAGAAGCCTACACAGATAATGAGGAATATCAGTACAAAGAGGATCAGCTGTGTCGAATCGGTTCGGAGAGAGAGAATACCGATAGAGAGGATGATACCGGCGACTGAACCGATCCCCATAGAGATATTGTTTTTCGAAAGAGCGCTATCATATTCTGAGGGGTCGCAGTGATTGAGGAGGTAGGATATCGTCGTGATGTCATAGATTTCCTTGATCGTACCATAGAGGATTCCGACGAGGAGTAAGAGAATAAAGTTCACCCCGGTTGAAAGGAAGGTTCTCGTGATCTCGATGATGCCACCACTGAATGAAAAGCCCATATCCCCTGATGTGCGTATGAGGTAGAGGAATATGATGGCCGCCAGAATCATAAAGCCATTGGCTATAGCGAGCATAGTTTTTGAGGCGACATGGCGCTGTATGGTTCCAAGAGGGACATCGATGATCATCGACCATATATTTCCTATACCCAGAAATATACCTACGAGAAGGGGGGAGCCGACGATGAAACCGAAGAAAAATACACTGGTGAGGTGAAATATGATCCAGATTGCACCATACACCCCTACCACATTGTAGAAGTTCTTGAGGAGTTTGGCTTTTTCTGGAAGCTCTGGAGTGACTATCTGTGTCATGATTTTACTCTAGCATACTTTCCTGCCAGAGTAAAGGATTTTTATGTCTTTTTATCTCGCTCCGTAATTGAGTACCCAGATCGTGTCACATTGGCCGATGCCGAGCTCGTTGAATTCTTCCTGATACATGTTTTCTCGGTGATGGATGCTGGTCGTGAGTTGATCGAGGAGTTCCATGATGTTTTCTTGCCCCAGACCCAGATTTTCACCTCCCCAGACATAATCATATGCACCCTCTTCGTAGCGTTGTTTCAGGGTGCTTCCTCCCAGTGTATGGGTTATTTCTCAGGCGGCACAGAGCCGGTATGCGTAGTTTTGGGCTATACTATTGAGTATCTCTGACTGAGCTAAGCCACCCATGCCTCTTGCTATCCTCCTGTCGCTGTGCTCTCGTATCAGGAGATTACGGATTTGAGTGAGAGTAAGTTCGCTCTTGTTGGTTGTGAGGAGAGAAGTTGGATAGTAATTGTCCTGGCAGTAGTAGCCTGTTATGAGGCTTTTTGTATGACAGAGGAGGTGCTCGAGATAGGAAACCATATCATGCACTAGGGGAGTTACCGTGCTTCTCGTTTTGTAGTCTGCAAGTGCCGTTCCTACTTTGGTCAGTGTATCTACTTGTTTTTCGGGCGTGAGAGGCGTGAGATACCTCTCCCGATAGATATCGTAGAGTCACTCGATTTTGACCTGTGCGGCTCCGCTAAGTGCCTGTACTGATAGGATCGAGAAGATGCTGGCGATGAGGAGAAGTCGTTTCATACTTTGTAAAAAGAGAATTTTCTCTATAGTACTCTCTATAACCTCCTTTGCAATGGTTCCGTTGCCAATTTTCTTGACTCTTCATGCCAAAAAACAGTTGACCCACGATGTCTATGAACTCGAGTACAGAAGTGAAGATGTCCTCATGATTTTACCTGGACAATTCCTGCTCTGTGATACAGCAGGAGACCCAAAACTCAAACGCTCCTATTCTGTCAGTTGGGTAGACTGAATGAGTGTATTTTTTATCATCAAACGTATACCAGTCTTCGACCCTGAGGGGGCTCAGACCCTCGAACGGGAAGGAACCGGGGGGAGTGTCGCTATATGTGATCAGGTCATTGGTCACACAATGCAGGCTTGGTGACCGCTGGGACATTTTACCCTTCAAAATACTCCCTTTCCAAAGGTATTTATTGGAACTGGCACGGGATTTGCACCCCTTTATTTCCAGCTCCGAGCTTGTTTAGAGTGAGATTCTTCAGTACCAACATTTTTCCTCTTTGGTGTGCGGGAATTGCGAGATGTTTTTTATCTTGATCAGCTCCAAGAATGGTTCGAATGATGATCTTTTGACTATGAGATTTACTGTTCCCGTGAAACCCCTCTGTTGTCGAAACATCACGAATGACGTATCACAGAATATCTGACGCCTTCGCACCTATCTGAACTGAATAAAGAAGGAGAAACAGAATTTTATATCTGTGGAAGCCCAGCAATGGTGACAGAAGTTCGTTCTATGCTCACTCTTTATGGTATTGTGCAGGAGAAAGTATTTTTTGAACAATATTAAATTTCGATCTTTACTTCGTACAGTTGGGCTTTTTTATCTCCCCTACTTAATCCGAAGTTCTCTATAGTAGCATTATTTCGTCCATCGGCCAAATAATCATCTATTGTGAATCAATTTTCTGTATCAAATTTTATACCACCATCACCTACCCAAAATGGTACGCGACTATCACTGCCAACTAGAGATTGAAAATGTGCCCTATTAAACGATACAGGACTTCATGGTACCGGTGCAGCAAATGTACAACGTATAGCATTTATGTCTTTCTTTTGACCGATTCGATTGAGATGTTTAGCCATCACTGTTGCGAAAAAACGTGCTAACCATAGTTGCTGTTCTTTTTCGGAAATATTTCCACCATGACTCCGCAGTATCCTCTGCTTGTAGAAAACTCTCATTTTTTCTGAAATAGTTCCAGCCCAACCCATATCTTTTAACGGGTTTATAGACTTCAGAGATCCGTGTTTTTCCTCTCCAACTCACTCACTCTCTTCTAGATATTCAGAAAATAGAGCTGCATATTTTTCTATTATTTTTCAGTATTCCAGAGTGTCTATTCATACTCAATCAAAGAGCGAACTTTCGGTGATGACGTTTGTTTGAGGGCAGGTCATTTCCATTAACTCTCGTAGCCGAGGTACGTTCATGTCTATAGTTGATGCATGTCCTGGAAAGAGTATGTTTCCAGTATGATTATCGGCAACAATTGTAAAATTGAAACCCTGACCATATATCTCTCCTATTGCTCTACCCAACTCACTCATATGAATAGCTGTTCCAAGCTCCATACAATCAGGGCCAGTCATATGTGTATTATTTTCAGCTTTATATTTTCTGGCACTGCAAAATGTGAGAAATTCGATGGGAACACCTTTGTCTGTACATGCTTTTATTTGCGCAATAAGTGCTGCTTGCCCTTGTTGTGAAAATCTTCCAGTAAGCCTCGTTGATTTTGTTCATTGAATTAACAAAAGTATTTGTTCCTCACGGGAATACTGTCTATTTGATAACAGAATGCGATCGTAAATTTGCCGAATTTGCCCATGTAATCTTTCTATCCCTGATTGAAGAGCTTCTTCGATTTGATCTTTTCCTCCTGCTACTACGACAATATCCGACATTTTTGAGTATTAGGCTCTATGATTTGCATTTTCCACAATATATCGCACTTTTCATGGGAAGTTGTTCTGAGTATGAGCTATAGATTCTATCCAGTTTTGTGTTCCAAGACGGTCAACCTGCACTGTTCTTGTATCTCATTCCGGATCCACAGACCATCTTCAGGGATAATGACCAGTTTTTTGAGCTGTTTCTGTGATTTCTCTAAATGCTGTGTTAAGAGCTTCGTCAGGAGAGGCAAAATGTACCATAGAAATTATTAAAAAATATTTCTATTTTATTTTAATACTATTGTAGTTTTGTCAATTAAAATATTAGATGCATACAACCACAGGCTCTCTTTCCCAGACTTTGAGTACCATTTTTCCAATATCTTTTGCGAGAAATTCACAGAAATTTTTGTGATTTTCTTCAGGTTTTTTTGCTGAGAGGGCTTTTTTCACATAGTCGCTGATAGCAGCATGGGAAGCGCTGATCTCATCAGGGAAGAAGAGCCCACGTGATTCGATAGAGTGATCACGAGTGTTCACAATGAGGACACCCTCTTCACCGAGCTGGATACGTTCTTTCACGGCACGTGACTCGAGAGATCCGATACTCATACCATCGACGCCAAGTGCCTCGAGGGGGAGTTTCTTCCGAGAGAAGATGAGCTCATGTCGCTCATCGAGCTCTACGATAGATCCGTCTTCGAGCATGAGGACATTTTTTGGATCCCAACCCATCTTGACGGCTTCACGCTTGAGAGTGAGGCGTTGGGTGATGTCACCGTGGACAGGGATGATGTATTTCGGCTTCACGAGATTTATGATGACACGTTGCTCGACTATACCACCATGACCTCCAGAGTGGACTTCGTTTTCTTTGATGGTGATGATCTTTGCTCCAAATCGGTTGAGACGGTTCATCATATCGATGATTGCGAGTTCATTTCCAGGAATGATTGATGAGGAGAGGATAATAGTGTCACGTGGCTTGATCGAGATAGTCTGATGATCGCCGCGAGAGATGTTATTGAGTCCTCCGAATTCTTCTCCCTGAGCTCCGGTCGTGAGAATGATCTGCTTATTTTCAGGGATGCTTTCCATCGTCTTTTTATCGAGTGCTTTGATGGTGCCTTCTTTGCATTTCAGGTAGCCAATTTCGCGAGCGATGGCCACACAGTCGATCATGCTCCGACCATTGACGAGGACATGACGACCGAGTTGTTCGGCTATCGTGACGACATCCTGGATACGGCTGATGAGAGTTGAGAAGTTTCCGATGATGACACGCTCAGGGGCTTCCTGAACGAGTTGTTTTAGTTCTCCAGTGACTTTTGTTTCTGAAGTGGTCCAGTCTTGCTTGTATGAATTCGTCGTTTCCTGGAGGAGGACATCGATGCCACGTGAAGAAATTCGTGCGTAATTTGCGAGATCTGCGGGCTTGTCGATACGAGGGAAAAATTCGATCTTGTAATCACCCATATGCATGATACGAGCGGAAGGTGTTTCTATATAGACACCACAGCTATCTGGAATGGTATGGTTGACGCGGAAAAATTCGTATTTGAAGACTCCGACATTGGCCATCTTGCCTGCATCGGGATTCACAGTGAAAAATTGGACTTTATTCTTGAGTCCAGCTTCTTCGAATCATTTTTTGATCATCGCGATCGTAAATGGTGATGCATAGATCGGAGGAAATCCGAGCGCTGGGACGAGATTCTTCAAAGCTCCGATATGGTCGAGATGACCGTGAGTGATAAACATGGCTTTGATGCGCTTGAGATGTGGCTGGAGAAAACGGATATCGGGGAGGAGATAGTTAAATCCTGGAGAATTTCCGCCACGAGCGAACTCGAGTCCACCATCGACGATGAGAATATCATCGCCGTGTTCAAACATCGTCATATTAGCACCCACCGTTCGGAGACCTCCGATGGGGATGATACGAGTCGTGTTATGTTCTGGCTTTGGCAGTACTTGCGGTTCAAATGGTTTTGGGAAGATCACAGGAACATTCAGGCTCTTTATCACAGCTGGAGAGAGCTGAGAGGGGACTTCGACTGGTGCTGGATCAGCTGCAAGAGATGGCCTCTCTGACGGGAGCTCTAGACGTTTGAGAGGTCGATTATTCATGATCGGTTTTCCTGTCATAGGTTTCTTTGGCAGAAATGGCTGAGATTGTTTACTTGCTGTAGCTGGACGTACCGGCATCATGGGTGTCGTTGGTTTCATTTGTGTTTTGGGCTTTCATGTAGGCATAATTCAGGGCCTTTTTGCCATCGGGGCAGGTATTGGAGAAACTGTTTTTATAGGTTCCACTGTTTCTCTTGGTGTTTGTAGAGGTGCAGGGTTCTGTCATAGTTCTGAATCGAGTTCAGCGAAAAAATTATCGGACATAGGGTAAAATAGGGTAAAAGGGAAATAACAAAATTTTTTAAAGAGAGCTTTTGTATACTCTGTATCTGTACGTGCTCGGAAATAGCAACAACATCCTGGACGGACAGGAGCGCATGTATTTAGCTAAGAAGAGGAGACATGAGCATCAAAAAGATCACGGTATGAGCTTCATTGACGACCACGGGAAATGATTTTTTGGAAACGCTATGGATATGGTACATCTCTTTTCTCTTTGTTTCAATACTTCTATGCTTGATTTTCAGGTGAAAAATGTTCTGGTTGTTCATGGGTTAGTATAAGAGCTTCTTGAAAAATGCAAATTATTCAAACAAATTTTCATCGTTTTCACGGACCCAGTCAAAGCTTCTTCCTTTGCCCCAGAATGGCCAGAGAAGGACATCTTCAAACGTGTTTGTGCCGGCCTTGCTATCTCGGAAAGGGTTCATAGCCAATTCGAAATGGAGATGGTAGAGGTATTTCTTATCAGGGACGGCAGAGTCACCCACGTGACCGACGATATCTCCTTGTCCCACTTTCGTACCGACTTGGATATTATTTGGGATATCCGAGAGATGTGCATAGATCCCGACGTGGCCGGAGAGAGTCTTCAAATAGACAGTATTGCCACGGTAGGTGTCGAGGTTTTCCTGCTGCTCGAGCTCAGAATCTCCTTCGTGGAGATAATTCATCTCATTCCAGGTAAAATCACGCTTGACATGAATGATGGTTCCGGATTCGATCGCTCTCACAGGAGTCCCTTCGCTCACATAGAAATCCCATCCGTGATGGATGGCATCGGTCGTTCCTATACGAAAAGGTCGTGCAGCATTTGGAAGAAATGTGTTTTTTGTGGGGAGTGGTACGCCGGGTATAGGCAGTGCAAAACGTGTATCGCGTGTTCTCAAAATCTCTTCGATATTCGCGAAAAATTCTCGGAGACGCAGAGAAGAAAGGCGATAGTCACTCTTGATGATCGTGCTTGCGCGGAGCGTATTTCTGAGAGTTTCACTCGAGATATCGGAGAGTGCTTCCCTCGGAGGAAGTGCTCCGTTGATCGGGAGGATGTAGTTGACGTCTTTGTAAGTCACCACCGGCACACTACACTTCCCATCGAGCTTCCAGCGAAGAATAGTGTGTCCATTTTTGCTGTCGAGTATAGCCCTCGAATCTGGACAGAGCGAGCTAAATTCAGAAGCATTACCATCATCGAGTCTGAGAAGCACCGATGCACCTGTGTCCATAGCTGTGACGCCAGAAAAAAGTATCTCCAGAGGTGGAATCTCGGAAGTCGCAAGAACGACCTGAGTCGGTTCAGATATGAGGATGGAGGGCACCGTGAGGAGTAAAACTCCCAGATACAGTGAGGGTCGAATCATAGTATATTCGCTTGGCAACTACATTTGAGTGTACAAAAAAATTATTCAAATCAACTAAAATGCTGCTTTTTTCCCTTGATTATGCCGAGTTCTCTCTTTTTAGATAGATTATTTTTATCTTTTCTAATAAATATTCAATATGATTTTGTGAAGAGCAGGTGAAGAATCCTTTCCTTTCATTCTTTGTCCTATACTATGTTTCTCTAACCCTTGCTTATGAAAAAATTACTTTTCACTTTTCTCCTCTTTTCACTCGCGACATTTGCACTTGAGCAACCAGGGCTCTCGGAAGCCCGTGAGCTCTGAGAGCGGGGTATCATCGTCAATCAGTCAACGATGGCTGCACCTTATGTTGACAGTACTTCTTCTCTTACCACTGTACAAGAAAGTGGCATGTATCGATTGAGTGATGAGCTTATTCGCCAAGAAGCATTGGGTGTCGCCTTGAGACTCAAGGGTGCTGATCTCTCGGACTATTACAGATGTCAGAATTATTTCCGCGATACGAGTGAATGGTGGGTATGTCGTGCTGCCGAAAGGGCCGCTGATTTTGGTCTTGTGACCCGAGCGAATCTCTATTTCCGACCTCATGATACTCTGACCCTTGCAGAAGGTCTCGGAATCACTCTCAACAGTCTCGCCATTTCTCATTCCTCGACCTCCACAGCGACCATTCCTGGTACTCTTCCTGCGTGGCAAAAACGCTTGATCCTGACGATCCAAGAGCAACAGATAGCTCTTGATATCCGGGATAGTAGTGGTCGAAGCATTGCTTTCTATGATCCACGACTTGGCTCTGATATTTCAGGATTTAACATGTCGCATCGTCTGACACGAGGGGAATTTTTCCAAATTGTCATAGCACTCCTCCATTTCAGGGATGGTAATAATAATTTCTGTGATAACTATACCTATTCTACCTGTCCATCGAGTTGTGTTCCTGTCTGTCGTCCTTCTGGTTGTAGTACTGATGGTGGCGTATGTACGACTGATTGTGATGGTCCAGGAAGTTGTGTCGATTTTAATGGAAGCACAGATCCTGTCCTTCACTGTACTGTCTACAATGATGGGTGCAATGATTGTGTCGTCGGAGATGAAGGACCATCGTGCACCAAGCGACAATGTATCTGGCAGGGGACTCCATCTTGTTCTGCCTGTGAAGCCGGATATGCAGTTCGGAATGGTCGTTGTGTCAGAGCTCAAACAGCCTGTATCCAAGAAGGACAATATGCCGGAGGAGGATTTGTCTATCCACCAGAAAATCCAGATGATTTCGTGTGCTGCTCTGGTCTCACCAGTGCTCCTCATAAGGATGGAGATAAAATCGCTGATATTGGAAATGTGTGTATTCGGGCGAATGATTATATATGTGATAGTCGTTATGAAAGTAGTTATAATTCAGGTGATTGCCGTCTCGTCATGAATGGTTTTGATGACTCTATCTGCCAGAGCTACTATGATGGATGCAACAGTTGTTCTCGGACATCAGATGGTCAAACTGTCTGTACTCTCAGAGCTTGTTTCATCAATGGTCCTGCGTACTGTACGAGCTATATCCCCTATGTTCCAAAAACGCAAACAGCTGACAGTACATTTCTCTCGAAAGTAGTCAATGAGATGCGCACGTATGCCAAGGATCTTTCTTGTACCGATAACTCTCAGTGCCAGTGGGCTATGGTGGGATATAGGGCATGTGGGGGTCCGAGTACTGCTATTGCATATTCTAGGAAAAATGTTACCCAGTCACTCATAGATAGCAAAGACGCATACATCACTGATGCTGAGGAGTACTACAACCAATACTACGGTATCATGAGTGATTGCATGTATATAGCGCCACCTCATCCCATGGCATGTATCAATGGATTTTGTCAGTAATACTTCTCCCTACATTTGCTAAAAATTATTATTAAGTATAATAATTTTTATGATTACAAGTTTACCCCCTTTACTTTGAGTGCGCCGCGTAGATATAAAGAGAGAGAATCCCTTAGATGCTCCCCGAAGAGCTCTTGCACAGATAATGATGGAGCAACGCGTAGAGTCTCCTAGATTTATTGATGTGACTCATCATATAACACGGTATTCTAACCCAGTATCGCCAATTCATCGCACATATATTTACCCCGAATTACCTTGGTCGTATAATACTGGTAATGGACTCTATGTGGTATCAGATGGTAATGGTCGTATTTTTATTACCTTTCCAGATAGGGAAGTGCTACAACTTTTACAGCAAGGTCGTTTCTCATTTTCGGATAAACTTCCAGGGGTATGATTTGGAGCACCGGCAGAGCTTCAATTTTTGGTGTCTGAAGATCTTCCTGATTATCAAAAGCAATCGAAGTATCAATTCATGCTCGACACAGCATTTCCTGTTATGTCAGATATTACATCTCATCCGGAAGAGGCATGCCGAGAATATTCGTAGTATAGCGGATGGTTTCGAGGGCGCTCTGAATAATCTCTACACGTGCTGCACGTTCAGTGCTTCATGTTTCTATGAGTTTTGGAGTATTTACATACAGAGCATTCAGATGGCGTGCCATCGTCGTGAGATGTGCTACGAGGAGATGAAATTTGTAGCTTGTTTCACAGGCAAGGAGGAGTTCGTTAAATCCCAAAATATCCAAAACGATATCGCGATCATAGACAGTGAGATTTTCAAAATTTCATTTTTTTGGTACTTCAGTTTCTCCGATTTCTCCTAAGATTTTATGCCAGCGGACATAGGTGTACTGGAGATATGGTCCACTGTTACCCTCAAATGCCAGGACTTTATCCCATTCAAAAATCCAGTCTCTCTCTCGATCCTGGCTCAAAAATGAATACATGATAGCGCCGAGCGCGACGGATTTGATATCACTGTCAGAGATTTTCCTCTCTCGCTCGAGGAGGATTTTTTTCACGCGATCGAAACTTTCTCCAATGAGATCCTCTAAAAATATTACACGGCCGTGACGAGTCGACATGGCACCATCTGGCAAGCTCACAAAACCATTGCTGGCATGAGTGAGCTCGGTGGGTTTTTCGTTCATCCAAGCTTTTTTTGCTGTTGCAAAGAGTTGGCGGAAATGGAGCTCTTGGCGATTATCGACAAAGTAGACAATACGAGATGGAGACCAATTTTTCAGACGATATTTTATCGCCGCAAGATCACTTGCGAGGTAGCCGTGAGTTCCGTCTTTTTTTTGTAGTATGCAGGAGGGGAGTTTCGTCTCTTTCGCAAAAACGACCCCTACACTCTCATCGTCATTTTTGGTGGCAATTCATTTTTTTACGAGTTCATCGACAACTGCGGACATCGTATTATCGGACGTAAGATCAGGCCAATTTCCGAGTTTCGGAAGAGGAAGACCTTCGTAGAAACTTTCGCCGATCCAGATATCAGGATGGACCCCAAATTTACTCATGACTTCTCGCACTCCGGCAAGACTTTTATCGGTGAAACGCTGCCAGAGATTCACAGAAGCTTCATCACCTTCTGAGAGAAGCCGAAATGCATCACGGCATTCTTGCTCTATTTCTGGTTCTTTTTCTATTTTTTCGGTGATCGCGACATAGATCGTGAGGAGATGATGGACAGGATTTTTCTGAAATGCATCTTCATCACCGAAATATTTCCAGCCAGTGATCAATTTCCCAAATATCCCTCCCCAGTCACCCTGGTGCATATCGGCTGTCACTTCATATCCCATCGTGCGGAGCAGATTTATCGTTGCCTGACCAAAGAGAGGAGTGCAGAGATGGCCGATATGGAGGGGTTTTCCGATATTCGCTCCCATATAATCGATGATGATTTTCTCCTCTTTTTTTGGAAACGTGGGGAGAGCCCAGGAGGAAAGTTCTCTTTGAAATAGTTCGTCCGTGACGGAGAGATTTACGAAACCGCCCTGAATATTTCCATTGGTCACATAGCTCTCATTTTTCATGAAGTTGAGGACTTCTTCAGCGAGTTGTGGGGGAGGAGTTTTGGTGGCTTTGACCGCAGGAAATATATTTATACAGATATCACCGAATTTCCTATCGGGCGGAACCGTGAACTGAAAAATATCAGCGGAACAGTCTTTCCCTGATTTTTCCAGATACTGAGTAAGGGCGTTTTTGAGGGTAAGACACTGCATAGATGACAAAAAAGAATTGCCTGCAGTATAGAGAGAAAAGTTCTTGGGGCAATACTAGACTGAATCGGGGCTATCAGATTCTTTTAGAAGTTCTTTAAGACGTTTTTTAACACGATAAAGTCTGTCTCTTACATTTTTTTCTGGTAAACCCATATGTTGTGCTATTTCACCTATTGAATCCATATTTATAAAAAGAGCTGCTAGTTCTTGTTGGTCTGGAGAGAGTTTTTTTACAGTTGCTTCTAAACGAGCTAATTGTGCTTCTCATTGATTCGGATGAGCAGGCTGTGCTATATCTTCAGGAAGCTCTTCTGCTTGGAATAAAACATCCTCTTTCCTATTTCTCATTTTTTTATTCACAAGACGTTGAGTAATACCGCTTAACCATGTTCAAATACGAGCTTCATCCGAAGGAATTTTAGCTAGATTCTTTGCTACATGTATCCAAACTTCCTGCTGTAAATCTTTTCGGTCTTCTCAAGGTATAAATTCTCCTATAACTTGATCTACCATTGAACTGTAATTTGTCATTAATTTAACTATAGTTACTGCATTTCAAGATGATACTTGTTCTAGGCTCTCTCAAACAGGGAGAGTTGAAGGGAAGGTTGTAGAAGGCATAGTATTCTTATGATAGTAATATCATACAATAGTCAATATTTCCTTACAGAGATTCTGCCACTTTTGCATATAGTGCAGTCCATGAAGCATTTTTCTGCTCCGGCACATCCACTTATACATGCTTTTCTTCTTCGAAGAGAGGAGTTTCAGGGTGTGGAGAGACTTATTGTCGAGACCCGAGAACAGGGAGAAAAGCTTCTCTCTACACTGACTCAGTTGGAGGTAATCGAGCCACAGGGAAAACAGTATAGACTCATTACGACCAAAACAGATATTCTCGAAGTGAGCTACGATCCTGATCTCGTAGGCATTTTTCCGATAGAGACGCTTGACTGGGAAGTCGAAAATCTAGAGGAAAAACTCACCCTCAGGATCACGAAAGGCATGAAATATTCTGAAGAACTCCTCGTGTCATGGCTCACGGATCATGGATTCCGTGCACAAAAATCTGATGAAGAAAATACATTTTTTCGTCAATGAGACACGGTGAGTGTCCAGACAAGAAAATGAACACTTCTGATAAATTTCTTTGGAAGCATAGTAGAAACACTGTATCTCAATGGGGAGGAAAAAAATGAGTGGAGGTTTTTCGCGTGTTAACTTTTCTGTCATACCGTGCTTGACACGGTATCCAGGTGAAAAGATAATTTTTATTGATCCTGTTTGGTACTTTTTCTGCAAAAAGTACCCAAAAGCATTCAAGGGACACAAACTCGCTTTCCTGTCTTCAGCAGATATCTGTTTTTGATGACGCTCAGACAGTTTGTCTCCTAAAAACCCTCTTCTATTCAGCTTTTTTACATTAAATCAGATTTTTTTCTTTGAGTATGCCAGAATCTTCGAGAATCATAGCTTCTTCGATGCACCAGGGAGAATATTTGTTGGTGTTGTTTTTGATTTCTTCGAGAAATCCATGCCAGCTGATCCATTCGACTGCTTCTACTTCGAGAGGATTGATAACAGGGGCATCTTCAGTATATCCGATATGAATGGGGCAGATCTCGTTTTCCATTACTCCGTCTTTGCTGAATTGATATCGGTAGGGTGCAGCTTCTTCTATCCAGATAACAGTCATTCCAAGCTCATCTCGTATTCTTCTCTTGGCTGCATCGATATTTGATTCATCGAGGCCAGGATGTCCACAACAACTATTCGACCAGGCGAGAGGCCAAGTTTTTTTGACGTGACTTCTCTGCTGGAGGAGAAGTTTCTTGTCAGCATTGAAGATAAATGCAGAAAAAGCACGGTGAAGTGGCGTGGTGGCTCCGTGTACTTCTGATTTTGGCATGGTGCCGAGTATTTTATTATCTTCATCGACGAGGACGACGAGTTCCGGCGGATTCATGAAATTCTTTTACAGTATAATGCAGGGGATTATAGGAGCTTGTTTTCCCAAATCAAACTTCGATTACTACTCTTTTGATTTATTCACTGAATCCTTCACTTCCTCAGGTACAAATTTCATAAATATCCATATAAGTACTGGTATGACCACGATATCATCCGCGAGTCACAGAAAGAGGATAAAATCAGGGATTGCGTCCATAGGCATGATGACATAGCCGAGTATAGCAAGGGAAAGAATGAGTTTTGCTGAGAGTGGCGTTCTGGGGTCACGAAATGCTCTCCAGGCAGTACCGAGCTTCTTTTTCAGATTTCTGAATCGAGCAAATACGTGAGAGATTTTCATGAGAAAATGGATTATTCTGCTTTTATCGTCCCTAATCGAGCGAGTTCGAGAATTGTTTTCCAGTTTCGGGTCGTGGCTGTCACGCCGAGTTTTTTCTCGAAGAACATAGTGGAGAATTTTGTCATACCATAGCCATCAGGGCAATAGAGGTAGATATTTGTTCCATCGATAGTGAATTCATCGCTCTGAAATTTTTCATCCCGTGTTGTCGCTATGAGTTTCGCTTCGGGAGTTCTCTCGAGAAGGGTGACGTGCAGTTTTACGATGTCTTTTTTCCCATCGAGATAGGGATTATTTTTTATGATCTTCTCTATATCTTCTTCTTTGAGTACGAGGACTGGGACATCGAAACCGTAGTGATTTTTTATCATGTCAGCGACAGTTTTTTCAAGTTTCTTCGTACTTGTTTCTTCGCTTCCGAAGACAATATTACCGCTCTGGATATAGGTCATGACGTTCAGGAAACCTGCCTTCAGGAAGAGAGCTTTGAGTTCTTTCATATTGATCATCCTCTGGCCACTGACATTGATACCACGGAGGAGAGCTACGGATGTATTCATAGTTGCATTGTATCAATTTTCATGAGAAAGCTATTTTCGCCTCTGAGAAGTCGAAAAAGAGATCTCTCGACTATTATGGTGAGGATTTTTCTGAAATATTGTATGGAGTAGGTAGAAACTGTTTGTTAATAAGAGCGAAACTGCCTCCTATTCTGGCTCAACAGCCACAATCGTCTCTGAACTATCAACCCATATGACCATTCCTGGTACAATATATCACCTTCTCCCATTCTCTTCTGTTTGTCCGGTTCAGCTCAGTGCTTTTTTATAGAGTTCACCAGTCTCAGAGATATTTTTACCCACGAGATACTGATATTTGCCTGGATCAAAATAGCGTATGTGCGTTAATTGTTCGTAGAGCATGGAACTCACTATGAGTACAAAAGGCGTTATGAGTAATATGAGATTTCTCTTTGTCCGACAAAAAAGCAATGTTAGGAGTAATCCGATGATATAGAGTGGCCCTCAGACCATTACGAGCAAAATTGCAGTTGCCATACCATCGCCATGTCATGAATTGTTCTTGGTTTCATACACAGAGAAAATTACTACGAGGAGTGGTAGAATATTGGCAATCAGCGATACATTTTGCCAGATTTGGTGAGGTTTTTTCATAATTAACCTACAAACCGAATCCGTGTATCAAGAGATAGATACCCACAATGACGAGGATCACGAGAAGGATGCCGATATTGTTTGGCTTATCCAACTGTTTGATCATTTTTCTGGTGAAATCAGGAAATGTTAGGCGGATAATTCCCTTGACGAGCGCCATCCATCCAATCAGTGTGAGGACCACTCTCCAGTCACTTACCCAGACATTGTAGAGCAGGACGTGTGCGATACCGACGATCAGAGCCGCATATCCCGTGAGGATCATCATCCCGTCATCCTGTACCATCTTTATCAAAACCTTGACACTCTCTCTTCGGATGAGGAATATGCCACCCATGATAACAAAAATCAGTCCCCAGAATTGAGCAAGAAAAATCGACATAGGATAAAATTAGGAAATAGAGGCAAGAGTATTATATGCTTCTTCTCAAATTATCCATATTGAAAATAAAATTCTGACTATGCTCTTTTTATGGGATATGCTATGTGGGATATGCTGAGAAGAATCTAAGTTAATGAGGGATTTATTTGGTTCAAAAACTTATGTTTTTATTGTTAGCGTAAAGCCATTGAAGTAATCCGATTTGGTAAATCAAATTTCATAGGTTCTTTTTCATATTTTTTTAGAATTTGAATAATCCTTGTTTGGATTTTTTGCTACTTTTGCTAATTCATCAGTTACCCAGTTTACCGAGTTTGTATCTATAAGATTTGCTAGGCCTATAATGTTTGCTAGAGCCACCATATTTTTATTGTATTCATCACTCAGTAAAGCAATTATTCACACTTCTTCTAAATTTTCTTTTGGTCATAATAATTGTACCACTGTGCTTCAACTTTGTCATGTATAATTCTCTTTACCTCAAACGTCAACTCATTCTTTAAAAGTGAAACCAATTGCTGGTTTTTTTAGAGAATCAATTAAGTATTTTCTTGTTACTCACAATCATTTTTCTACTTCAGCTTCGCCTTTTATTACTGGAACAAGCCTGATACCAGTAAAATAATTTTTATCTTTTAATGCCTGCACAGGAAGTATTTGAAATTGTTCGTTTTTGAAAATTAATTTTTCTTCTAGATTTTTTATATCATTTTTAGTTAATAATCAATCTTCTCTACTAGTTTTTTCTGGTGAGACAAAGAAGTCGATTACTTTTGAATTACTTATAGTGTAAGTTACTAATAAGTTGTAACCTTCTTTTTTGAAGGTTTTATCCCAAATTTTAACATCTGCATTAATTTGTGACTGAGAAGGACTATCAGAATCTTGAGGTTTTCATAATATTTCAATTATTTCGCTTAAATTTTTGTTATACAAATTATTAAAATTAAATACTTTTGTTATTGTTTTTAATTGAGCTTCTCAGCTTATTGAATTTGAGGGTAACTGCGAAATTTTATCTGTAAAAATTGCTGATACTACAAGTAAAACTATTAACATTAGTAAAAATATTCATGCAATTACAGATATAGTTATTTTTATTGGCTTATTCCAATTTGTTTTTGTCCACATAAGATAGAGCAAAATTCACGGGGATAAAAGTAGAAGAAAAGGGAGGATTGCAATTAAAAAAGGAGATACTAGTATTGCAACTATTATAAACCACGTTTCTTTATACCAAGGTTTTTTTGCTGTTTTCATAAAAGGAGAATAAAAGAATTTTGCTTGTTCTGTTAAATTCTATAAAGTCTTGGAATATAAGCAATTTTCATTAATGCTCAAAAAACAACCCAAATCCCTGGCTCTCTGACTTGATTTCGCACCTGATTTTGAGAGGATTCGTCGTGAGTATTTACCGATAGAGATAAATCAAATAGCCAATCCTAAGCACCCTCCTGTAGGAGTAGAGTATGTGGAATGTGATACTTTGTCGGAGCTCGTGGAATTTCTCCATAAACAAAAAAAGATATTCGTCCTCACGAAACAGACGCCGGTGATGGAGAAGTTTTGTCGGGATAATGAGATCGAAGCACGGATTCATGCGTGGAAATTGTGAGGGCCGTCGTTTACAATAAAAAATTCAATTAAAGCTCCCCTGTCAAGGGGAGATGCCCGAAGGGCAGAGGGGTTAAATATTTGAAAATCTAACCCCCCAAATAAAATCTGAATAACTCCCCCCCTTGACAGAGGGGCTCATGACGGGGATATCTGTGTTATCACTGATGAGCTGATCTGACCTCTTTTAGGTGGAGTTTTCCGACGGAAGAAGCGACCACAGCTCGATCTTCTCGTACAGATAAAGGCGGGAGATCCGGTCGTCCATCTCTTTCATGGAGTTGGGATATTTCAGGGAATTGTGAGAAATACACTTTCGGGGACGGAGCGGGAATATATCGAGATAGAATATGCGGAAGGGGATCGGCTCTTTGTACCCGTTGATGAGCTTCATCGCGTGAGTAAATTTGTCGGAGAGACGACACCGACACTGACTCGGCTCGGGAGTCCGGCATGGAAAACTATTCTTGCGAAAACCAATGAAGAAATACAAAAGGTCGCCGAAGAGCTTCTCGCGAATCATGCCGCTCGCCGGATGGCTGGCGGTATTTCGATGATGGATTTTCCGGAAAAAGAAGAGACATTTCATATCGCGTTTCCATTTCAGCACACGGTAGACCAAGATGATGCAATTGGTGCCATCATGGCGGACATGAATAGCGAGAAACCGATGGATCGGCTTCTTTCATGAGATGTTGGATTTGGAAAAACGGAAGTTGCGCTTCATGCCGTGTATCGTGCGTTCCTCAATCACAAGCAAACTATATTTCTCGCACCGCTTGTTGTCCTCGCTTATGAGCATTATGAATCTGTCCGTGATCGGATGAAAGTCTTCGGGGTGAATATAGCACTCATGACGCGTATGAGCACGACAAAAGAAATTAAGGCTGTTCTGAAATGACTCAAAGACGGTTCGATCCATTGCGTGATCGGAACACACAGACTCCTTTCTCCGGATATAAAATTCCATAATCTTGGTCTCGTAGTCGTCGATGAAGAGCATAAATTTGGCGTGACGGATAAAGAAAAAATCCTTCACCTCAAGGCAGGAGTCGACACACTCGCGCTCTCAGCGACACCGATTCCTCGCTCGCTCAATCTCGCTCTCTCTGGCGTGAAGCATTTTTCTATTCTCTCGACGCCTCCTCATGGGAAAAAGCCCATCCACACGGCAGTTGCTCGCTATGATACAACCATCGTGAAACGGGCGATAGAGGAAGAATTGGCTCGCGGAGGCAAAGTATTCTTCGTTCACAATACCATCAAAACACTCCCCATCCTGAAAAAAGAAATCGAATCGCTGGTCCCGAAAGCGAAAGTGGTGATCACGAATGGCCAGCTTCCATCGGACGAACTCGAAGATCGTATCATGGAGTTCAAGCTCGGCATGCACAATGTCCTTCTCACAACGACGGTTATCGAAAATGGAATTAATTTCCTAGACACCAATACCATCATCATCGACGAAGCGGAGGATTTCGGATTGGCGCAACTCCACCAACTCCGAGGACGGGTGGGACGCGGGCAGATCCAGGGAATTTGCTACCTCCTCTATAGGCAACCAGTGTTCGACAAGCTCACACCCTGAGGCTCTCGAAGGGAGCTCCAGGATGATGCACGTGAGCGACTGATGACGATAGCAAATCATACACATCTCGGAGCTGGTTTTGAGATTGCTCTGCGGGATATGGAAATCCGTTGAGTGGGGGATGTGCTCTGAGTCCGACAATCGGGGAAAACCCGTGATGTGGGAGTGAGTTTTTATCTCAAACTGCTCGAGCAAAAAATCGAAGAACTTCAATCCTGAAAAAAAGAAACAAAGATCGATACTGTCATCGATCTCCCTATTAGCGCGTATATTCCGGATGATGCCTTTAGTTCTGATATCGAGAAGATCCATTTCTATCGGGAACTCGAGAGCGTCCGTAGCGAAGAGGAATTAGGAGAAATCATCGAAACACTGAAAACCCGAATTGATGTGAAGCAGTCGTCTGTCGATCATCTCTTCCTCCTCATCCGTGCGCGACTTCATCTTTCTACGCTCGGAGTGAAGCGTGTGCATATGCAGCTCGGGAAATATACCCTTGAGTGGGGAAGTGAGGGAACGAGAACACTCGATGCGATGAAAAAAATTATTGCCAATGATACAAAAAAATGTGCCGATGTCATGTCAGCCAAGAAAATCTGTTTCTCACGAAAAGCATTTCTGAATCATGGGGATTTCCTCCGGTATTTTCTCTAATTACGCTGTCTTTTTCTTCAACACCTCCATTGCCCGAGCAGCACCGAGATGTGCGAGACCGAGGGCTCACTGTCCATCGAGAGCGAGTCGGGAATACATTGCGAGGGCATTTGCTCCAACAACGATAGAGCTTGCAGCACTTTCCTCATCACCTATACCTCCTATACCAATAATGACCTTGTCTGGCGCTAGGACTCGAATCAGTCTCGTCATCGCAATTTGTTTTGGAAGGAGAGGAGTTCCACTGATCCCACCACTGAGGAGAGTGATTTTTCCATGATCTTTTTTTGGATCGAGTGTTTTCAAATCTGTATCAATGAGCTCTCCGTATCATTCACCTCTGAGTATTTTTTCGCGTATCTCTCCATCAGTTGTCGTATTCGTCGAGCTATATCCTGTGACGAAATCTTTGCTTGCTTCTATTATCATCCTGAGCGTTTCTTCATCGGTATCGGGAGAAATTTTCAGGAATATAGGTTTATCATTTGCTTGTTCTTTGATTCATCGCAGAGCTCTTATCAGAAATTCTATTTTTTTCTCTCCATCTCTTCCTCCCTTTTGATTTGGACAGGAGATATTAACCTCTATAGCATCGACATAATCTATTATGAGCTGAGTTATCCTGATCAACTCTGCTGCTTTGTCTTGCTCGAGAGTTGATACTCCATTAAATATATTTGCCACGATGAGGAGCCCCGGTGGTATTCTGCCTTGCTTTCGTGCAAGAGAGAGGGCATCACCTGTTGCTCTTGCGCCGGGGTTGTTGAGACCATACCGATTGATGCCAGCATTTTGATTTGGAAATGAGAAGTGTCTGGGTTTCGCGTTTCCGGGCTGTCCGTAGAGAGAGCATCATACTGTGACAAAACCTACTTGCATACCTCCTTCTTGGAAGAGTTCCCAGGGAACCCTATCCGCTCTTTTAAACATCCCAGCGGCTGTTCCAACAGGATAATTCATCGTGAGTTCTCCGAGGTGGAAATTTCCTACAGCTATCTCTGATTCTAGATCAGGGAAGTGACACCATTCTCTGATTTGCTTCATGCCCATTGCTCCAATTCCAGGAATACCCCGCAAGATATTCAAGAGTTTCAGAGACCAGGTATGAGAACTTTCTGGATTTTTTGTGAGATCCAACCCATTTCGTATTCTGTGATATTCTTCTATTCTTTTGTGGGCGAGTTCGACAGTATTGCTCATATAGGGAGGATTATGCTGCTTTTGGTATAACCCAATGTTCTTTTAACTCATCACGTAAGAGTTTTCACCAAGGATTCACGACGACATCATTGTGTATACGGCTTGGTACACTTACTCATTCCCGATATTCTGTTGGTGTAAACAGGATAGAGCCAGTTCTTTGTTTAAACCTTTCGGTCCATTCTGGTACACCTTGGAATATTCTCTGCGCGTTCCCAGAGAAGAATTTCTGCACTATTGGATCATTCATGTGGAATAAGCGTGCTCGGAACCACGCCAACATGATCTGTGCTCATTGATGATTTGGTATACCTCCGAATTTTTTGTCTCTTTTTACTGGCTCTGAATGCGGTGCATGATCCGAACCGTAGATGATCTGATTTTGGTAATCACCACTTTCTAGCATCACTCCAAGTGCTCATCTATGCCCTCATGATATCTTCACAAATGGATGACAAAAACCGAATATCTCATCCACTCCCAATGTTTCACGAATTTCTGTTGTTGAAAGGAGTGAATGATGTGGTGTCATCTCAATAAAGAGATTTGTTAGACCTGCACCCCACGCTTCTTTGGCTAATTCACTCGTTCTCTTGTGTGATATGTGTGCGATGATAAATTTCAGTGCTGGATATTTTTCGCACAGCGGAAGAACCACGTTTGCGACAAAAAGTGGCTCTGTATCATCATCAAATGTGCCATATTTTTTACCGATTTTTGCTTTTTCCACTGGATCCTCACAGTGAATTGTGATGGAGAGATTTTGCTCGACGCAAAATTGTGCTATTTGATCGAGTTCGGAACCATCTTCAAGTGAGAAATCGCACATATCTTGTTCTTGTCATCCACTTGTTGTCACACTACCTGCACCTTCGGTTGCAGGATATATTTTCACACCTACTATAAATGGTCGTATTTCCGCATCTGCAAGGCATTTTTTCAATTCTTCAAGGTTTTTCCCATTGTAGCAGAAATAGAGTCCTCCATAATTTTTGATGGATTTCAATTCCTCAATGCGGGATTTTATCTCTTCATACGTGGTAAGTGGAGGCGTCGTATTTGGCATTTCATGGGCTAGCATTACTCCACCTTGTTCTAAATCTGAGAATACATGAGTTGCGTCGAAATCGTATTTTTTTATTCCAGTAGGTTTTTGACGAGAATGGATGTGCGAGTCTACTACGTCTACAGCTATTGATTCGTTCATAGAGTATATATTACTATCTCATATTACCCTAGAAATTTATTTGTCAATCTTCATCTTTTCCTTCCAGTAATTCCGAAAAGCTCTCGATGGATTTCTCTGCGATTTCCATGCATGCCTTCTCTGTTTGGCCAAATCGATGATAGTAGATAGGTCTTATGCCTGCTGTTTTTGCGCCGGTGAGTCAAGGGAGATGATCATCGATAGCTATACAATCTTGCGTTTCTGCTCCGAGCATTTGGGCACACTTCAGCCAGACTTCCGGATCAGGTTTATGATGAGTTATATCTGTTGCTCATATGATAGCGTATCATGAGTCTGAATTTTCAGAGAGACGGAAATAGGAATCGATTTTCATGAGTTTCAAAACCCACTCGACACGATCACGGATAGAATTCGATCCGATAGCAAGGCGTATTCCTGTATGACGAGAGTATTCTAGGAGGGGGATAAGTGTTGGATCGGATTCGAGTCCTGCTTCAAAGAGATTTTTCTGGGTTTCCCATATATTTGTGCGGAGCTCATTGACCTCGAGATGGATACCGTGTTTCTGAGCCAGGATATCGCAGACTTGCGCGAGAGATTTACTCGCCCATTCATCGTCTCCGTATTCTTTTTCTGCGACTTGCATCTTTTTCTCTCGGAAAAATTTCCACAATGCCTGTTGCATGATAGCCTGAGTGTGGGCGATGACACCATCGAAATCGAATAATATAGCCTTGAATTGAGTAAGGGTAGTCATAGTAATAGTCTAAGAGAGGAATTTCTGTAATAACATACAACAATTAATGTTTAACGTTAAACACTTTTCAGATGCACCACTTCGCATGCGACTCGTACCAGACAAGCCCGGCCAGAAATATGACTAATGGAATCTCAAAAAAGAACCCGATCATAACGAGAGCGACCGCAATCCATGTACGTCGAGTGATGCCAGTTCGGTCTATATTGCATTTCCCGAGGGACGGCTGTACTTGCAACAGAGCTTCCCGGAGGATCCATCATCCTAGATATCAAGCGAAAAATGAAAACAGGAGAAATGCCATAAGCCCATAGTACCATCTTTTCTGCTTCTATCAAACGAGAGTTCTCAAATACTTGGTACTTTTTCTCTTCGGGGTATAATCCTGCCATGAAAAAGCTATTACTCTCCGTATCTCTTGTTGTTTTTGGATTCTCTACGTCTTTTGGCTTTGCGCAAGAAAGAAATATGACTGTTGGCGAGACGCTCTCGATGTATTTCTCAGAGATTTTTCCCAATCTCACCCCGGCTATGGAGGATGTTACGATCAAATACAGCGGTGTCGGTGATCGTTCTGGTCTTCGTGTTGCTCTTCAAAAAGGGATATATTATGGTATGCTGCCGAACTCTGCTGTTGATCTCCATCCTGACCGCGAGATGAGTGACCGAGCATTTTCACAGCTTCTTCGGAAGCATTTCGGTGTGGGGATAACTGCTGATGAGTCACTTTTGACGCAGGATGATTATGAGTGATTTATGACTACTATACGGAGCTCATTTGCCTACCGTATCTTGCAACTCATCAACACTCCAGAAGAACTTCCTGTACCAGCAAAGACATCTCAATCTGAATCAAAACTCTCCAATGCGAATAATTATTACCTTCTGGAAAAGGTCTACTCGATCCTCCAGGATAGTTACCTGAGTAAGCAGAAATTTGATGAGTCCAATCTTATCTATGGTGCAACGGAGTGACTCGTGAACGAACTCGGTGATGAGTATACGAGATTTTTTCGCCCAGACGCTTCCACTGATTTCAAGAATTCTCTTGATGGCAATATCGTGGGTATCGGAGTCATCATCGATATCGATGCACGTGGCTCACTTCTCATCACCGATATAGTTCGCCATAGTCCGGCCGAAAAAGCGTGACTTGTTGCCGGTGATTATATCACGAGAATCAATGATATCGCTGTCACGACAGTTGATGGTATCATCGATGATGTCGGTCGTCTGCGGGGAAAAGAATGAACAAGCGTCGATGTCACTGTCACTTCTGGTAAGATCACGAAAACCCTTACTATCGTTCGTGCAATTGTGCATGTGCAACAAGTAGAAACCCAGGAACTTCAGAGTGCTTACAAGGTTATATTCTGAGAAGTGGCTTTTGGTACGGATGTTCTCATGAAAGAAGCTCTTCAGGGATTTCTCTCGAGTGGCAAAAAACGTCTGATCCTCGATCTGCGCAATAATCCTGGCGGTTCTCTCTCAGAGACCCGTAATATCCTGAATTTTTTTATCGATAAAGGCAAGCCTCTTGTCATCCTCCAGTATCCAAAATTTGAAGTGATCAATTATGCTCTGGAGGGAGCGCTTACTGACTGGAATAAATATGAGATAGTTATCCTCACAAATGGTGATACGGCTTCCGCGGCAGAGATATTAGCAGCGACGCTCCGTGAATATTTCCCAAAAAATGTAGCGATTATCTGAGAAACATCGTATGGAAAGGGTACAGTCCAAGAACTCGTCTCATTCGATGACAAGTCTCTCCTCAAGTATACGATAGCCAGGTGGGTGACTGCACAAAAGAGAATATCTGTTGATAAAGTGGGAGTTGTCCCAGATAAAACTGTCCTCTTCGATAGCCAATTCTGGAGAACGAAACATATTGATACCCAGCTCCTCGCAGCGGAGCAATACCAGTTTAGCAAAAATTAAGCAGAGAGTGCTGGTCCTTCTGGATCATCCTGTATTCTGGAGTTTCCAGTAGTGCCCGGAGAAGTTGTATTCTTGCGAGCAATTTCATCAAAATCGTTTAGTTTTTTTGCTAATACTGTCCCTGATCGGGTTTGGGTATTTTTTTTGACTGAAGAGACTTTTTCTCCACTGTAGTCCCCACTATGTATTTGGTTCAGAGAGAGATTTTCAATATCGATTTCTTTTTTGACGATCTCACTCCATTTATTTGACATAGTTTCTCTGTATTTAATACCTGCTGCGAAACCTTCTTTTTGTTCTATCTCTTTTGCTTTTATCAGAGAAGCTTTTATTTGCTCATAATATTTCTTGTATCTATTTTGTTCTTCTACGGGCGCACCTCATACAGAGAGCTGTTGTGGTGGTATGATTTCAAACATCATAGCAGTCATACTACAGTATTCAGCTTTTGGATTTTTTGCATCTATTTTTTGTTTTATGAGTCGTCCTATTTGATTATGAGCTACTGTTTTTTCATAAAGCCCCTTTGATATCTTATCGATATATTTTTTCCTTTTTGGATCGCTCGTAAATCACATTTCCTCAGCCATTTTTTTTGCCATTATTGGTATTTTGTAGAGAAATCCTCTGATTTCATTGAAAACGCCATCACCGGTAGTTGGCGCTGAACCATTTGCATAATTAGCATCGAGATTTGCATCAATATAGTTATCAAAATTAATCCATGCTATTGGATATCCTACATCAAAACTATCACGAAATCGGAATTGATCACCAGAGTAAAATCCTTTTTCTCTGTGAAGCTGACAATGCGAAGGAGAATCATATGTTTCTCTCAGTCGATTATAGTAAGCTGCGATGGTACCTCTACTTTCTCTCAGTCGACTATATTCTTTTTTCTTATCGTCTGGTTGATCTTCCAGCATCTCATCAAATGTCTGTGGGTCATTGACCATGAGATTGAGCATGGGATCTCGCATACCGGAAAGTTTGTGCATGAGTTCTTTTCCATGATCTCGCCAGAAAGAATCGAAATTATCTGACCACTTTTTTGCGTTATTTTTTGTAAGTCGTCATTTGCTAGAGTCATTGATGATTTTCTGGAGACGGTCTCCGCAAGACTTATTTATAGTATAGGCAAATGCAAGACTCGTTTCTCGAAATATATCTCCGAGATTTTTGTTTTGCATAAACACGAACATTGGTACTTGAACTCCATTATCTTGAAATTCTTTTTTAATGGCTTCTTGTGTATGAGGGAGCATTTGTTGTTCACGGCATCAAAAAAGTGTCGCTGCATAAGGCATTGTTGAGATCTCTGTTGGGTATCATTCCTTGAGCCATAATTCTGTCGCATCACCATATGCTTCTGGTATTTTGTTCGAGATGACTGTATTCATCATCCATTCGAGCTTACCTTCCATCGTGGTCCGTTCATTGAGATTATTTGGACCACCGGCTTTCAGATGTTCTTGACCTTTTGCGCTATATTTTTGGAATCGTCGTCAGAGGTTGGTGAGGAGAGGGTGCTTGAAGCTTCCAAATAGTTTATGACATGCCTGTACTTCAGTTATCGGATTGTTTTCCGGATCACGAACATGCTCTGATTCAGGCCATGCTTCACCTTCATGAGGAGGCATATGCGGATATTTTTTGTGATTTGGATCGAGAGAGTGTGTGATGCTATTGTACCAGAACCATTCTCCTTGACGTGGATCATCTTTCCCATCATCATAAGGATAGAGCTGGCCAAATATCTGCATAGATGCCATCATTGCTGCCATAAATTTCACACTTGGGAAATGTTCTTTTTTTCACCATTTTTTGATCAAATTGGTACGATGTACGCTACTCATTCCATCGATTTTATTGACGAGTTCATCGAGATAAGATTGTATGCTACTACTTCCATCAGCAACCATAAGAGAAGGCCACTCGGCATAGTTCAGGATTCCACTAATAGGTCAGTAGGGTCCGTTTTTGAGCTTTTCTATAGCGAGAGCTGCAGTCAGTTTACCATTGAATGCATGATCCTTATGATGTTGTTCTTCCCATGCCTTGAATGGTGCCTTCCAGAGATCACCATGGATGATTACTCCAAGACTGTGCGCATGCATAAACACATTCCACCAGCTGAGTTTCCCTGATTCTTTCTGTTCTTTTTTTTGAGCTTCTTTGATGGGCTTATCAAAGGAGAAGCTTGGATTTTCATGGAGATACGCCCAGAGCATAGGAAGGGACATAGTAAGTTCAGGGCTTCCAGAAAATCCGGGCTGTTGTGTCCACTTGTCTTTTTCTTTGTCATATTTTCCTTGGGTAAACGTGCCTCTTCGGTAGGTGACAGTTGTATCATTGATACTTTCGATATAGAGATCCTTTTTATCTCCTATCTTGATGACTGGCATGGCATCAAAATTTCCTGTTTTTGGATCCAGTTTCCCAAAAGTATGTTTTCCATCAATTTCTCGAATTTGCGCTTGACGCATCTTCTTGAACAATCATCCATCTTTCCCATCTTCATACTGATCAGGAGTCACACAGAATTGATTGAATTCTTTGATACCAAAATGTTTTTTACCAGCGGACAGGCGATAAAGATCTTTTGAATTTTTTTTCAGAGATTGAATAGTTCTCGAAAAGTCTGTAAAACTCATTTCCTTTGCAGATTTATTTTTTGGAGATATTTTTTTTGATCCCCATCCATCCCAGAGGGTTATTTTTCCACTTATGTCATCTATTGCCAGGATCTCAAATGTGTCGATACCTTTATCAGTGATTTTCGTGAAAATCATACCTTCATAGAGTTCTCTATCTGCAGGATTTTTTGATTCTCGGGGATGTTCATTATTCGGATTTAATATCTGATCTATCTCATAGTTGAGAGAGCCCATACTCTGTACTTCGGCTGTATCGGGGAATTGATTCCGCAATTCTGCCTGAGTTTCCTCGTCCGTGTTATACCGAGGCAGTTTTTTCTCTGTCGTATTTCTTTCTATTTCAGTCTCAAATTCATTTCTATCACGGAAAGTGATCCTTCCATCCTCAGCACATCCGTCGAGATAATGAAAAAAATCAGCACCGGTATAGTGTCGCGCGAGACCAGAGGGGGAGAGGAGATCTTCGTTATTTCAGAGGAATCTCACTGTGAGGATATTATCCTCATCCATATCATCACTCGGGACACTGTCGATGATATAGTATCCTGTCACTTCTTCACCTTTTCCTTCTCACTCTCTTTTTGCTTTTGTTGTTTTCCACTCCATGACGCACCCTGCATCAAAATGTTCCAGGCCCTCCACACGATGACCGAGACGGGCTGCGAGTTCATCCTGGAGATTCGTTTTTGTGTCGAGTTTTTCAGGGTCGATTCCGTGAGCTGTCTTGAATTTTTCTCGATATTTCTCTTCAGTGTCCATGCTCGATCGCAGTGATCCAGGTTGTCCACGATAATATTTGAGCATATCCTCGGCTTTTGCTACAGAACCGAACTGTGAGAGAAGTCGGATTTTTGTCTCAAACGGAAGATTTCCTGTTCCGATAATACCGTCTCCACCGCCAATATAGTTTTTATAGATCTTTTCCCACACTTCTTCCTTATCTTTTCGCAGAGCAGTTGCGAGCTCACGATCACTAGGGAGATGTGTCTCAAATTCTGCTCTTTCTCTCTCGGAGGTGAGGAGGGTCTTACTTGTTTTTGGGTCGATCGTTTCGAGAACACCAAAAGGAACCAGCGGTATGTATTGTCTTGTGAGGAAGTTGAGGATTTTTTCACGATTTTCAGAAGATATCAGTGTGTTATCGTTACCAAAAAATGCCTTGTATGCACCGGCGAGGTCTACATGCCCAGTACCCTTTTCATTGATACGAGCAAAAGCCCCAGCAAGATCTTCGTCTGGTCCGGCAATGCTCGATATCTTGAGCCATGCTTCCTGTATTTCACGCTTTTTTGGATTTGTAGCATCGAGTTTGCTGATGTTACGGGTAATTTCATCGAAATTGATATCAGAAAGTGTCTTTTCTTTGAGTGTATGACTTCCTGGGAGTTTTTTTATATAGGTTTTTCTGTATTTTGGAACCTGAAGGAATACCTTTAATCGTTCAATTCCTTCCTTTTTCAGAGATTTTTTGAGTTCACTTTCATCGAAATCCCCATATTCGTCATGGGCTATGGTGAGACAATTTGTGACCATGTCTTCGTGTGCTTTTTCCTTTGCGTGGGAATCGGCCTCAATCTGTGATATGAGCTGATTATCAAAGCATTTTGTCCTCAATAGAAAACTCTCAATGTCAGTGTCTGAGTCACTGGCGAGACCCATTTTTGCTCTCTTGTCTGGTGATGCAGCAGCGAGTTTTTCTTTGAATTTTTTTCTAAGCTGATCCTTGGTTATATTTTTCTGATGATATTCGTCTACGAGTCCTCTGAAGTCATTATCCTCATGCCGAAGCTTCTCACAAAAATTTCTCGTATGCCGCACTTGTTCACCATGATTTGTTGCCTCGGTCGGACGTCTGTCCAGAGCTTCAGTTCTTTCTCCTGGTGATGTCTGTGCTCCAGGTGTCATGATTCTTTGGTATTATACTTATAGTTTAAAAAAGTCTACCCCTTCTGTTTCTTCCACGCATTCCATCCGCTCGCAAAAGCAAAAGCGAGGAGCAGGAGGATCCAGAGAGCTGGACCAGCTTGTGTTTCTGTTTGCTCGGCGGTTGCTGTTTGTTCTGGTTCTGGGCCAGCAGCATTGAGAACAGGAGTAACTTCTGGCTCAGTGGTCGTTTGTGTTGTTTCGAGAGCTGTTTCAGTGGTGATTGTTTCTTCTTTCAAAGGAGGAAGATCAATTGCTGGAGTTGCGAGAGGGATTGTTTCGGTATTTTTTTTGATGGTGAAAGCTCCCTTGACGCAGATATTACGTGTTACAGGATCGGAATCTTCATTGGTTTTTGCATCAAAATCACGCACGACAAGAGGAGTGACAAAGAGGAGACTGTCATCTGGTTTTGTTCCTTCTACACTTAGGGTCGCATTTTCAGCGAGGGTATAGAGGCCGATTTCGGCACCTTTTTTGATGAATACTTCTTTATGGTCTGAGAAAGGAGTCCATATAAGTGTTGGATCATTGACCCAGAGTTCTTCCACTTTTTCGGGTTTTGTCGTGAATTTGAGGGTTGTTTTTATCTCAGGGAACTTTTGCTCTGTGCTGTAGATGATTTCATCGAGGTCACCACCGTTGTGTTTCCAGGGGATTTTTACACTTTGGAGAGTGCTGATCCAGCCATCCTTTGTTTCCGTTGCATCAAATGTATCAGTGTAGCACACTTCACAGGTATTAGCTCCGAAGCTCGGATCCGATGTACATAGGACAGATTGTGTTTCTGCAAATGCCGAGAGTGAGAGAGCGAGGAGAGAGGCGATGAGGGTGATTTTTTTCATAAAAAAGTGGTATGAGAAAAATAATTATTTCTTAGCTGGTATAGCGCGGAGCTCCCAGCCTGAGTGCTTGAACATAATCCTGTCCATAGTGCCCTTGTAGGTCGGAGCGATTTCGAAATGGAGCGTCTCAACTGTGTAGCCGGTGTCAGCCAAGAAACTATTCAGGTCGACCTTGAGCTCATCTTTTGTTGATTTTTTCTGCATCTGTGCAAATGCCACCAGTGTATGGAGGTATTGAGCCAGAGTTTCCTCTATATCATGACGGAGCTGCGATGTGACCTTATCGCTCGAAGCGAGAAAGAGGCGATAGTCTTCTGGTACATTTTTCTCTGGATCGAGCATATCACGGTATTGTCTGATATGTGCACCAGCGTTTTGAAAATATGATTCATTGACTCCTGCGTCCCGTGTGTGACGTGCGAGTGTGACGACGTGCTCGAGACAATCGCGGAAAATAGGGGGATTCTTACCAAATGCAGGACGGTGATTGTAGAAATTGAAACAGGCACGGACTGCTTCGAAGCTTTTGAATTCCTCGATAATCTTTACGACGACATCATCAATGAGCTCGCTCAAGGCTTCTATTTCGACGATATTTTCGTGTGCGTAGAGCTCTTCGAGATGAGCTGTTGGCATATGCTTGAATGATTCGATAGAACCATGGTTCGCATATGCTTTGCCGCCTGTCGACCAAGAGAAAACAGAGATGCGGAAGAATTGGAGGATCTTATCACAAGTGACTTTTGCATAAGTGTCACGTGCAGAGGTGAAGAGTTTTGATTCATCGAGATCATGACGGATAAGTGTATTTCTTGCTCCGATGCGATTCCCATAATATTTACCAGCATTGTCTGCGAGTTCTTTGTCGATGCGTTCTCCAGAAACACAGTCACTGAAGATATCCCAGAAATAGTGAAGTTCTTTCGAGTCTCGATATTCCTGCATTTTCTTGTCTATCACGAGGTTATTGATCGTGATCTGACCAGAGGTCGGAGTAGTTGTTTCCATAAGAGAAGGGGAGTTACTGTTACATAGTACCCTATATTTCCCTTCAATGCAAATATTTTAACCCTGTCATTCCGTTGAAAAACGGAATCCAGGTAATATATAAATTCGTTTTAGTATTTTTTACCGTGAGAGAGCTTCTGTTTGTACTTTTTGTCGAAAAAGTACCAAAACGATTCAGGACAGAAAAACTCGCTATAAACCAAGTTCGGCATGTTTCTGTTTTCATCTCGCTCAGACGTACGCTTTGCCATTCAGGCAAACCTCCCTGTCCTAAAAACCCACTTCCGTAATTCTTCATTTTTAATTCTTCACTTGAGTTTCTTCGAAACTCACGAGCCACTCCTCTATTGTTGCAAATGCATCGCTATAAAATTCTGGTTGTGTCACGTCAATACCTATGGACTGGAGGATTTCGACTGGAGGGACACTTCCGCCAGAGGAGAGGAGTTTCACATAATCATCGATCATGGCTTTCCCTTCGCGTTTGTATTTCTCGACAAGCGAAAGGGAGACTATCATTCAGAAACTATATGCGTAGCAGTAAAACGGTGTCGAGAAGATATGGGGAATTGCTGACCAAGTATAGTTTTTTTCAGGGGGCAATATCGGCGTAATGACATCGCCGCCGAGCTTTTTTGATTCTTCATCCCACCAGAGATTGAGCTCTTTGTAGGTCATCTCACCACCTGCGTGAATATGCTCATGTACACGTCGTTCAAAGCTGACATACATGATTTGTCTGTGAATAGAACCAAAGACATCAAGGAGTTTCTGATTGAGGAGTTCGAGTTTCTCTTCAGGAGTCAGGCTTCCTGATATACGCTCCATGAGGAGAGATTCTGAGAAGATGCTCGCTGTTTCTGCGAGGACAAGAGGGGCGTCGTAGACGGGGGATTTCTGGACTTGTGCGAGGTGGCCATGGATACCATGCCCGAGCTCATGCGCGAGCGTGAAGCTGTCATCGACAGTGCTCGTGTAATTCAGGAGAACAAAACTCTCAATACCTTTGTCATAGCTCGCAAAAGCACCACCACGTTTGCCTGGTTTTGGGAAGGCATCGACACGACCAGCCTCGAGCATATCACGAGCATAACTTCCAAATCGTGCATCAAATCCTTCAAACATTTCAATGACGGTTTTGCATGCTTCTTCGTAGGGGATTTTTTTCTCGATTTTGAAAATCGGCGCATGGACATCGTAGCCGTAGAGTTCAGGGAGTCCGAGATGTTTCTGTTTTGCACGGAGAAATCGCTGATAGAGTGGGTAAAATTTCTGCACTTCAGACATGAGCGTATCGACCACATTGTCTGGCACTTGTTCGCTGATATTTCGCTTGCTCATCACCGTCTTGTAGCCTCGGAGCTCCATCGAAGAGCTCCAGTTTTTTACAATACCCGTGTAGAGATTGCCGAGCGTTATCTGATTCTGATGGACGAGATAGACGCTGTTCATAGATTCTGCTGCTTTTTTTCTGATTTCACGGTCTGGATTTTTCGCAAAAGCACGGATTTCCTCTTCGGTCAGCATCTGCACTTTTGGAGCCCCCCTGTCAAGGGGGGTGTCCGCCTTGGCGGACGGGGGGTTTTGTAGTTCAATCTTCCTTTTTTCAATCCATTCAAGTATCTCTTTTTCTACGGCTGGCACTTCTTCCATTGCTTTCAGATTGTGAAATCGAAGGACCCTCAGCCCATAGCTTTCAAGTGCTCTTGTTCTATTTTCATCATATTCTTTTTTATCCTCATGATCGTCACCATCGACCTCTATCACCAATCCAAGCTCGGAGCAATAAAAATCTGCTATGTAATTGAGTAGGGGTTTTTGTCTCGTGAATTTATACTGACTCAATTTTTTTTCTTTTAAAATATCGTACCACATTCTTTTCTCAGCGAGACTCTCTGTTTGTCTTTGTTCCCGTGCATGATCTACAAGTTCGGAATTGTAAGGGATATGAGCAAAATCACCTATGTAATATTTTAACCCCCCGCCTTCGGCACCCCCCTTGACAGGGGGGCTTGTTTCGGATTCAGTCCATGGAAATTCAAACGAGCTGCGTAACTCTTCATGGAATCCAAATATTCCAAGAGCACGAGACTTTTTATTGAGCGCTTGTTCGACTTTTTCGTCGAGAATATACTGCACATTATTCGCAGTTTCGAGGAGGTCATTGCGATATGGTGCGAGTATCGGAGCATCGGCAAAAGCACGGATCTTCTCAGCGCCCAATTCCTTCCATTCTTGGCTCACAAAGAGTGTGAGTTCAGAGAGTTGGATACCCAAATATTCGAGTTCTCCCAGCTTCTTCTGGACTTCGGTGTCCTGTGTATCGAGTGCAGAGAGATACGATAGATAGTGCATCGTCTTCTTACCGACCATATCCATCGTCTCGCTATACTCATAGTATTCGAGCACTTCTTCGGGTGTGGTAAAAGCACGAATCTTGCCTTTGTAACGCTCGGCGTATTCACGCGTAATCGGAAGCCATGTCGCTATATCGGCATCGATACGTGGATCGGTGAGTGAGTTATAAAAATAATGGGGAAGGTTCCAGGAGGTGGGGAAATTCATAGGTGGATTATATGAATTCGTTCTGAATAATTTGCCTTGCTATAATTGACATTATTGAAATATGCATATAAAAGATAAATGAACTCTTCAGAGACATTTTCTTTACGCCGAAGAAGTGCCATAAAAATGATGTGTCTTTCTGTTCTTGTACCAACTGTATCAAAAGCAGTTGGAGATACTACTTTTTTGTTACAATCAGAGGCTGAAAAACAAGAAAAATCAGGATTTGATACAAAAAAAATTCAGGATCAGGATCTTCACCCTCAATCTCAGATGTGACAATATACTCTCATCGCATCTGCCTTGTTAGGACTTGATAGTAAAATCAGAGATGACATCTGTTCTAAAATGGATAATTTTTTTGAAGAATACATTATTAATCCTCTTTCTCAGGAATATGGTGATACTATTGCATGAAGCGCAAAAATGTTGATTTTCATCCTCGTAGGATCACTCTTAACATCTTTTTTGGATATTGAGGTTTGAAATGCGGGTACCAAAGAGAATGCAGAACGTATGCGTCGAGAATGAATATCTTCTTCTTTTTTGGATGAAATGTTGATGGGATCACTTATTGCACCACTTCTTGAGGAGACGGCTTTTCGTGTATGGTTACCTAAGGCACTGAGTTCCATGAATTCCAATACTCAATTCATCAATTATTATTCGAGTTTGATATTTTGATTTGTGCATAATCTTACCCTGAAAGGTTTTAATACTGCTATTATTCCTGCCCCACAGATCTGGATGGGTTTTTTCTTTTTCTATCTTAAAGAAAGAAGAGATATAAGACATAACGTAGTGGCTCATTCTGCTTATAATTGAATCTTTACCAGCATTAGGTATTTATAGTTTTTCTGCAATTTCTTTCACCGTTTTCAGAGCTTCATCTCAACCTGCGACAGCATCGGCGTATGCATCGGCGTCGAGGGTGTCTTGGGGTTCTTCACGTCCTGTGAGGAGGGTCTTATTCCCTTGAGATTTGAAAGTATAGGTGATGATCGAGATTATCTCGCCAGTTTCTTCACTGTCGAAGAGGTCATGCTGTATCAGGGCATGTTCTCGGTAGTCGACGAGAGCACCGCGAGTGTACATGACGCCATCGTTTCCCATCCAACCAAAATCATTCCCAACCTTCCAGTCCGTCACGTATTTTCCACCCATTTTCTCGGTCACTTTTGGATCCGTGAAGACCCGCCAGACAGTATCGAGCTGAGCATTTATAGTGATGGATTTTTCGATGACTTTGGATTTCACGAGGGGATTATACTTCCTTTAGGTGTATTTCAAACAGGCTGATTTTTGAGCACTTGGATCAGCAGATTCACAGCAGATTTTGTTCCTTCCACTATCTCAACGAACCGTATCATAAAGAATTCATCAGATGTGATTGTTTGTTTTCGTGCAAGTTCTGGTAATGCAAGCTTGAGGAATCCTGGACCGATTTCTAAAGTACCTGTTGTTGGGGAATTCATACTATTATTTTAATTTATTTATAGTTTTGTCAAAAATTCTTTTAGAAAGAAAATTTCTCCCGAGCTCGTTTTTGTCTATAATCTCTCTATGTCTCACCCAAATCTTCTGACGGATAAAATCTCGTCGCTCCTCTGGACAATTGGATTGCCTGCAGGCATCGGATTTTTCTTTAACACGCTTTTCAATATCACAGATGCGTATTGGGCAGGGAAGCTCGGTGTCGAAGCGGCCACTGCCATGAGCCAGACGTTTCCGATATTTTTGCTTCTTATTGTCTTTGGCTCAGGCCTCTCCAGTGCGGCATCGACCCTGATAGGGAATGCTCTCGGAGCAAGAGATGAAAAACAGGTGATCGCCCTTATCCAGCATATTATCTTCATCGGTATTGTGGTGACGATTATTCTCACCCCTTCTTTACTGGCATTTACGCCGGAGCTGCTCCATCTCACGGGAGATCCAACGCCTGCAGTCCAGGCATTGTCTTTTGACTATATCATCCCTGTCCTTTCATTTGCGCTGGTTTTCCTCTTCTCCTATACGATCAATGGAATATTGAACGCTTATGGCGATACGAAGACCTATAGCCGCGCCCTCATCATCGGCGCTATCGTCAATGTCGGTTTTGATCCGTTCCTCATGTATGGTGTTCCCGGATGGTTCGAAGGATTGGGCATAGCTGGTGTCGCATGGGCGACTATCATAATTCAGCTCGTGACATTGATCTATATGGTGTACGTTCTTCGTACTCGCGTGACTCTGAATATCTCTAGCTGGAAGTGATGGAGACCACGTTGGCATGTGATACGTGATATCCTTGTCATCTGAGTGCCTTCATCCCTCGCGATGATAACAGTAGCCATTGGTATTTTTGTCATCAATGCGTTTTTGAAGGATTTCGGTACCAATGTGATGGCGGTGTATGGTGTCGGTACACGTATCGAGCAGATAGTGCTTCTCCCAACGATAGGTCTCTCTATCGCAGTTTCTTCGATTATCGCTCAGAATAATGGTGCGAAAAATTTCAAGCGTGTCCGTGAAGCCTACAATCTTGGCTTGTTCTATGGATGCCTCGTGGTAGTGCCACTTGCCATTGCGATTTGGTTTCTCTCGGATTATCTCTATCCGCTTTTTATCAACGACACGGATCCCGCTGTGACAGCCGATATTCTCCGACTCTGACGAGAATATACGACTATGGTTATAGGACTTTTCTGGGGGTATATCATTCTCTTTACGATTGTTGGCGCATTGCAATCTGTGAAAAAACCTATGTTCGGTCTCTGGATGTGACTCTTCCGTCAGATAGTCCTTCCTCTTATCGTCTTCACTCTGGTCATCCGTGCGGGCGGAAATTATCTCTCTATTTGGTGGAGTATATTTGGTATCGTGTGGCTATCGGCGATCATCGCGCTCATCTATGGGAGGATGGTGTTTCGGAGGCTTGAGTCGGAGAAATAAAAAAACTTATTTTCCCGTCATTCCAGCCAAGCCATGAGCTTGTCGAATGGCGCGAGGTGGAATCTAGGTAAATTATTGATACCTTTTCGTTTGGTACTTTTGGTTGCAAAAGTACCCAAAACAATTTAGGGGACAAAAACTCGGCCTGCTTTATCATCTCCCAGTTCTGTATTCATGGACCTTAAACAGTTTGTCCCCTAAAAACCTATTTCTGATTTCTTCTTCTAGTAACAGAATTATCACTACTATGACTTCCTGGTTCAAGTTCTAAGAGTCCGGAAATACATGATTGCACTGCTTCACGAAGGGTTGTAAGATAAAATCGATCCTCTGCAAAACGAGCATATTCTGCAGTTTCATAATAGGCGAGAGATTGCTTTCATTTCCTCTCGTGAAAATTTCTCTGGGCAGTATTGGTCTCCATACGCAACTCTACCCATCATCTGTCCTTGCTTACTAATCTGTCGTCATCAGCTCTTATATATCATGTTAGGCCGTTTACCACGTTTCTGTGTTTCGTCGTAATTCATATTGTTTTTTCGAAATCGAGAAACATCTCTGGTTTTACTGGTACACCGAGTCTTTCGGTCAATTGAGCTGAAAGTTCTTCGTAGGAAGGAATCTGTAAAGTTGTCATAGTGTAATGATTTTAAACGGAGAGAGAGGTTTGTCAATAAAATACTATTTTGATATTTTTTAACGAGGTTTTCTTTTCCTATTTTTTCTTATACTTTTCAAAATTCTATGACAAAACTCGCCATCACTTCCGTCTATGCAAACCCTATTCATCCAGGGCATATCGATTCCCTTGAACTCTCGAAATCTTTTGCCTGAGCAGATGAGCTCTGGGTTATAGTCAATAATGATAGACAAGCAGAACTTAAGCGAGGAATACCAAGTTTTCAAGATGAAACTTATCGTTGTCGTGTGGTCAGTGCTCTCCGCGCGGTTGATCGTGTATTTCTCAGCATTGATCAAGATCGAACTGTTTGTGAAAGTCTTCGAGCTCTCCTCCAAGAAGCAAAGGCAAGCGGAAAATATGATGAAATAATTTTTACGAAATGAGGTGATAGGTTTGCCGGAGAGATCCCAGAGGGTCCAGTACTCGCTGAATTTGGTATCAAAATCGTCGATGGTATGGGTGAGAAAACCCACAATAGCAGCGATTACGCTATTAGAAAGCAGGCCTAATTGCCGAGATGATGCCAGAGTTCGCTCCAGACAGAGCGCAGGGTTTCTGATATTCCTTCGTCTTCGATGATGACCGCAAAAGGTTTCTCTTTTCTGAAACTGACAAAAGCCACTTTGTTGCCATAGATATTTACTTCTGTTTTGAGTTTTTCTCGCATCATAAAACGCATGTCACGTAGGTTTTTCGTATTACTTTTTTGGAGCTCAAGCGAAGTTTTGGTTTTTCTGGTAATACAGTGAAAATAGATATTTTTCTCACTTCTTTTTTCGGGATAGGTTGTCATAAAAGTGTCTCCGAGTGTTTCCTGCATCGCATCAAAATCACTCCAGGCCTGGATAGGTTTCTTCTCGCGCAAAGTGTCTTCGTAGACTGAAAGTATGCCTTCCTTACCTTCGAAAAATGTGACGCGGGGCTTATGGAGGGGATGATTGTATATTCCCAGAAGTTCAGGGAGTATAGATTCCATGTCCGTTATTTTGCGTTTTTGAATCTCCAAGAGCGTATTTGGGTGAGCTGCGATATAGAGAGTTCGTTTTTTTCGTTTGACTTGAAGTATCAGTCAGATTTTCTTCAGCTTTTCGATAAAAGTATAGATTGTTGCCCGTTTCACTCATGACTTTTGAGCAAGTCCCTGTATGGTTGCTTCGCCGAGCTCGAGAGCGGCGAGATAGGTAGCTGTTTCCATTTCTGTTAAACCAATATTTTCGAGAGAGAGCTGAGCTGTATTCATACAGTGTCATATATTTTGACACTTTTATTATATTTATTTGAAGAGTATAATCAATATTATTTATATATTTTATTTATAATTATTGACACTATTTTTGTCAGATGTACAGTAAGAGTGTTCTCACATACTTTTATGAATCCAAATTGTCCTTCTCATCGACATACTTGATCATTATCTCAAACTGATAAGTTAGTTGCTAAGATTACTCAGTCTCTAGCACTGACAGCTATAAAAAATGCAATGCAATTTCGAGCCGAAATGACCTTCCCGGATCATGCTGATCGTATGCATCAATGGCTTCAGATCACTCGTGTTTTTTATCTTTCAGGACAACAACTTCTGAATACTATCTCCTTGGAACTTCTTCGGGCATATAATATTGAAAATATACCAGCTATTCAACGATTGGAAAAGATACGGACAAAAGTAGATGCAGTCTTGGCTGATGATGGATGACATTGCAGAACACTTCCTGGAGCAGAGAAGCTCCATGGGTTTGATACGCGCCACACGCAAGTACATTTCCATATGTTTGAATCGGATATAGCCTGACCATTACGAGATATTTCAAGGTCCAGAAATATACGATTGAGAAAGGAGACTTTAAGCCTGATGAGAGGTATGGAAACCGGTTTTGGAAAGAGTCTTGAGGAAGGATTTGCTTGGATACTGATCGTCGAATTAATAGCAGAGGAAATTGTCACCAAGATGCTTCCATATCTCACAAAAATCCGAAACAAGGGAAAACCATTTTTTACCAAAGAACAGCTTTTTTATTGTACCTACCATATACTCTTGGAAAAGCTTCATGCTGGTGATGTGACAGAATCAATTCGCTCTGTTGCTGATACTCTTCAACGTATGGAGGTACTGGAAAGAGAAGTAAAAAAGAGCCTGGAACTCTGGGAAAACTTCTGGATTTCTCAATCCCAGATAGGCATGTAGTGAGAGCCCTAGACACTTCTGTAATTGTCTTTTTCTCTTCTTCTCTTAGAATAGGGGCATGGCTTTCCAAGATAGAAACGATAAAAATAATAATCTCAATCAAGGTAATGAGTGACTTCATGAAGACTCTCAAGAGATAAAAAAGTATCAACAGGAGAGAAAAGAGGCGATCGATGCGGCAAAAAGACTGGAGTCGGAATTGGCTCATAAGCTCGAAGATCATGAAATGAACCGTGAGACCCAAGAAGCAGAAGAGCTCATGAGAAAGACTGATTTTCCCCAGACGCAGCTAGAAGGAAACGATAGTCCAGAACAGGAAGAGCTTTGACGCATGTTCGAAGCGATCAAAACAGATCATATTAGTTATCCATTTTTTCGTCGAGTTTTTCCCAATTTCATAGGTGTCTGTGAATCATCTCGTTTGGGTCAGAATCTTCCGAGAGATATAGTTGCTCTTGCCCTTGGTATCGGCGAATCTCTCGTTTCTGTTGTGAAATTATCTGGTCATCTCGTGGTGGATACAGTAAAAGTTGTTTTCCAACCTCGAAAATCCTATCAGGAGACCAGAGAAATCGTCTCATAAAACATGCTTTGCTCGATTATTCCATACTCTCGTTCGTTCGATGATACTCTTCTGACCTATAGCATACCAGAGGAATTTCGTCCTTTTGTACAGGTAGGGAGCAGTGTACAGATACCCTGGTGAAGTGATACGATTTTCGGTATCGTCGCTGATATGGGAAAGGAGCTTCCATACGAGGGTGAGATAAAGCCAATTTCTGGTCCGCATTGTACGACTCCTTGGCTCTCTCCGAGCGAGATATCGCTTCTGATCCAGCTCTCTCGGAAGCTCTTTGTCCGACTTCATACAGTTGCACAGCTTTTCCTGCCTCTGGGTGTTTTTGGACTCTTCGAAAAAGAGAATTTCCTGAGTCTCGTCCCACCCTTTCACGCTCCGACAAGCTCCCTTCGAATTCCTCAGGGTGTGAGCATGTCGAACACAGCACTTCGAAAGAAAGGGGAGTCGGAGTATATCATTGCCCCTGATGAAGCAGGCATAAAAACATATCTAGGAAAAACCCTTCTCGAGGAACCAGGCGCTGTTATCCTTCCTGAATGAGTGTCCGTGAAGTCTTGGAGTATACTTCTTCAGTCATGTGTGATCGATCATCATCCGAAATCCATCACGACGCAGAAGAAAATCTATCTCGATATCCTCGCCGGCACCCATCCGGTCTTGTTTGGTACTCGTCGGACCCTAGCAAAGAGGTTGGGGCATTATTCGCATCTCTATATCGTCTATGATAACTTATCCTCTGATATCGTCTTTGGTCAACATCGTATACCACTTTGGATGATGGTCGAGATGCTTGAAGCGCACGGGCATATCATCCATTATATTACCACAACTCCGTCTGTCCGCACCCTTTGTGACTTCCTTCAGAGCAAAAAAACAGTAAAATACCTAGAGTCATAGGGATGAAAATATTTTCCCGACCGTAGATACCTACAATCACTACGCAATCTTCTCTCACCGTTCATGAAACAACTTCTCCAGAAAATAGCTGCTCTCTTTGATGTCCTCTCGATGCAATCACGTATGACGATGGTATTGTCGTGTTTTTGAGTACTCACTGTATTGATTATTTTTACACTCGGAAAGTATACTCTGGCTGACCATGAATTCTATAAGAAACTCGCTGATTCTCAGCAGTTGCGTGAGGTGGAGCTCTCGGTAAATCGTGGAACGATTTACTGAGTTCTCGATCCGCATAGATCTGAAATGGTTAGCCCTTTCCAGACGACGATACTCGCGACCACTTCTGTCGCAAAAGATCTCAAAATCGACCCGTCAGGGATGTGTAATATCGATATGATGGAGCCATTTTTGGCTGAAATCGTTTATGAGCATCTCTGTGTCAATCGCTCACAGGTAAGCTGTTTCGATAATGTCATGAAATACACCAATACATTTGTTGTGCCCGAGAATTTTAATTTCTCTCAGGAGCAGATCACAGGATTTCTCATGCCAACTATCCATGAACAAGCTCGCCGGGTTCACAAGACTCGTATTTTCTTGGCTGAGGGTGTGAACTCGACGACTCTCAATAGTCTCTTGGCTCTCGGGAATCCTGGTATTTCTGCTATCGGTGATGTCGTCTATATCGATCCAACCCGATTTGATCGTACACGTGGCGTGAGTGAGATCCTCTCGATGCTTTCGATCACTCCGGAAATCCTCGATGATTCTCTCGAGCTCCGACGTAACAGGAATGTCGATATCGTGGAAAAACTCGATCCAGAAGTAGCGCTCAAAGTCATGGATAAGATTACGAGTCAGAATAATCTGACCAAACAACAGCCAACGAAGGACCAAGAAGAGTTCCTCGTGAAAAATACATTTCATAAATGCCTCAAGCTCGTTGATCATTCTGTCAGACAGTATCCTGAATGAACTGACCTCTCACAGGTGACGGGCTTTGTCGATCGTGATGGTATCGGACGCCTTGGTATCGAGGGATATTTCCAGGATATATTGGCTGGTAAATCTGGACGAAAAGATGAGCGTCGGGACAGTCTCGGTCGTCCGATTTTTGATGAAGATGCGGAGCAGGAAGTGAAAGGGGCTGATCTCTACGTCACGATTGATCCCAATATCCAACATGCTCTCATGGATGCTCTCGAAGAATGAGTACGGACGACAGGCGCCAACAATGCTTCCGCGATTGTCATGGATCCCAAAACAGGTGCCGTACGTGCCATCGGAAGCTATCCTACTTTTGATCCAGATCGACCAGGAAATGTCGATAAAATTGTTCGTTTTACGCCCGCTGACCATGAAGAGCCGATACGATTTCTCTTGGGTAAAACACTCTTTGTCGAGTCTCCCACAGGGACGGTAAAGAAGTTTTTTGAAAATCGCCTCGTGACCCTCTCGGAAATCCGTGATGAAGATGCTATGCTCCTCGAGCTCGCTGATCCTAATAAGATATTTTATATCTACGAGAATCAAGTGGGGCTCATGGCACATCAGGATCTCCCTCTGACATCGCCTTATGAACCTGGAAGTATCTTTAAGTGAATTACTGCCGCCATTGGTTTGGATGCAGGGGAGATAGAGCCAGATATGATGTATGAAGATCGAGGTAAGGTAAAGATCGATGAATTTGAGATCAACAACCTCGACAACAGTAAATGTCAGGGATGGCACAATTTCCGAAATGCCATCAATTTCAGTTGTAATGTCGGTATGATCGAGATCGTGCAGAGAGTGGGAAAGCCGCTCTTTTACGAATATCTGCGGAAGTTTTGATTTGGGGAAATTACCGGTTTGAGTCTTGATGGAGAACATACTGGTTCCCTCGAAGCCTATGAAAAATGGCCAAAGGCAAAACTCTTTACCATGACATTTGGTCAGGGTATTCAGGTGAATCTCATACAAATGGCTGCTGCCTATTCTGTACTGGCAAACGGTGGCGTCTACATGCAACCCTATGTTGTTCAGAAGCGTGTCTATCCTGATGGAGATATCATCGATACCGAGCCAATTCCTGTTCGTCGCGTTATCAGCCAGACTTCGTCACAAAAAATCACTGCTATGCTCACCGAATCCACCCAGAAATGATTTGCTAAAGCAGGTGGTGTTCCAGGCTATCAGCTTGCTGGGAAGACCGGGACATCTCAGATATCGAGTAGTAAGTGAGGATTTGAAAAAGGTGAAAATGGTCGTACGAATACATCTTATGCTGGCTACGGTCCCTCCAGTGATCCGAAATTCGTAATTCTTGTCCGTTTTGACCGTCCTCGAAGCACACAATATGCGGAATTTTCTTCAGCAAAAACATTTCAACAGATTGCTAGTTTCCTCTTTAAATACTATTGAATTCCTCCATACCAGCCTTAGTCTTTTTTCTTTTGAGGGGTGTAAGGTAGCTCTATGCAAAATGTACTCCCTTCTCCTACAACACTTTTTATGGTAATTATTCACCCCATGCCGGTTACTATTTTCTTCACTATCGAAAGTCCTAAACCGGTACTCTGAATAGTAGAGGTGATATTATTGTGGGTTGAAATGCTGGCGAATCTATCAAATACATGCGGCAATTCGGCTTCCGGTATACCAACGCCAGAGTCTTTGACTGAGAATACGAGCCATGGCTCTTCATTTTTCAATTCAGTTGCTACATCCCAATGGACGCTTCCTTTCTCTGGTGTGTATTTGTAGGCATTGCTAATTAGATTGTTAAAAAGAAGAGTTAGCTTTGATTTATCTGTCACGAATACTAGGTTGGTATCAATTTTCTTTTCCAAAGTGAAGTCCATATTCTTTTTTGCCATAAGCGCTGTGAAGTTTTCAAATGTATTTTCAACCATCTCAGCTATATCGCAGTTCTCGTATTTGAGCTCCATTTTACCTGCATCAATACGTGAAAGATCGAGGAGGTCATTCACCAAAGCAATCAATGATTCGCTCCCACGGAACATGTTTTCAACCAATTTTTTTTGGGCATTATTCATCACCCCGCTACCACCGTCCAATAGTATATCAGCATATCATCGGATGATAGTCATAGGAGTCCTGAGTTCATGTGCTGCCATATTCATAAACACATCCTTTTCATGATCGAGAGCTTCCAGTTTTTTATAAGATTCTTCCAGTTTTATTTTCTGTTCATTGATTTGCAATGTTTGGCGATCAACTTCTTCTCGCAGCATCTGATTATATTCGAGGATTTCCATTGATAAGGCAATTTTGGGCCTCATGCTATTTATGAGTTTTTTCTCATTTGTTGTATAATTAGCCTGGCTATTTTTTTCAGGCAGTACCAATACATATGCCAATTCCTTCTCTATATAAATCGGAACGAATAATTCTCACAATAATTCCATTTCTTGCAGATATGGTATTACTTTTTGCTCATTTTCTGATTCAATCTTGGTTTCTTTTTTACTGACTATAGGTATTCACTTTTTCTGAGAATAGGATAATGCTTCTTTGAGTTGGGGATATTTTTTGATTTCCGGTCTCCCCATTAACTGAACTTTTTTGATATTCAACCCTCATTGGAGGGCCAAGTTAATGTTTTCTAATACCTCCTGTGGTCATTCATATACCGCAGTTGACGTCAGGAATTCAGCTATTTGCTTTTCAAGAGTCGTAAAATCGGACAGCTGGAACCATATATGTATCTTTTCAGACTTACTCAAATAGATAATACTTCATATACTCACGAGCATTATGACTATCAGTGGTATATCAAAATGTGCATAAAAACCGCGGAAGGCAAAACCACTATATACACTCCATCCGATGATTCAGCCAATAAAGAGGATAAATCCTCCCTGGAGCATTTTTAATAAAGTTGATCGTGCGTCAAAAAGTCTATGCCTGAAAATAAGATATGTCACGAAGTATGGGAGAAAGCATATAAGGTATGCAATGTACGGAAAGTTGTAGAGCGATTCAAAATATACAGTTCAAAAAGAGTATGTATCTCCCACTATAGTTAGTAAACAAGACATGAGGAGAATTTTCTTTGAAATTTTTGTATCATGGTAGTGCTTGTAAATGAGCCATGTACCTGCTACGAGAGATCAGCAATAATAGAGGACAAAGAGATTGTAGAGATGTATCGTTTGTAAGAGTTCGATACCCGTTAGTTCCATGACAGCATCTGGTATCAAGAGGTTATCATAGTAGTTTGTTATGAGAAAAAATATACATATCACAGCAGAAAATAATATTCATTTTTTGTTATATTTTTTTGTTAATTCACTTGCAAATAAGTAAAACAAAAAAGCATTGAGAATATTACAGAAGTTATAGAGACGCCATATGCTTATATATTCCTCTGTCTGTCACATGAGGTAGTCTGCATATCACCACACTGCCATGAGTATGATAAAGCCAGTAAAAGCTTTGTTTTTTCTGAATCATCCAGAAAAAATCATCAGCAACGAGATAGGTATATAGCTGATGTTCGTGAGTGCCCCGCCAATACTATAGAGGAGTTCCACATCCATACATTTACTCTATCCTATTTTTTCTGGTAAGACAAATTTCTTTATTTAATAACAGGTATTGCTATACTGCTCCTTAGTTTTTTCAAGGAATAATTATATTTATGACAAAATTAGCTATTGTGGTTATTTTTGGTGGACGAAGCCTTGAGCATCGGGTTTCTCTTGATTCAGCAGAGTGAGTTTTGAGCTGATTGGACACAGCTAAATACGATGTTTTGCCTTTATGAATCTTTCGTTCAGGAGAGTGTGTTAGTGGTGAACAAGCATGGAATATGCTCATGCAGGAGGCCGGGGGATATACATGACCAAGTGATAATGGCCTCTTGAGAGGATCGGTGAATGTCTGTACAAATATCATCTCTCATATCAATTCGCTTGATCATAAACCTGACGTTTTTTTCCCACTTATTCATGGCGCTCATGGTGAAGACGGTCGCCTTCAATGAATGCTCGATCTCTTATGAATTCCCTATATTGGCAGTGGCGTAGTCTGATCTGCCATCTGCATGGACAAAATTCTTACAAAAAATATATTGGCAAGTGCAGGTATACGACAGTTACCATATTTTGGCTTTACTTTGTTCGAATGGAGAACTAAAACCACATATATACACGAACACGCTGAATCTCTCTGATATCCTCTTTTTGTGAAACCGGCTAATGGAGGGAGTTCTATTGGTATATCTAAGGTAAAAAATGCTTCACAGCTTCATGAACTCGTAGAAGAGGCTTTTTTGTATGATATACGAGTACTTTTAGAAAAAGCTCTCGAATACCCCAGAGAACTCGAAGTAGCTGTGATAGGAAATGATGATATATTCGTTACCCGTCCTGGCGAAAATATAGTTGATGCAAACCACGAATTTTATACGTATGAAGCAAAATACATTGATGATAATTCTAATTTTGTTCAAGTACCTGCCCTAGACATTTCGGAGTCTCTTTCTCAACAAATACAAAACGATGCCCGAAAAGCCTTTTATTCTGTTAATGCTCGCTGAATAGCTCGAGTTGATTTTTTTCTGGACAGAGCTGATGGTCTTTTATACCTCAATGAAATAAATACTATGCCAGAGCTGACTCGGTATAGTATCTACCCCAAGTTACTTGAGATGGAAGGGTATACTTTTGAACAAATGCTCGATAGACTGATTCATCTTGCTGTTTAACAATAATTATGGTTTTTATTCTGCATCATCACGCTAAATTTTTTATTAAGAAAATTCATCAGGAAATATCCTCTACAATAAGGCTGTATCGTAATATTTTTCTCCAACCGACCTTACTTTTTCATGGAACTTATCAAGTTTTTTTGGATATTTTTTATGAGCTTCCAAAATCATTTTTTTATAGAAAAATACACAAAAACCTAGAAACTCATCTGGATGAGAGTGCTTCCCAGGCTCTTACAATTAGTGAGATTATGACTGTGCCAGGTAACTATATTTGATTCTTTTTTGGGAAACTATTTGTGAGCAATATTTATCTGGCCTCTATTATATGAGCAAATTTAGGAGATTACCTCTCGGGTGTTATATCCTATGCTATAGCGTACATGATTCTTACTCGGAGACACTGAAGTGCTTATTCGCCAAAAAGTGCTCTTGTGGACAATTTAGAAGTTATCAAAGACTGCCTGCCTGCCTCGATAGTTCTCTATATTTCGGAAGCTCCACTTATTGCTGCACTTATCACTCTGTGATTTTCTGCTCATTTTGCTATAGCTGTTAATCTCGTAATAGCAATTGTTATATTCGTGGGTGTGGCCAAGTATTCTGCTACGAAACATATTAGCGAACGATTTTAGTTTTTTTATTGTCAATATTCATTTTTTGACCAATTCGCAAAAATGATGTATGATTGCTATGTAATATTCATAATATGGGCAAAAAGTGCCTCATACTTTCTAAATCTTCTACCCTGGGAACTGTTTTTCAGTCGAGTGGTTATGATACGATAGTTCTTTCTGATAGTACTAGTTTTATTCCTATCCTCAATTCTGTGCCAGCAGATATAATTGTTATTGATTCTGGTATAGGAAATGCTCATGATATAGTCTCTGCTATTTTTGCTCTACCTCAGATCCCAGAGAGAGTTACTATTCGTGAGGATTTGACCGATGTTCCATTAAAAGAAGAAGCCAATTTGATTCGCGTTAACACTCGAGTGAGCGAATCGGAATGGTGTGATATTATAAAACAAAATATAGCTTTTGCTGAGAATGCCGAACCTCTTCCTGCCCCAACTAAGAAAGATAAAATTCTCATTATCGACGATGTAGTAGAATTGGTAGAGATGTATCGAACTATGTTTGAAATGAAGTGATACGAAGTAGAGGTGGCAAAGGATGGTCTGGAAGGAATTACCAAGGCAGTTGCGTTCCAGCCTAAATATATACTTCTAGATATCATGATGCCTCATATGGACTGATTTGCCCTTATGAAAACATTTCGTGAAAATACATCTCTTAATAGTGTCATTATCGTCAATTCCAATATTGACGGCATGGGAGTTACCGAAAAAATCTATGCCGCTGGGGCAGATTATTATATCAGAAAATCTGACTATGTCCCTACGCAGATTGTCTACATGATTGAGCAGGGCATGTTTTCGAATAAGCGTAAAATGGAATCTACAAAGTAACTAACGGAGTATTTTTTGTAGTGCCTCTGTATAGAGTTTTCATTTTTCTTTCTCTATAGACCCCAATAGGGAGAGATCCTTGTCCTTATTTATTGTAAGGGCATCATAAAGCAGGTTATCATATTTGTTGTATTCTTGAAATTTTCTATATTCCTCAGGAGTCAAAGTATCCTTGTATTCTACGAGTAATTCTTGGTAACGTTTTTGGATCCCTTTATTTTTCCCCCTTTGAGGAGATTCGTTCGTGACGTTTTTTCTTTCTTTTTTCTTTATGGGCATATCCTTTTGACTCTGCATCTCTTCTTCCTTCTTTTGAATTCTTAGAGCATTTTTCTCTGACAAGAGGCTATATGCACCATACGCATAAAAAATGAACCATATAATTCATACCCCCAGAAGCATTATAAACAGTATTCAGAGTATAATCCATATATTTCCCAAATAAGAATATTCGTAAAAAAATTCACGGGCTTTATAGAACGTAAATACATAAATCATACCTCATATTCACCATAAGATAAGTTTAGGTATGATTTTTTGTGCCCCCATATTTTCATGATATTTCATTTTTCTTGAAGTAAAGACCTCTTGCAAATATCATTTCTTATTTTTGACAAATAATTAAATATATGTTTTAATACCTTAGGAAGTATTTTTATGACGAGACATTTTTGACATAAAAAAGGTTTTTTCTACTACTTGCATCGCTGTGAGCGTCATTTGAATATTCAGATTTGTTTCTCTCTTCTTCTTGTTTTTTGACTCGTGGGTGTGTTGTTCCTGTATGACGGAGTGCGTTGATCTGTGACGGCGAATTTTACTATGTCTATCCTACCACAACCGCTTGCAGTGAATATCGTAGATGAAAATTATAATCCTATTGAAGAGCCAGAAGTCCAGTTTACCCAGCAGACATATACACCTGAATGTCGCGAGATACTCGCACAGCTTGCGTCGGAAGAACAGCAGGTTTATATACGTAATTTTGATGCTGCTGACAACGGCTGGACGGTGACTATTTCTGCTGATAGCCCTACTGTGGCATGGTCAAGTGCTGATGGTGATTATCACTTTGATTTCAATGATCCAACTGGAGATGGCTGTGTTGATGGTGGCGATCCAGATACTCTTGCTGGTTCTATGGAAATATATACCCAGAACGATTCTCTGGAAAGTGGCTCATGTCCGCTTTGCTCCGAGAATTTTTTGAACTCTGTTCCTGTATGAGTATTTGATGAAGAAGGAGGCATCAATACTGTTGCACTCGTGTATGCGACTTCTAATTCTGATAATCGTGGCGACTGGAGGTTGTCTGATATTATCGTACGTCAAACGGTACCTGCGTCTCAGCCAGCGGCAGGGGAATACGATATACCACTTCTCCTTTCCATCACCGCAAATTAGTTTAGATTGGCATTATTTTTCTTTTTAGCAAGGGGTTTTCGTATGTTTTTTTAGGTATTTTTTTATACTGAAAACTATAAATTTCTCTTATGCATAACAGTTTCCTGTTCCGGTATGTTGTAGCAGTTTTTGGCGCGTTTTTGGCGACATTTTCCTTTGCCATTGAATATGGGTGATTTGGTGGACGCCCTGCCTATCCACGAGCAGATAATCCTCGCACCGAGTCTATTTTTATACATACGTTGGAGCCAGGTGCTGTTCAAAAAGAATGAATTACAGTCATCAATAACTCTTCCGAACCAAAAACTGTTTTGGTATATGCAGCTGATTCGACGCCTTCTACCGGTTGAGCATTTGCCTGTAAACAATTTGCGGAGGAGCAGACAGATGTTGGCTCTTGGATCAAACTTGAGAAAACAGAGATGAAACTCAGCCCAGGCACAACTCAATTGATACCTTTTACTATCACAGTGCCCTCGAATGCAGGTGTTGGTGAACATAATGGCTGTATCTTGATTCAAGAAAAAAAAGCAAAAAAAGATGATCAACCAGGTGTAAATCTCTCCATCCGTACTGGTCTGCGAGTTGCTATCACGGTTCCAGGTGATATAGAGAGAAAATTGGAAGTTATGGGTTTTGATTACAAACGCCAAAATGGAGGTATTGTCCTACATCCTCAGGTAAAAAATGCTGGTAATGTCTCTATTGATGGAGATGTTTCGGTCACTACTCGCTATTTTTTTGGCGTTAAGTATGCTGAACAGGGTGGCCAATATCCTGTTCTCCGATGAGAAGTATCGGACTGGAATTTTGACCTCAAAAAACCATTTTGGGGATGACTCTACCGTTCGAGCTTTACTGTTTCTTATGATCCTAATCCAGAAGCGCAGGTCTGAAGCAATACTGATGGCGAACTCATGACTCTTGATGGTCCTGCTGTGTGGTTTCTGACATTACCAACACTGCTCTGATTTATAGCTGAGCTTATTATGGTGGCCCTACTCGGAATACTGGTGTTCCTCTACTTTGTTGCTCGTCGTCGTGCACAATGGGTCATCAATCATTGGGTAAAACACACACTCAAGAGCAATACAGACATTACCACTCTTGCATCAGAACATGATGTTTCATGGAAGCTCTTGGCAAAAGTTAATCGCCTCAAGCCTCCCTATACACTCAAAAAGGGAGATACTCTCAAAGTACCTCCTCATAAATAGTCCTATGATACGTGTCAGGGTTTCCATACTTCTTTCAAAATTTCCTATTCATTTTTTCTGAGGGTACTTTGTAGTTTTTTGCATTGTATTTTTTGGTGTCATTCAACCATTTTTTACAATCGCTCAAGAATGACCAGAGGCTTCAGCTGATTCGCTATTGGTAAATGACCAATCTCAGCCTGTTCCATCAGAATCAGCTCAAACATCAGAGCCTATTTCTGAACCAGTTATTGTCGAGCCTGCATCCCCTGCAGAAACCTCAGAATCATCGACAGACAATGTCACTTCAGATTCATTGGTATTTCCAGAACCTTCCTCATCTACCCAAGAAGGAACTTCACCAATTCCTTCCTGAGAAGCAAATACAGCTCCTGAATGATCAAATACTACAGTACCGCCAACATCTTCAGTAACACTGATAGACACAGGCGATGAAATTATTCCCATTGTTGAATGAGATATAACTGACGAGACTGAAGAAATTCTTACATTATTTTCCAACGATGATGTGTTTGTAGAAATAGAAATAATCTTTTCTGATCTAGATACTGAAACGGATCAAGAAATACAAAATGAACCAACTCTCGCTGATAATACCGATGAAGATCCAAATGTAGACCTCATAGACCCCTCTATTGTTGCAGATCCTGCAGGACCTCTTCCTGAGCCTGAGACAGAATTGCCACCAGAGGATACTACTCCTGTTGCAGAATCATCCGAGGCGTCACAGTCGACGATTGCTCTTCTGGAATCACTCTTGGAAGCTGAAGAACTCTCTGTTCGTCGTTATGAAAAAGATATCATCATAGACGAGCTGGCGACTCATACTTGTCGTGCTGATATATTTCGAGCTGACGTGCAGATCGAATCTTCTTCTCGCGCACGTGTGACACTTTTTCAAAATAAGAAAAAAGCACTTCCTTCTTTCCTTGAAATAGGCGCATTACCTGCCGGCATTGATGTTGTCTTCAAAGGAAACAAAGAGTATAGCTATACGCCTGGCACTCGTGAAACTCTGATAGAATTCGAAATCACTCGTCAGGTAGGCGCTCGGGAATGAGATTTTACCATTCCTATTATTTATACGCTCCAGGAGGGTGAAACATCTTCTTCTGTTATTTGCCAGATAAATATCCTCAATGACTAAATATGGCGAAAAAACTCTTCTCATCTCATTTTTCTTTCATTCGAAGTAAAAAAACTCTTCTTATTTTCATCCTCCTTGTAACCAATGCTATTACCTTTTGATGAGCTTATTTTTTATTGCAAAAATTGGATTTAGATAATTTCAGAAGCACATATCCTCTTCTCGATCCTATGCGATTTTTTAGTAATGAAAAAGATTTGCTCACGACAGTTCAGCCAATCAGGGAAGAACTATATGCGCTTTTTGAAAAAGAAGGACTTGCGGCTACTTCTCTCTATTTTGAGTATCTCAATACGGGTGCAAATATTTCTATCAATCAAGATGTCCGTATCTTGCCAGCTTCTCTTATAAAAGTTCCGCTTGCTATGGCAGTGATGAAAAAAATAGAAAAGGGTGACTGGAAACTCTATAATGAACTTATTTTAACCAAAGAAGATCGCGATAATGAGTGGGGTGATGTTTACAAACGTCCTATCGGTTCCCCTATCACTGTAGAAAAATTGATAGAAGAAATGCTCCTCAATTCAGATAATACTGCCTATCGAATTCTCTACCGCAATCTCTCTATGGATGAGGTGCGAGATGTTTTTACCGCTCTCGGTCTGGATGATTTTTTTGATCAAGAGTGAAAAATTACGGCGAAAGAATATACCCGACTACTTCGTTCTCTTTATACGGCAAACTATATTAACCCAAATCATTCTCAATTTCTCCTCAATATCCTCTCCCGTACTACCTATGATGAATATCTCGGTCAAGGTGTGCCAGAGAGTGTTATTTTTTCTCATAAAATAGGGGAAAATACCCAAAAAACAGTTATTCTCGATGCTGGATTGGTCTATATAGGATGAAGAGTTTATATTATTTCGATGTCTATGGATTATCAACAGGAGTGAATTACTCGTGAAAAATCGCTGGAATTGTTTGGGCGTGTTTCAAAAATCATTTATAATTATATTTCTACTACCAATAATGAGTCATTGTAGTTCATTTTTCCGTACACTTTTTATCTACTATACTGTTTTTTGTGTTACTTTAGGAGGTTTACCATTTGAGTGATTTTTTCTTCAATTGAGAGAAGGAAATATCGTCGATGTGCTCTATCATGCTCAGAAAAATCATAATGTGATAGATGTCGCTCGTGATTTTATCGAACCACGGATGCCAGTTGCCCATGCAAATGGCGCAACTGATGCGATGATGACTTATGATACTATCAATAATGGTACCTCTACTCCAAAATACCGCCTCTGGGATGGGAGTACATGGTGATCTGAACAGTCTGCGAGTGCTTTTGCTGGTACAGAACTCTACAATATGCAGGTACGTTATGCTCCAACTCGTGATGAAGCTATACTTGTTGCGATAACTAATACTGGGCAGATACAAGCTCAGGTCTTTAATGGAACAACATGGTGAAGTCCGACAACACTCTCAACCGTTGGCGATACAGTCAATAATCCAAATGGAGCATCACTCTACCGATGATTTGATATCGAGTATGAACAGACTTCGGGTGATGCCATCGTTATCGTCGCAGACAATACTGCTGATCCTGATTATTATGTCTGGAATGGTACGAGCTGGACTGGCCCTACCAACATCGATATTCCGACCACTGGTCGTCCATTTCAGATAGAACTTGCGTCTCGATCAGGGAGTGATGAGTTGGCATTTATTACTCTTGACTCTAATAGTGATGTCTATGCGATGCGATGGACAGGAACCGCATGGAATAATATGGCTGTAGCTACTGCGTGGGAAACAACAGCTTCAATCGCGGGTACGAGAAAAGCTATCGATGTCGCCTTTGAGACGACGTCGTGAGACATCATGTTTGCTTGGTGATTTGCGACCGTCGCAACTGCCCATTTTCGATATAGAGCTTATGCTGCTGGAGTTCTCGGTGCTGTGACCAATGTCACGAATGCCAATCAAGGTGGAGTTGTGAGCTGGCTCAAGCTCGCACCCAATCCGACGACTGGTTCTGACCAGATTATGATAGGACTGCATGATGCTGGATCTGATCTCAATACCTTTATCTGGAGTGGTACTGCATGGAGTGCTGTGCATACTGAGCATAGTCTCGGTCTCGAAAATGCTGCTGTAGAAATGGATTTTGATATTACATTTGAAACTCATAGTTCTAATCCAAATGATGCTTGGCTCGTCTGGTCTGATGGTGCGACTGTTTCTCGTAAACTCTGGGATGGTGGCACATCTGCTTGGGCTGCGGCTACGACTATGGGTGATGATAATGCCGCAGTACTTCTCAATGCCCACCCAAATAATGGGGCAGTATTGGCAGCTGTCTATGAAGATGATACTTCTGCGACAGATGATATCCGAGAGGCACACCTCACTGCGGGGAGTCAGACATGGTCTGCTATTGCTCAGATATGGGCTGGTCCTGTGCGTCGTAATATCGGTATTACTCGAATGGCGCAGGCAACTCAGAAATATAATAGTTCAAATGAAGGTATGCTGGTCTACACTACAGAGGAGAGTACGACTTATCCCCAGTATCGTCGATGGACCGGAAGTTCTTGGGGTTCTCCTACGAGTGCTTCTGGTACCAATGGTGAGCTCCGTCATATGGTGCTCAAAACTTCACCCAAACGTGATGAAGCTGTCCTCGTCACCCTCGGAAATAATGGTCGAGTTGAGGCACAGATTTGGAATGGCACTAACAGTTCGTGGGGGAGTGTTTCAGCATTGTGTACAACCGCTGATGTGAATGGGGATAGAGATTTGCAATCGCTTTATCGATGATTTGATGTCGAATATGAGCAATCTTCTGGTGATGCTATAGTGGTGTGTAGTGATGGAACGGCTGATCCGAATTATTATGTTTGGAATGGTACAGCTTGGTCATGACCAACAGATATAAATATCCCTAATACTGGTATTACGAACTACGTAGAACTCGCTTCTCGTCCTGGTACTGATGAGTTGGCTATGATTGTCTTGGATGCCAATGTCGATGTCTATGGTATGCGATGGACAGGAAGTGCTTGGGATGCAATGGGTGCCGCTGCTGTATGGGATGCAGCTGGCTCACTCGCTACGAAGAAAACTATTGACGTGGCATTTGAAAAAACATCTGGAGATATCATGTTCGCTTGGTGATTTGCCACTGCTGCAACGGCTCATTTTCGATATAGAGCTTATTCTGGTGCTGTTTTATGAGCAGTGACCAATGTAGTCAATGCGAATCAGGGATGAGTGGTCCATTGGCTTGAACTCGCTCCTAATCCAACGAACGCATCAGATCAGATTATGATATGATTGGTTGATGCTGGTTCAGATCTCAATACGTTTATATGGAGTGGTACTGCATGGAGTGCTGTCCATACTGAACATAGTGCCGGTATCGAGAGTATCACTACTCAGGCTTTTGATATAGCTTTTGAGACGCATAGCTCTAATCCGAATGATGCCTGGCTTACATGGGGTGATGGCGCTACTGTCTCTCGTAAGCTCTGGGATGGCGGCACATCAGCCTGGGCTGCTGCCACGACGCAAGGTGATGATACTGACTATGTGCAACTCAATGCCCAACCAAATAGTGGCGCATTTTTTATGAATGCTTATGAGAGTTCTGCTTCGGTCTCTATGGATATCACAGAGAATAGAATGACAGGAGGCGTGCAAACATGGTGAACAGCATCTGCAGTGTATAGCGGTCCTGTTATGCGTACAGGTCTTTCATTTGCCAAGGTAGCCGTTGCAGCTGAGAATTATATCTCTCCTACCTATACTCAGCAGGCATATCGATTTTTCAATAATGCGAATTTAGCTGATGTTGGGAGTACTCTTGCCCTCCAAGATAATGGAGCATCTCTCGGGTCCGCGTGAGCTGCTTTCCGTCTCCGTGCTCTTCTTCGTGTTGATACAAATAGTATTCTCACAAATGCTCAAAATTTTAAACTACAATTTGCTCAAAAATCAGGAACGTGTGATACCGCATTTTCTGGAGAAACCTATGCAGATGTGACAGCAGCGACAGTGATCGCTTATAATGATAATGCTACACCAGCTGATGGTGCTGCCCTGACTGCTAATGCCAATGATCCAACTGATGGCGGGCGAACGATTGTGAATCAGGATTACGAAGAACTCAATAATTTTACAAATACAGAAGCCGCTATCGCGAGTGGTCAGGATGGCAAATGGGATTTTTCTTTGAAAGATAATGGAGCCCTTTCAAATACGGATTATTGCTTCCGTATAGTAAAATCTGATGGAACTACTCTCAATACCTATACAGTTATTCCCCAAATTACTACTGCTGCAGGGTGATCTGTGAGTGTTGATATCGTCGATAGTGGCGGTACACCAGTAGGGAGCCCTTCTTTTGTTATGAATAGTGTGATCGTGACTATCGGTCATCAGTCGGCTACGGGTGTATTTGGACAAGCAAATCAGAAAATTCGTGTCACCAATAATAGCGGAAATGCACAGTGGTCTCTGACTCTAGCTGCTAATAGCGGCCCTACCAGTTTCTGGGACTGAACTGTAACTGACTATGATTTCAATGATCCTACTGCAAATGCTGGTGATGGCGCTGATAGTGATACTCTCGGTGGGCGCATGAGTCTCAATCCAAGTGTAGGGACTCTCGGATGAACTTGTAGCGCGACGGGTATGACAAAGTGATCATCTTCATCTTTTTCTGAAGGGGCTACAAACTCTATTACTATTCTCACAGCTGGCGCTACTGCAGATACTCAGTGTTATTGGGACTTTACTGGTATTGATATATCTCAGACAATACCTGGAGAAAAGCCCACCGGTACATATTCTATTAGTATGACTCTGACTGCCGCAGCTATCTAGTTAAAAAAATAGTATTAAATAATTTGACATCAAAATAAAAATATGATTCAATGTGGTTATGTAGGGAAGTTTAATCCCACAATCACTTCATTCATATATTATGAATACACATTCACTTTCATCATTCATTCTCCGTAAGATGAATATAGCCACCGCAGGTATCATCCTCGGAACTATGGCTCTCAGTACTGTTGCAGGAGTTTATGCTTCGGCTACCTCTAACTTTGCTCAGACTATTAATGCGGGTACACTTTCGGTTGATATCGTCGACGGAAGTTATGTCACGGTCGGTAGTCCGTCTGTCACCATGTCCGCTAAAACATTTAGCTTTTCATGTCTTAGTGGTGGATCAGCGTCTACTGGTACGTTTGGTACCGCTTCGCAGGTAATTTACATAAAAAATCCTGATGCTGCTGATAACGGATGGTCAGTCAGTCTTGCTGGTTCAGCAACAACTGCTGTGTGGGACAGTGCAGGAACTGATTATGATTTCAATGATGCAGGTGGCTCTGGTTGTACTGATGGTGCTGATGCTGATAGTTTTGGTGGCCAAATGACCGTAGACCCTTCTGTTGGTACTCTTGCCACTGGCGCTTGTGCTTCATGTGCTGCTACGAATGTGAGTAAGGGTACTTCTGCTGCATTTGTAGAAGGAACTACCAATAGTATTACGCTCCTGACAGGTGCTTCTGGTTCTGATGATATCGGTGATTGGAAGCTCACAGGCGTCTCTGTTTCTCAGACTATTCCAGCAGAGCAACCAGCCGCGAGTGATTATGATGTCAATCTGACTCTTTCGATTCTTGCCAGCTAAGATAATTTACTAAAATAAATCCCCGCCGTAAGGCGGGGATTTATTTTGATCAAATTTTTGACTTGCAGATAAAAGTATGATTCAATGTGATTATGTAGGGAATATATCCCACAATCATAACATTCATATTCTATGAATAGACATTCACTTTCATCATTTATCCTCCGCAGGATGAATATAGCTACAGCAGGTATCATCCTCGGAGCTATGGCTCTCACTGGTGCTGCATGAGTCTACGCTTCTGCAACATCCAATTTTACACTTACAGTGAATGCTGGGGCACTTTCTGTCGACATCGTCGATGGAAGTTATGTGACTGTAGGTAGTCCTTCTGTTGCTCTTGGTGCTGTCACGGCCGGCTTTGGTTGTCAAGCTGCGACTGGGACATTTGGTACCGCTTCGCAGGTAATTTACATAAAAAATCCTGATGCTGCTGATAATGGATGGTCAGTGAGCCTTGCCGGTTCAGCAACAACTGCTGTGTGGGACAGTGCGGGAACTGATATTGATTTCAATGATGCAGGTGGTTCTGGTTGTACTGATGGTGCTGATCTTGATAGTCTCGGTGGTCAATTGACGGTGGATCCATCCGTTGGGACACTAGCTGCTGGACAATGCTCATCTTGTGGTACATCCAATATTACCAAGGGCTCTTCTTCTGCTTTTATCCAAGGAACAACCGACAGCATCACTATCATGTCTGGTGCTGCTGGTTCAGATGACTTTGGTGATTGGAAGCTCACAGGCGTATCTATTTCTCAAACAGTTCCAGCAGAACAAGGAGCGGCAAATGACTATGATATAAATATGACACTCTCTATCCTGGCGAGTTAATTCAAAAAACATACAGATCCCCACTATTGGGGATCTTTTTATGGTCTAAAATTGATTTACACAGGAGACTATGTTATTCTTATGGTATGAGAGATTTTGCTCAAATACTTGCAAAGACACTAGGGATCCTTTTTCTTGTGTTTTTTCCATTATTCAGTGTTTCTGCACAGAGTGCAATACGGCTGGTGGTGCCAGTAGTATCGGATTATGAGTGTTTCAATGGTATAGATGATGATAATGATGGATCAGTAGATTATCCTCTTGATGCTGACTGTACCAGTGAAGAAGATAATTCTGAGAGTGTTATCAGTGCCACCTGTTCGCCATCGTTTTCCCGTATTTCTGTTGGTCAATCCGTCGATTGGTCAGTTTCTGCAACGTGAGGGAACGGTACTTATGTTTATATTTGGTCTGGTACTGATCTGGCTGGTGACACTGCACAATTGAGCAAAACATATACGACAAGTGGTATAAAAACAGCGAGTGTCACTATAACATCAGGGGCATATTCCACTACCATTGACTGTGTATCTCTCACTGTTGATGATTCGTCTATTCCTGACTCTCATCGACCTTCTGGCGATTCTTCTGGTAATAGTGCTTATTCTCTTTTTGCCCCTCTTGTTTCTTCTCCTTCTCGACAAGAAAATGCTTTTTATCAGCAAACAGTGCCAGACGATATTGACCTTCAGTCCGCACCAGAAGAAACAGACAGTACCATAGAAAAAAATATTCCTCCTGAAAAAATCCGAACTCCGCTTGTGAAGCTTAGGACCCAGGTACGACTTACGCTCCGTGATGAGGGAAGAATGGCCCTAACAAATGAACCAGTACCAGCCCCTCCACGTGTCGATAATCTCCCACTTTTCGATGTTATTTCTGAACTGAGCGGTATTAGCATGAATATCGTCAATGGATGACTTCTTGGTAAAGTAGCTCCATGAGAACTCCTTCCCGTTTCGGTCAAATTATTGAATGTGAGCGGGACAAGACGACTCGATGTCCAGGTGTATTATTCTGTGCTGTCAGCAGGAGGTGAATCTGTGTATTCTAGTAGTGAAACGGTAGCGGTGGAGACGACAGCAAGTTTTGTCAAAATGGTACAGATACCCTATTACCTGATGCCGGGTGTTTATACAGTCAGAGTCAGTATCAAATATGATGGTCAGACTGTTCCGGCTACTTCTCACTTTCCATTTACTGTTGAGCCAAAAATAGGAGGTATATTTAGGACTACACTTCTGTCTTATGCTGTCATCTTTGTTTTATTGACCGTTCTTATGGCTGGATCTATTATTTTCTTCCGAAAAAAATATCACCAAACTTCTCGATCATCGCCAATGGATTATTCACATATACCCAATAATATGCGCACTTTCTATGAAATTATCAGCGATACTATTATGGATATGCGACAACGTGTAGGGGATCAGGCTATTTCCATTGCAAATAGTATAGATGGTCTCAAGATCGATGTGGAGTCTGGAAGGGTATTGTCTCTCTCTCAAAATCCATCAAAAATTATTGCTGAACTTGTCTCAAAATATGAGATTGAGCTTGGTAAAAAAGTATCTTTCTCATTTCGACAAAAAGAAAAAACTCAATAAAATATATTTATTTAACCCCCACAATAGTATGAAAAAAACAAAAACAGTCTTGGTGGTAGAAGATGAGAAGGCCCTTCGAAATGCTATCATTGATATTCTCCGTCTCAAAAATTTCAATACTCTTGAGGCAAAAAATGGCAGAGAAGCTGTGGATACCGCACTCTCGAAGCATCCGGATATTATATTACTTGACCTCCTGATGCCTGAGATGGATGGTATGACTGCCCTAAAAAAAATTCGCGAGGATGCTTGGGGGGAAAAGGTACCTGTTATTATCCTGACCAACCTCAGCGCAACTAGTGAACAGCTCGTGGAGGATATGGTGACTCATAAGCCTATGCACTACCTCATCAAATCAGATTGGAAGCTCCATGATGTCGTAGAGAAAATAGAAGATATGTTCAAAAAGAAACGCATCGTATGATCAAAAAAATAATTATTGCAGGAGTCCTCTTGTTCACTGTCATTTCTATTTGGTTGTGGTTTGTTGTACCCGAGATAACGAAATTACCGAAGGATTTTTCCTATACAGCCGATCTTATCTCTCGGGATAATTTCTATGATGAAACCAGGCAGCAATTTTCCGGTGAAAAACGTTCAGTAACGAAGTTTTCATACGAAGTTATAACTGAAAAAGATGGTATATTTACCATCAAAAATATTTTTGATGTTCAGAAAATCACCGGTGAAAAAATATTTTCGGTTGAGCGTCTCTATGGTATTGATTCAAAAACTGGTGAGCATGTTGGTGGTTCTGGTGATGAAACTCGAGATGGATATCTCTTTGCTCCTCACAATCTGAAAAGAGGTGAGTCTTTTACGTATTGGCATATCAATTATGATGCCCCGGCACATATGATCTTTGCTGGAGAGGAAGATATTGATGGTTTGCATGTTTATCGCTATGAAACTCGTTATGAAGGTGTGATGATTGACCAAACAAACAATCTCACTCATCTACCACAGGTGGGTATCACACGTGGTATCGAACTGGAGCCGTATTTGCAGCTCTGGATCGAACCATTGAGTGGACATCTCATAAAGTACAGTGATGACACTATTGCCTATTACTATGATCTCCAAACGGGCGTACGTCAGAATCCGTGGAATCATTTTAGTAATAGCTACATGCTCGAGAGTATTACCCATCACGTCCAGCTTGCCAAAGAAGAAAAGCTTACCATACGGATCTTGTATTATATTATTCCTGTTTTGTTTACTCTCTGTTCCATCATGATACTTCTCTTGTGATATTTCAGAAATACAATCATGCCATTGTTAGTGTCTTGATGCTTGGTTTTTGCTCTCCTGGTTGGATGGAAGGTGTGGCATAGTCAGAAATTCTTACCGCAACTCACCTATACTGGTCCGATGGAAAAAGTGCGTGTGGGGATCCTCAATTTTCCTGGAGGAACACCGATCTTGATTGCCGATGAAAAAGGGTATTTTCGAGAAGAAGGACTCGATGTTGATATACGCATTTTTGATTCTGGGAAGAGTGCCCTCGGAACTATGCTGAAGGATAAAGCTCTGGATATTGTTACTGTGGCTCAGACGCCGATTGTGGTGAATAGTTTCGATTATTCCGATTTTGTTGTTATCAGTGGTATCGTGAGTTCCGCGAATGATTCAAAGATTCTTACTAGTCATGAGAGTCACATTTCTACGCCGATTGAATTGAGAGGTAAAACCATCGGAATAACAAAAGGTACAACAGGGCAATATTTTATGAGTTTATTTCTTGCGCAGCATGGTCTCGATGTCCGGGATATAAAAATTCTTGATATTCCAGCTGCAGATCTTCCGGAAGCTCTACGTTCGGGTAAAGTGGATGCAATTTCTACCTGGGAGCCTCATATCTATAATGCTCAAAAATCTCTTGGGGCGAATTCTTATCTTATTGAAAGTGCCGATACTTTCAGAACTGATTATTACTTCGTTTCTTTTGCGGATTGGGTCCAAAATAATCCAGAAATAGTAAAGAAATTTCTCCGGGCAATCGATCGAGCAAATAATTTCATTGCTCAATATCCAAACGATGCCCAAGATACTGTTCTCCTGCATACAGATTTTGAACCTGCATTTATCCGGTCAGTGTGGGGAGACTATCAATATGAATTGTTTTTGGATCAATCTGTGCTGCTTACTTTTGAACAACAAGCCCGGTGGCTTATTTCAAACAAATTTATAGAGAGTCCGAGAATGCCTAATTATCTGAATTATATATACTTTGACGCCCTGGAATCGATCAAACCGAAATCGGTAACAATAATCCGCTAGGAATATGAAAACGATCACAAAACTTCACTTAGGTTTGATTATGACTGCTAGCTTTATAATCATTTTCATTATTGTGAGTTTCCTTCTTACTCTTTCTCTCTCGCAAGCATATAAAAAAGAACAACTGGCACAAAAAATAAGTGCAACATCGTACCAGATGGCAGTTCTCCGGAGTGAGTATTTCATTTATCGAAATGATCGACCAAAAGAACAATCTATCAGTAGTTATGAATCGCTTTCCCGACTTCTCGATGAGGCAGAGCCACTTTTTTCAGAACCTGAAGAAAAATTGTTGTTTCAGGAGATTCGAGAAGTTTCAGACATGAGCCGGATGCTCTTCGGAGAATTAGTGAAAAATATAGAACAAAGTGGTAGTGAGACCGTTATCCAAGAGCTTATCAACCAGCTGAGCATAAAATCACAAACCCGAGTGTCCAATATCCTCTATCTTGCGGAATTATCTCGTCAGGATGCAACTCAGAGGGAACAAGGTTTTATGGTGGCAGTTATTTTTGCAGGAATAGTTGTGATCTTGATAACCCTCTGGTCGTATTTGATCGGTATGAAAACCTTTAACTCATTGGAACATGCAAATGCCAAAGATGAAGCAATTCTTGCGAGTCTCGGCGATGGGGTGGCCGTCGCTGATGAGAGAGGAAAACTTATCTATTTCAATAAAAATGCCCGTGATATTTTGGGTTCCGGAGTCAATAATGATGTATCAAATACATGGCAAAAGCAATATGGAGTGTTTGATCCGGTGACGTTTGAGCCTTACCCAGCTCACAAAATGCCTCTTTTTCTGGCAGTCTATGGTCAAACATCGACCAAAGTCAAAATGTTTATCCGAAATGCAAAAGTGCCAAATGGTAGGTTTATCAGTGTAACAGCCACTCCCATCTTTTTGGGTGGCAAGAGCATATGAGGTGTTTCTATTTTTCGCGATATGACAAAGGAGGATGAAATCGATAAGGCTAAAACCGAATTTGTCTCCCTTGCCTCACATCAGCTTCGCACACCCCTTACTGCTATCAGCTGGTATACTGAGATGATCCTCAGCGGTGATATCGGCAAAGTTCCTCCCGAGCAAAGAAAGTATCTGGAAGAAATTTATCAAAGCAATAAGCGCATGATTGAGCTCGTTAATACACTCCTGAATGTTTCTCATATTGAGCTCGGGACATTTACGGGTAAGCCAGTGCAGACTGATATACGAAGACTGGTCGATAGTGTTCTCCTTGAACAAAAGCCGAAAATCAAAGAAAAAAGGATTACATTTATACAAAAATTGAACAAGAATGTTCCGCTATTTTCGATCGATCCGAAGTTTCTTCGTATGATTTTCCAGAACCTTCTCTCCAATGCTGTCGCATACACTCCTCTCGGTGGAGAGATCAAACTGAGTATTTCCCTGGTTTCATCGTCGCAGCAAGCTCCAAACCGGAAAAGTACGAAAAATAGTATACTTATAAAAATTTCTGATACGGGTTATGGTATACCACAGACTCAGCAAAATAAAATATTCACGAAGCTCTTTCGGGCTGATAATGTGAAAGAAAAGGACACAGAAGGTACTGGTCTCGGCCTCTACATAGTAAAATCAATCGTTGAGAGTGCTGGTGGGAAAATATGGTTTGAATCGAGGGAAAATAAAGGAACTACCTTTTTTGTAGAACTTCCTTTGAATAGTGACAAAAATAGAAAAAAAATGGCATAAATTGATGCATTTTGCAACTGTACGCTAAATCTTCCCTTTCAATTCAGGATAGGCATCTTCGAGCCCAGGAAATGCTGTTCAAAATCCGATGACTTCCCAGGATGTGCCAGTATTTTTGAGGATAATTCTCGCTGTATCTGCTTGGTGAGCGTCTCTGGGAATCACTTCAAAGATGACGAAATTCACGCCTCGGTAGACTTCTTTGAGCTGAAAATCGATCTCACTATTTTGGCTGACATAGACAAATGCTGTTGCTTGGGCAGGATTATTTTTGATGTCTTTCGTTCTGAGTCACATATTTCCTACATTCAGGAAATACATTCCCCCTGCGACGAGGAGAGCAGTTATTATCATAGTGACGATATATTTCTTCATAACGGTAGTATATGCAATTTATCACTCAGTACCATGTGAATTTTCCGGTTTTCAAAAATCTCCGAATGGGGATGAGTTCCATTCGGAGATTTTCTTAGAGAATCAAGAGTCATATATTGGTGGGAACGCCGGGAATTGAACCCGGGACCATCACCTTAAAAGGGTGCTGCTCTACCAATTGAGCTACGTTCCCATGACGACTATCGTGGCGTGACTATATGAAAAAAAACCCATTTGTCTACTCTATTTTCCCTCTTGTTATTTGACCCATATGGCAAAGCGTGGTATTGTGGTACAGTAATTATTTTCTATGCGACGTTTACTCTTTCTCGTACCTCTTATTTCGCTTATACCGATGAGCGTTTCTGCTTATTCGGTGAGTTGTAGTTCCATTGCTGAAGCTTCTGGTTGTCAGCAATGTTTCCATTTCGAACTCGCAAGCTCCAATGCTGCAAATGATATCTTTGTTCCTCGAACAGGTATCCCAAGTGGTCAACAGGAATTTATCGATCTTACGAGGAGTACCGTCACAGGATACACGTATCAAGGGGCAAATGTCACACCTACCGGTAATATCACCAATAATTTTGATCGTTTCGAAAGTGGCCCGAATGCAACAGCTTCTTGGATATGGGCGAAAACAAAGGCAGGTCAATCTATTATTCGTGGCGTGACTCAACCAACAACTATTGATTATACCAAACCAGTGTACGCTCTCAAATATCAGACTATTTCTTCTCTCAAACAACAGAGTAATCTCACTATTGTGCCTGGTACGGAGATCACTCATCTCGAGTGTGGTTTTTTCTACATGTCAGCTCCTGTAACTCCTCCAATAGTGTGTGGTAATGGCGTTAAGGAAGGCACAGAACAGTGTGATGATGGCAATACGAACAATACTGACGCTTGTTCCAATACGTGTCGTTTCCCTGTTTGTGGTAATAGTATTCGAGAGAACACTGAACAATGTGATGACGGAAATCAGATAGATACTGATTTGTGTTCGAATACGTGTCTCGTACCTGTCTGTGGTGATCAAAAGGTCAGCGGCAATGAACAGTGTGACGATGGAAATACCAATAACAATGATGGATGTTCCAATATTTGTCGTTTACCATTCTGTGGTAACGGAGCCAAAGAGGGAACAGAGCAATGTGACGATGGCAACAGCAATAACTATGATTCTTGTAATAATCAGTGTCGCATTCCTGGCTCTCCTGCTTTCTGTGGTAATGGCATTCCTGAAGGAAATGAACAATGTGATGATGGCAACACCAATAACAGTGATGCGTGTTCTACGAGCTGTCTCCTCCCAGTTTGTGGAAATGGTACTCGCGAAGGTAACGAACAGTGTGACGATGGAAATACTAATAATGGAGATTCATGTACGAATCAATGCCGTACTCCTGGATCTACCTCTTTTTGTGGTAATGGTATTGCCGAATGAAACGAACAGTGTGACGATGGGAATGCGAGCAATACGGATAGTTGCTCGACAGGATGTCTTTTTCTCACCGTTAATCCAAAGTGCCGAGTCCAAGCATTTGATGCCTATGGATCCGTTCCTCTCACGACGACACTCTCATGTTCTGGGGAACCACGAGGTCGCACAGTCATAGTTATCACCCGCAACAACACTATGGTGGATACTTCTGAGACGATGAATAAACAGTTCACCTTTAAACAAGCCGGTAAATATACAGTTCGCTGTTACCCCGATGCTGGTGCCAATCAAAATAATACCTGTTCTACTGTTATCAATGTCGAAGGGCAATGTGGTAACGCGATCGTAGAACATGGAGAGATGTGTGACGATGGAAATACGATTTCAGGAGACCTCTGTGACCGATCATGTCGCCTCACTGGTTCTAGTTGTGGTAATGGTATACTGGATCGGGGAGAACAGTGTGACGATGGAAATAATAGTAATAACGATACATGTACAAATATCTGTCAGAGAGAAATAGTCGCTGCAGGTCCGATGGGCATGATGAGTATACTTATATTGACTGCACTCCTGGGGGCAGCCGGCATAGTCTACTACCGTTCACGACGTAGCTCATAAGAGAGATTCTCACCCCTGTATGACTTCTCTCTCCAAACATTATCCGACGTTTGATTACTACGAATATCGTGGACTCACGGATACTTTGAGAAAAAAACTAGAAAAAGAATTCCATATCCATGAGGATGATCTCGAGGATATATTTTCTCCAACTCAGCTTTCGAAATTTGAAATTCGCGAAAACTATGCTTATTTCGCCCTTCAATTTGCTGATAGGGACTCATCTAACCATATCAATACACAACAGATACATTGTTTTGTGAGTCCGGAGTATCTGATGGTGATCGATGAGGATACTTTTCTCGGGATCAAAGAGTTTGATCGCATGAGAAATCGTCTTGTCGAGCGTGAAAAATATACGAGCTTTGATCTTTTCTATGAACTACTTGATCTATCAATCATACGAATGTTCGGGCTTCTCCATGCTATTCAAGATCGTGTCCAGAATGTTGAATCGAGAGTATTTTCTCAGGAACATTTCTGAATCGACCAGATTTCTGAAATCCAGGATATCAAGAAAAATATCATCAATTTCAAATCCCTTCTCGCGCCCCTCTCTGATATGCTGGATGAAATGATCAAGAAACACACCAATCTCATAGATGAAACAGGAAAAGAAGCGATCGATGATTCTCTGGATAAGATAAAGAAACTCATCAATCGTCTCGATAATTTCCGTGACACCATGAAGCTTCTCACAGAAACAAATGAGATGATTATGGCACGCAGTACCAATCAGACTGTTCGACGTCTGACACTCTTTAATGTGCTTATCTTGGGGCCTAGTTTTATAGCTGCATTTTTTGGTATGAATATGCACTTTGGTTGGTTGAGCTTTTTGGTGGATCAAGATGAGATATTGCCTCTCAGCATCATCGTTGCGCTCATGGTTGTTCTGACGCTCGGTATGTTTCTCTTTTTTAAATCAAAAAAATGGGTGTAACCCATTTTTTATTGTTCTGTTCGTTTTAATTCTTCGCGCATATTCTGGAGTTCGACTCTCAGCTCCATAGCTCTATCGGGGTCATTGGTTTCCTGCACTATCTCTGCTTCGAGCTGAGCTATTCGTGCTAGGATTTTATCTCGAGAAAGGCTGGCCTTTGGAGTAATCGTTGGGTTTTCTTCTATGACTTGGGAGCGGAGAGGCTCGGGGAGAGTACCCATGATTCATCCTTTTTCAAATCGTACATAGAGCATGCCGGCTCATAAGAAGAGGAGACATAAGAGTCCATAGATGCAGAGACGGATGATTTTTTTTGTATGGGCGGAAGTCATAGAAGCATTATATACAAATACCAAAAAACTGCCAAATCTATCGTATAACCTGAAATTCTGTACGTGCTATTTCTTGCCAACGAGGATCTTTTTCTTTCAAGAGAATCAGGACTCCTGGATAGTGGAGAGCCCCATAGTGGACATAGATATGTGGTACTGGTGAAGAGACAATAGCATCTGCCAGAAGTTTGTTCCGCTTGTCGAGAATGATATGGAAGACAGGCATCGTATCTTTTAATTTCTCTGGGAGAGAAGGGTTTGTGTAGGATCGAAGGAGGATATTCAAGAGACCTCGAGACACTTCTCGTGCGATATATTTCTGAAATGGATTAAAGGAGGGATATCTCTCTCGTATTATTTGGAAAACATCTGGTTGCACGTCGGTTGGCACAACCATTTTTTCTGCTTCTGCAAAGGCAATAATATCATCGGCCGAGAAATCGATATTTGTGCTTGGTATGATACCCAAAAATGTATCTGCATCCTGCATGACCAATCACCCCATTTCAGCAAATATCGAATACATCTTTTCCGAGATATCTGTTCCTATGAGCGTGCTGAGTTTTTGCATATTCTCAGGCGTTCCAGGACGGACTCATTCATAGAAAAATATATACTCTTGACCACGGAGTACTTCCATATCTTTTTTTATATCTGCATAGAACTCTGGAGATCCTATATGCATCATGGATTGGAAAACAACTGTTTTTTCTCCATTGCTCAGCGTGATTTTTGGAAGTGTGCCGGGGAGGGCATTATTGGAGAAATGAAGAACCCCAAAGAATATCCAGGGAAGCATCCATGTAGCGCATACGATCCATGCCCAGCCCCGCAAGAAATTACGGAGAAATCTCTGTCACCTACTACGATCATCATGTTTCCCAAAAACCATCCCTACGAGTCCGAGCGCCAAGCCTCCCCCAATAGTCAGCAGTATAGAGATTGGAATAAAGGCAAGAAAAATAGTCACTCATGCCCATGAAGAAATCATCCATCCGAGCCAAATATTGGCAACGAAAGTGATAAAAAGTATGAAGTAAAGAAGCATAGGGAAGAGACTTAGAGTTTTTCTTGTGCACCATTTTCTTGGAAAAATGAACGCAATTCTTCCAGCACTGTATCATAGGTAGATCTATCTTTTCCTTCTATGGCGACTTTCAGCAAAGGTTCTGTTCCTGATTTTCGGACACAGAACCACCATTCAGGCCCTTCTATACGTATACCATCTATGGTTATCTGTTGATAATTTTGGTATTTTTCTTTCAGCGCTTCGATGAGCTCATCTTTTTTATCGGTGATAAATTGGAGAACCTGCCCTCGAGCGTACGTATTGAATTCAGGGATCATCTCAGAGGCATTCTGATATTTCTCGAGGGACTTCAAGAGGTAATAGAGTCCTGCGAGTGGCATCTCTATGGTTCCATATTCCTTGAAGAGGAGATGTGTACTCACTTCTCCTGCTAGGAGTCCATTCGCAGCGATGACTTCCCGGACGAAAGACTCTCTTCCGACACGAGTCATACGGAGCTCTCCACCATATTTCTCCACGGTATCGCGGACGATCTTGCCACAGAACACTTCCTGGAAAATGGTTTTAGTTCAGAGCTTCTCTGCTGTTCCATCGGTGAGCAGTTCTCGTCCGATAATTGCTAGCAGTATATCGCCGGTCACGACTGTTCCATCAGGAATCACCATACCAAATCGGTCGGCATCTCCGTCAAAGATAAATCCGAAATCACTTCCATTTTTCTGTATTTCCTGGGTAAGAGGTTTATAATTCGCGAAGCGAGAAGTGTCTGTGTCATGTGCTGGGAAAGATCCATCTGGAGTTGTGAAAATATGGACAGCTTTTTCTCACAAAACTTCCTTCAAGAATGCTTGCTCAAAATGTGTCGCGGCACCATGGCTATAGTCTATTGTGATTTTTGGTATTTTTTTCAGGGTTTGAAATTTAGCACGAATGTCTGCGAGGAGTTCTTCAATCCTTGTGTCAGTGTATCGTTTTATCTGAGTTAGTTCCTCTCAATCAATCATATCTTTTTCATGTTTTTCAAATATGGTTCGGAGTTCGCTTGATTTGATGGAGAGGCATTTATCATCCACGATTTTTATTCCGACATATTCGCTCGGATTATGGGAAGCCGTGAAGAGACAGGCACAATCGTAGCTATCAATAGCTGCATAATAGGCGAACGGGGTCGAGCAAACACCATAGCGGTATTTTTCTACTTCAGGGCTTTGTCCTATAACGGTTACCTCTTCCACACCAGCTCTTTTCATGCCCTTCAGAAATTCATCTATGAGCACTATATTGGCTTCCCGCACATCAGAGCTTATGAGGATTTTTGGGGTTCCGTATTTTTCTATTAGATGAAGACCGAGAGCGTAGCCCATGATCCGACCGAATTTTTCATCGATTTCTTCTTGCCAGATACCGCGGATGTCGTAGGTCTTAAAAGCTGAGTAGGTGTACATATTTATTGGATTATCGCTTTACATCGATTTTGATGTCCTCAGTCATTCTCTCACCATTCAAGAATATTTCAATATCATTTCTATTTTTTGTGATATTCATCTTCGTTTTGAGTTGATCGATGAAGACTCGAGGAGGATCTACTTTACCTATTTCTTTTGCTCGCGTTTCGGCGAAATACTTTCCGCACAAAAATGCAAGAATCATGAGGACTGTAACGAGAAATGATTGTTTTAATGTTTTCATTGGAGCTCTTGTGCGAGGAGTACATTTCCGAGGAGCATCACGATGGTCATCGGTCCTACACCGCCTGGAACGGGAGTGATATCAGCGATTTTTGAGATATTCTCTGTGTCGCAATCACCGAAGAGTTTCCTCCCCTCCGTTCCTTCCTCGACATTGATTCCGACATCGACTACCAGAGCTCCTGACTGAATCATGTCGGTCGTGATGAGATGTTTTTTCCCGACAGCGGAGATGACCATGTCGGCATTTTTTGTATGGAATGCGAGATTTTGTGTCCGACTATGGCAGATGGTGACGGTTGCTCCAGCATGGATGAGAAGCATCGAAAGTGGTTTGCCGACGATGGTGCTTTTTCAGATCACGACGACATTTTTTCCTTCGATGGTTCCATGCTGTTCGAGTATCTTCATGATCCCTTTTGGTGTTCCTGGTACAAGCCCTGATTCATCACCGCTATAGAGCCGTGCAGTATTGGTGCTCGAGAAACCATCGACGTCTTTCTCAGGATCTATGATATCGAAAACTCTCTGAGCGTTGATGTCTTTTGGGAGGGGAGACTGGACGAGAATTCCGGTTACCTCTGTGTCAGTATTGAGTTTTTGGATATGTTCGATAAGTGTTTTTTCTTCTATCGATTCAGGCAGATGCAGGAGTGTTGCTTTGATGCCGACACTTTCACAGGTTTTTATTTTATTCTTCACATAGACCTCGCTCGCACTATTGTTACCAACCATCACTATTGTGAGATGGGGAGTGCTTTTCAGGTTTTTGACAGTTTCTCTTATTGTTCCTGTCAGAGAATCTGCCAATGTTTTTATATCGAGGAGCATCTTATCGCAGGATGTTAGCAACAAATGGAACAGCTATTGCAAGGAGGAGATTGAGAACGAGAATTAGAATCAGTGGGGCGAGATCCATCATGCCAACGCGTGTGGGAAATATTTTTCTCGTCAGATCGTAGAGGGGGCGTGTGATGCTATTGAGAGGTCCGATCACAATATGAAGACCGAGGAGCGTCATCCAACTGAGGACCACATCGATGATGATTGCCCAGTAGATGATGCGCAAGAAAAAAGCAAACCCAGAGAGGAGATAGAGTCCGAGGAGAGACATGTTATGTGAGATGTTTATTAAGAGTGTTTGTGATATCTGCTTTTCCATGAAGACCAACCATCTTGTCAACGAGTTGTCCATCCTTGAAGAAGAGGATAGTCGGTATACCCATAACCTGATAGCGCTGAGCGATCTCGCCGGAAGCATCGACATCGAGCTTTGTGATATTTGCTTTTCAACTATATTCATTCGAGAGTTCCTCTACGATAGGGGCAATAGCCTGGCATGGTCCACACCAGTCAGCGTACATATCGACGAGAGTGACGCCGGTCGCAATAGTGTTGTCAAAATCAGAAGAGGTGAGTACGCGAGTCATAGGAAAAAGTAAGGAAATAATCTAGGATTTAGTATAGGAGATTTTTCCTCATTGCAAATTTTTAGCACCTGTTGTATATAGGTGCTAGATTTTTGATTGTTCTCTCTCAGAAAAACTCTTTTTTCATTTTGATTTTTTCTCAAAAATTCATACGCTCCTGACATATGAAAATAATCTTTGTGACGTGAGGGATTATCTCTGGTTTAGGAAAGGGTGTGACGGCCTCATCGATAGGTCGTCTTTTAAAATCGTCTGGATACACTATCAATATGATGAAGATTGATCCCTATCTCCAGGTGGATGCGGGGACGATGTCACCCTATGAGCATGGGGAAGTATTCGTTACCGAAGACGGGGCTGAGACGGATCTGGATGTCGGAAACTATGAACGCTTCGTTGATATAGAATTAAACAAAGAATCAAACCCTACCACAGGCAAGATATACCTTACTGTTATCGAAAACGAACGACGGGGTGATTATCTCGGTAAAACAGTACAAGTTATTCCCCATATCACGGATGAGATCAAGCGTCGCATAAAAGGACAGGCCGAGAAAGCGGATATTTGCATTGTCGAAATCGGAGGTCTCGTGGGTGATGCCGAGAGTCCAGTCTTTATCGAAGCGATTCGTCAGATCCGCAAGGATATCGGAAAAGATAATGTCTGTTATGTCCATGTTGTACCGCTTCTGTATCTGGATGTTTCAGGGGAATTCAAGACGAAGGCAATCCAGCTCTCAACTCGTCAACTTCGTGAGGCTGGTATTCAACCGGATATCCTCGTTACTCGATGCCCAAAACCGATGCCCCAGGAACTGAAACCAAAGATCTCCATGTTTACTGATGTTGATGAAGCAAATATCATCGAGGCCATCGATGCTCGGACTATCTACGAAGTCCCACTTCTTTTCCAGGCCCAATGACTGAAAGAAATCATCGAAAATACGCTTCACCTCGAGCATAAAAAAACTGATCTCACTGACTGGAAAGCATTCGTCGAAAATATCGTCTCTCCGCAAAAAGAAGTCCATATTGCGATTGTTGGAAAATACACGGAACTCGAAGATGCCTATATGAGCGTCCGGGAAGCCCTCGTCCATGCTGGTGCGAAATATGCGACCAAAGTCCGACGCCATTGGGTCAATGCGGAAGATATAGAAAATGATCCGACATTTCTTCAGAGATTGCAGGAAAAAGGAGAACTCGATGGTATGATTATTCCAGGGGGATTTGGTTCTCGGGGCATAGAGGGAAAAATATCAGCTATTACTTTCGCTCGTGAGAAAAATATTCCGTTTCTCGGTATCTGCCTCGGTCTTCAGCTCGCAGTGGTCGAATTCGCGCGCAATGTCTGTGGTATAGCTGATGCGACTTCCACAGAATTTGAGAAACCAGGGACGGCGTGTATCGATTATCTCCCTGATCAAAATGAAAAAATCGATAAAGGTGGGACACTCCGTCTCGGTCGTCAGGAGGCCACCGTTCTCGAGGGTTCGCTGATCCATAAACTCTATGGCTCCACGACTATCAGCGATCGCCACCGCCATCGCTACGAAGTCTGTCCTGATAAGCAGGAAATTCTCCGAAAAAACGGAATGGTGCTCTCTGGAACTTCACACGCGTGAAGACTCGTCGAATATATCGAAAATCCTCAGTGTAAATATTTCGTTGCGACACAAGCGCATCCAGAATTTAAATCTCGTCCAGGGAAACCTCATCCTCTGTTTGATGGGCTTGTTGCTGCGTGTATCTAGCTTACCATAGAAGCAATTTTCTTATATAAGGGCCTGAGTGTATCTTGGAAATTGCCACTATTTGTATTTGAGATCTTCATTGTTTGTACATTTCCAGCAATATTCAATTCATCATCATAATCTAATTCAAAGACATCTCTTGGAGGTACGAGTTGCATAAAACCTACTAATGCTCTACTTTTTTGTATCCGTTCTTCTCGGTCTGATTGAGGTGCGTCCACTGTGACGACGAGTACTGGAATATTTGGATAGACAGAGCGGAGTTTTTCTATCATTTTTTCGACATCACGCTGTTTAGTAAAGGGGGCATCAAGACAAGTATAACCATATTGTCTGATTCTTTCAATTGCTGTTTTTGTGAAGAGCTCATAAACTTGCGTTCGAACTTCTAAATTGTATGGAGTGTGGAATTTATGTCATAATTTATGACTTTCAGCGACATAATCCTTATTTATCACTGCAAATGGTATTTTCAATGCGCTACATACTTTTCATTTTCCTGCATATTGTTTTCCCCGTATAATCATCACAAATGGTTGTCTTTTCTGTATGAGCACGTCAAGAGTTTGTGTACGAATAACTCGACCTGTATGGAGCCATAGATTTTGTGCATCATTTTTTGCTCATCTGGTTTCATTTTCTCTTTCCAGCAAAAATATGCGGTGTATTTCTTTTCTGACCGCCGCTTCTATACCTCACCAACCATCATCAATATAGTCTGTTTCTTGAGCAGTTATTTGCATCCTTTCAAGAAGCATGCTGAGTCCTTCCGGATCTGGTTTCCTCTTCTGTACATCATTTTGAGTAATAATATGACCATTAGGAAAATATTTTCATATATTTTTGACGCGCTCGAGGACAGCTTTTACTTGTGTTGTGCTCGAATCAGTAAAGATGCCGAGAGTTTTATGTGATAGTTGTGCTAATATCGAGGGTACTTCCTCATAGAATGCTACACGAGGAGATGCTGCAACTATTTCTGCAAAAATGTTTTCTTTCTCTTTTCTGTAATATTCGAGAAAATCATTTTTTATTCTTCCTGCAGGAAAGCTCGCTAATCTCTGTTCGGTATTAGAACCGGAACTATACATGGCGATTCTTTGCTGCTCATCACCGAGCCATGCAATGAGATCTTTATTACCAAATGTATGAATACATCGAAACAACGTTTCCATTTTTGCTTCTTCTGTACCATCAACCAAAGTTCCATCAAAATCAAATACCGTGCTTTTCATAAATATATTAAAAATACATATTTTTCTTGTTAGTCAACTTTATATTCTGAGTTGATTTTAATCAATTATCTGTATCTTCTTTTCATGGATACGTCGTGAAAAATACAAACATTATGAGAAGTCTCCCGGGCCCTCTTTGACGGTCATGACGATGCCGTGTATTCAAACGAATTTGAGTATGGTGTATCTGAGTCTGTGGTTCGGAAAATCTGGGAACAAAATAAAGAGCCAGAATGGATGCTCGAAAAGCGTCTCGCGAGCCTGAAGATTTTTCAAGAGAAAGCCCTCCCAACCTGGGGACCTGATCTCTCGAAACTGGATCTATCAAAAATCTGCTACTATGCTCGACCGGAAGGAGCTTCGAATACGCAGTCATGGGATGATGTGCCGGAAACCATCAAGAAAACATTTGACCGTCTGGGCATTCCAGAGGCGGAGCGGACTATGCTGGCTGGAGTCGGTGCGCAGTATGACAGTGAAGTTGTCTATCATAATCTCCGGCAAGAGCTGCGTGATCAGGGAGTGATATTTGAGGATATGTCGGTTGCTGTGTATGAGCATGCTGATCTCGTTCAGAAATATTTCATGAAACTGATTCCTGCGACGGATCATATCTTTGCTGCGCTACATGGAGCTGTCTGGTCTGGAGGGACGTTTCTCTATGTGCCAAAAAGTGTCGAAATCTCTGATCCTCTTCAGGCATATTTTCGCATGAATGTTCGTTCTGGTGGCCAATTCGAGCATACCCTCATGATCATCGAAGACGAGGCATCAGCTCACTATATTGAGGGATGCAGCGCACCGAAATACAATACCCCGAGTTTGCATGCTGGAATGGTCGAAATCTTTGTCGGCAAGAAAGCGAAAATGCGCTATACTTCTGTCGAGAACTGGTCCATCGATACCTATAATCTCAATACCAAGCGCTCTATGGTTTCCGAAGAAGGATATATGGAATGGGTGAGTGGAAATTTCTGAAGCGGAGTCACCATGCTCTATCCGTGCACGATTCTTCAAGGTAAAAAATCTTCCTGTGATCATCTGGGAGTCGCTTTTGCCAATGCTGGTATGGAAGTCGATGGAGGTGCGAAAGTGATCCATATCGGCGAAGATACTTCGTCCAATGTTATCATGAAATCGCTCTCAAAAGGAGGAGGTCTTTCAACCTATCGAGGACTTCTCGATATCCAACCCTCTGCTCATAATGCCGTGGGCCGTATCGACTGTGATGCATTGATTCTTGATTCGCTTTCCAAGAATGACACGATACCAGATATCCGTGTTCGAAATGCTTCTTCTATCTGTGCTCACGAGGCCAGCGCTGGACGTATCAGTGAAGAACAGCTCTATTACCTCCGTAGTCGATGAATTGGTGAAGTCGAAGCGAAAGCCATGATCATCAATGGATTTATCTCTCCTATCATAAAAGAACTTCCGCTCGAATATGCTGCGGAACTCAATGCTCTCATTACCCTCGAAATGGAGGGGAGTGTGGGTTAGGTTAGGTTCCTCTCTTCATCACCCAAGCAATTATTGCTCCGGCTAACCATTTTTTAGGAGTCATTGGTGATATTTTTTTACTTGAGTTTCTTCCTCTCCATTTCTCGTCTGCTATTCTTTCTCTCATTCCATAATATTGGAGCATGAGTTCAGCTGACATGACGTATTGCTGTTCGGCCAGAATGGCTATCACTAGATTTGCTGTTATTTCCATCAATTCTTCTTCTGTTTTATTTGCTATCAGCCCTTCATCAAATATTTTGGCTGCTAATTCCTGGAATCTGCGACCTATGTCCTCAGGAGTATTTGCTGTTATGTGTGCCTCTACTATGGCTGGTGGATCTGGTGGTAGATATTGTTCTGGTGGTGTCTCAGAGAGACTCATATTATTTCGATAACCGATGTACTATAGCCAGATTTTTCTGCAATCAAGTTTTTCTGGTTAAATTAAAATAAAAAGCCATTCAATGGCTTTTTAACTTTTATTTATTTAGTCGAATAAAATTCGATTATCCACTCAATGCCGTATTTATCTCTCAACATACCCATATAGGATCCAAAAGGACCTTCACCCATAGGTCCCTCTACTGTTCCTCCAGCTGAAAGGCCATTAAATAATCTGTCTGCCTCTTCTCTACTTTCTGTGTTTACTGAAATCTTGCTTCTGTTTTCATCCTCATTTACCCGTCCCATAATTTGTGGAACATCATTTGCTATCAGCACATTGCTTTTACCGATGGGCAAAGCAATATACATAATTTTATTTTCTTCCTTTTCTGCCGGTTTGAATTCAGTGCTTGCCAGGTCTTTGAAACGCATTACCTTTGTGAACTCTCCGCCAAATACTGATTTGTAAAATGTAAATGCTTCTTCGGCGTTTCCGTTGAAGTTAATCCATGGATTGATTGTTGTCATATTTCTGTTGAATGGCTCCCCGGGTAGGATTCGAACCTACGACCAATTGGTTAACAGCCAACTGCTCTACCACTGAGCTACCGAGGAACAAGCCGCATTGTAGAGACGCGCTAGTAATTGTCAAAAAAAATATTTTAATTCCAAAGGAGAATTTGCAAAAATATATTTTCCTCTAAACTCAGCTCATGCGCTGGGGATTAGCCAAGTGGTAAGGCAGTGGACTTTGACTCCACCATCGGGGGTTCGAATCCCTCATCCCCAACCAATTTTAAATTACTCAGAATTCTTGTTAAAGTTCGCGTTTTCAATACGCTCCTCGAACTTTAGGTCAATCTCTCAGGATTAATTGATAGTATGTACATCTGCACTGATACCCTGATGATCACTGAGTCATGAATGAAGTTGCACATTTCTAGCTCATACTTTTCCGCGAGACCAAATATAGTCGCATACAACTTCTAATCACGGAACCTTATATAACTTTGGATCAAGAGTATTATTTATGTTTGTGGGCACATTATCCCTCATCAAGAAACTCAGTGATGAATAAAGCGGATGTATCATATCATTTCTATTATTTGAGCGGGCAATATTAAAATCTCCAGTGAGAGCCATACTATCTTCTTCTTCAAGGATTTGCAATAGGTTTGCCATAGCATGGCGCTGATCATCATTTGTTTCATGGGCAGGATAGGAAACTGGAAAGTAAGTTGTTCCGATTCTGAATTTTTCACCTTTGCCGTTATCTATATCTCCTTTTAGGATTCAGAAACGTCATCGAGAATAATAATCATAACCTTCTGTTCCAGTTACTGTATTTGTTGTCCACCCATCTCCTTCGGTGTAAGGTAGGAATTTAATATTTGTCATCTGCAGTCATTTGCGAACAAGTAGTGCTATTCAGAATTCTTCTCAAGTTTGATAAAAACTACGTTCGAAATGACCATCAAACAGTGCCGAGAATCTCCTGAGAGTTCTCTGGGATACTTCTTGTAATGCCAAGGCATCAAAATCATGTTGTTCTAAAAAAGCTCACAACTTGTCATCGTGATCGCTCAGTTGAGTGTTAAGCTGGAGAATTCTCATATAGTTTTATATCATAGATATTTTATTTATCTGTCAAACTCCACCTTTTTGATATTAAAAATCAAAAACCGCCCAGTTCTGAGCGGTTTTTTGTCCTTGTAGCACCTTTTATTCTTTTATTGCATCTTCCACGACTGGTTTTTCTGAATAGATGATCGGATCCATCGGTCCAGGAGTGAACCTTTGCACGAATTCTTCTACCAGGGGAATGATAATCGTCTGCGGTGCGTAGCCTTCTTTTGGAGGGTTTTCAACAGGGAAGATGTAGGCAGGCACGTAGAATTCTTCTGACCTACCATTTTTCCACTCTCCATAGATCGTGACGTAGCTGAGTGACGGTTCACCCAGCGTGAGCTCGACTACTTTTCTGTCTTTGTTGATACTCTCATCGGTCGTGATATAGCGACCGCCACTTTTTATCATCTCATTGATGAGTTCTGTCTTTTTGATGGTCTCGTAGGAGGATTTTGTGAGATCAGCTTTTTCGATGCCGTACATACCAGTTATGCGGTTGCTTCGGACATCATAGTTAAATGTGAGACCCTTGTACATGCCGCCTTCTTGGTAGACTGGTTTTCCATCGAGCATGACAGGATAGATGACAGTATACATGTCTGGTACTATTTGTTCCTGACCGAGCTCGGCGCTACGAGCATACCATATTCGCCACATCTTATCGACGATCGGTTCGCCGTATTGGCTGACATCAATATTGTATTTCTGGATAAACTGATTGCTCGTCTGGATGACTTCACTGTCCGTTGGTATATCTTTTTCTGTGAGTTTCGGGAGAGTAGTACAACCATTATTATCACAGACTGGTTGTGGCCATTTCAGATAATTTTGGTACATACTAATTGTCCCATTTATGAAATCGAGTGTCAACATATAGCCATAGTCTACATCTTCTGTGAGCGTGATATTTGAGACACCGAGTCTTCGAAATGCACCAAGATTGATATCAGTGAGAGAGAGATTTCTGACAATAGTATTGGTATCCGTAGTGTTGAATGGGAGGTTGGTTTTCTTGTAAACTGGCAGATTGTCTTCCGGGAGCTTCACTTCACCATTATAGACATATTTGTAGAGAGGCACATCTACCGGATATATCATAGCATCTGGTGCCATCATTTTCGCCGATGTTGTATCTCCACCGCCTCAGAGTCCACCACCTCCACTCTGAGAGCGAGCACTGTATTGATTTTGTACTTTTATCGGTCAGAAGGCTTCTGCTCCGGCAGTTTCTATATTCTGATGAAACGAAAGAGCTGTTTCTTCTTTGGGTCAAAAATGGCTCAAGCTCAACCAGATACCAAAGATGAGACAGAGACTGAATACTCCTACCATCGGACCCCATTGGAAGAGGTATGATGGTTTTCTCTTCGATGCGATTTCGCGCATGATTTTTTCACGGAGCTCAGCTCGGAATGCCTCGTTGATTTCGATTTTTGGTCGATTTTTTATCATCTTTTCGATGATTTTTTTGATTTCTGGTTCCTTTTTACGGAGAAGAGGGTCGAGAGCATAGAGCTCATCGAGAATGTTTTTAATATTCGACATACGAGAGAAGAAGTGAAAAAATAAAAATATAGGTGATATTGGCTGCTATTTTTGCCATGGTTCGAGAGACGATTTTCTTTGCATTTGCGACACTTTCGCCAGTTATCTCGCTAATCTCGCTGTAGGAGAGCTCATCCCATATACGCATGGTGAGGAGCGTGCGTTCCTTTTCGGAGAGAGTTTCGAGGAAATTCATCACTTCTGCGAGTTTCGAGGAATCATCGAGAGCTTTTCCTTCGTCAACTGAATATCCTAGTTCGACATCATCCAGACTCTCTGATGTACGAGCGGTACGAGTTTGATCGACGAGTGTCGTATAGGCGATACGGTATATCCAAGAGAAAAATTCACCTTCGTGTTTCCCGCGAAAACCAGTGATGCGCTTGAGTGCCTTCATGTAGGTATCGGCGACGATGTCCTCTGAGAGTTCATGATCCTGAGTGCGGTGATAGATGAAACGATATACTTCTCATAGCTCATGTCATAGAGCTGTCAGAAAGCCTCGAGGTTTCCATTTAGGATTTTCGCGAGAGTAGTGGCAAACATAGGAGATAGTGAAGAACGTTCTCACAAACTATGACGAAAGTGTATCCGAAAGGTGACAAAAAAGTAGCTTTTTTACATTTTTTCTTTTTATTTTCATAAGTATATATTCATATCAATTTAAAAAAATAATTTGTCAAAATAACTTTTATCACTATACTATGGGCAGTACACGTTACAAATTCAGATATATTCTCCTACAGTTAGATGTTTCACAAGAGTATCAAATAAGAGAGTCTATCCTACAATACAACAACAGTGTCCTTCGCCTGAGCAGAGTCTTTCTAAGAATAAATAGGACCAGCCTCACGCGGTTCTATTTTTTCTTTTTTTAGTATGTTCGATTTTTCGAAACGGTTAGAGGATTTTTCTACTGGTAAACCCAGTACAAGTCGGGGTGCACGAGGTAAATACAATCGTGAAGACCGTAGTAGCAATGGAGGTGGTGAGCGAAAGGGCTTCGGTCCTGGGCATGCACCACGTCGTCCTGGCGGAAAGCCGGGATTTGGAGGTGGTCGAGGCGGCTTCGGTGGGGGAGGTGCTCGTACTTCATTTGGTGCTGGTGCGCCTGGTCGTACGAGTTATGGCGGAGGACGCGGCGGTCGTTCGAGCTTTGGTGGTGGAAGAGGAGGTCGCAGACTTCCTCCTCAGCCGAGCTACAAGCAATACATGTTTACGCCCACAGATGAGTCAGGTGAGCTCAAGTTCACTCCTTATGAAGTAACGAAAAAATTTCATGACTTTGCCCTCGACGAGCATGTCATCAAAAATATCGATAAGAAGGGCTATGAGAAGCCAACGGAAATCCAGGAAAAAACACTTCAGGCTATCATGGATGGTTCTGATATGTTGGGTCTTGCAAATACTGGTTCCGGTAAAACAGCAGCATTTCTCATCCCGATCATCCATCGTATGCTCTCAGGAGTCAAACAACGCCTCCTCATCATGGTCCCAACGCGAGAACTCGCGGATCAGGTACAGACAGAATTTCGATGGATCACTGCCGGAACATTTCTCCGCTCAGTTGTCGTCGTTGGTGGTGCGAGTGCTCGTAACCAGATCATGGATATCAAGCGCGGTGTTCATTGTATTGTCGCGACTCCCGGTCGCCTCAAGGATCTCTACGATCGCGGTGTGATCGATTTCTCAGACTATGGTCATGTCGTCCTCGATGAGTTTGATCGCATGCTTGATATGGGTTTCATTCATGATATAAAGGAGATCATGGCGATGCTTCCTTCGGAAAAACAGACAGTGCTTTTTTCTGCTACCATGTCTCGCGATATTGAGCGTCATGTTCATTCCTTCCTCAAAAATCCTGTTCAAGTAACTATCAAATCAGAACCAGTTGGTTCTCGTGTTGCCCAGGAAGTTGTGTTTTTCACCACAGGATTGGATAAGAAAAACAAACTCCATGAACTTCTCCAGAAAGATAAAGAAGGGAAGTATCTCATCTTCACACGTACTAAACGAGAGGCTGATCGTGTCTCTGACGACCTGCGTGTACTTGGTGCTCCAGCGGATGCACTCCATGGTGATAAATCACAGAATCTTCGTATGCGTGTTACGGGGAAATTCCGCACAGGGCAACTCAAGATCCTCGTCGCAACCGATGTTGCCGCTCGAGGTCTCGATATCCCTGATGTTTCTCATGTGATAAACTATGATGAGCCAGCAACTCGAGAAGACTATGTCCACCGAATTGGCCGTACGGCGCGCGCTGGAAAACAGGGAACTGCGTATACTTTCGTCAAAGGAGGAGAATATTAGTATTCAATTACCAATGACGAATTACGAGTAAGGGGTAAGAATTAAAATAGTATTATTGATTCGTAATTTCCAATTTGTAATTCGTAATTTTATGTTTAATTTTAGTATCGAAAATTTTGACTGATACGCTCGTGCTGGCACTCTCACGACTCCTCACGGAGTTGTGCAGACACCCGTATTTATGCCGGTCGGGACTGCTGCGACGATTAAATGAATTACACGAGAGGGTATTAGCCAGATGAAAACCCAGATCCTCCTCTGCAATACGTATCATCTTATGCTTCGTCCGGGAGCTGATATCGTGGAGAAGATGGGAGGGCTTCACAAATTCATGAATATCGATCTTCCGCTTCTCACTGATAGCGGGGGTTTCCAAGTATTTTCACTCTGAAATCCTCGCAATGGTGGTGAGTCTCTCGTGAAAACTGATGATGAATGAGTCGAATTCCGTTCGCATTATGATGGAGATAAGCACTATATAACGCCAGAGAAAGCTATGGATATCCAGTCACAACTCGGTGCTGATATCATCATGGCTTTTGATGATGTCGCTGCAGGAGATTCTTCGAAATCTCGAGCCCGGGAAGCTCTGACTCGGACACATGCCTGGGCCGAGCGGTGTATCCAGCAGTGGCAGAAAAATGAAAAAATTCGACAAGAAAAATGATTTCATCCGCAGACACTTTTTCCTATTATTCAGTGAGTCACGTACGAGGATCTTCGTCTTGAGTCTGTTCGATTTATTCGAGACCTTCCTACTCTTGGTCTCGCTATCGGTGGGCTCTCCGTGGGTGAAGAGAAAACATCGATGCTCGCGATGCTGGATGTGCTCGCTTCTGAACTTCCAAAAGAAAAACCGCACTATCTCATGGGTGTCGGAACTCCAGAGGATCTCGTCGAGGCTATTGCCCGAGGAGTTGATATGTTTGATTGTGTTCTCCCGACCCGTCTCGGACGACATGGTGAGATATTTACCTCCGAATGATATATGAAGATGAACCGCAGTGCTCTCGCAGGTTCTCTTGAGAAAATCCCAGTTTCACCGGGACTTGAAACCTCAGTGAGTGAAAACTATACACTTGGATACCTCAGACACTTGATTCATTCGGATGAGCTCCTGGGTCATATACTTCTTTCGATGCATAATACGGAATTCCTTATGCGTCTCTGTGATCGAGCGAGAGAAGCAATACAGGAGAAGAGATATGGGGCATTTCGTCAGAATTTCTGGAGTCGTTATGTAGTGTAGAAAGAAATATTTCAAAAAATCATTGACATAGAAAAACAAAGAGTAATATTTTATTGTTTAACTCCTAATGTCTCATTATGGTATCTTTTGCTCAGCATGGTTGAAATCCAGAATGAAAACTTATGGCTCTTGCCTCAGTCTCTGATAAAACCGGTATTGTTGAATTTTGTTCATGACTCATAGAAGTGCAGGGACGTTTCTGAGGAAGAACGGTCGATATCCTGACTACAGGAGGTACAGCTCTACATTTATGAGAGAAATGAGTACCCGCTCGAGAAGTATCGAGTCATACGGGTTTTCCAGAGATGTTTGATGGGAGACTGAAGACCCTTCATTGGAAGATGCATGGCGGTTTTTTGCAAAGACCAGGAGTTGAGGCAGATAAAATGAATGCCGAAAAGCATGGCATCGAGAGGATTGGTTTGCTCGCTGTCAATCTCTATGATTTTTCAGGTGCTGTCGCAAAATTTGAGAAAAGTGCTCAAACAGTAGAAGATTTTGCTCGAGTCATGGAAAATATAGATATCGGATGACCAGCAATGCTGCGATCAGCTGATAAATGAGAAACAACTGTTATCATGAACCCAGTTCACTATGATAGAGTGCTCACTGAAATGAATGATAATGAGGGTGATATCACTCCTGGCTTTGAAGTCGCGCTCAAAAGGGAAGTCTTTGATAAGACAGGACAGTATGACTTACTGATTTCTGCCTTTTTGTGAAAATATGAAGAACTTCATAAGCAATATTTGATTGCCAAGAAACAAATTATAAAAGGAGAAAGAGATATATTTGACTGCTGGAAAGTAAAACATTAATCGTCTTCCGGAGATCTATTCTCTGTTCAAAACTTTGTTGAATTTCGGAAATAGTACCAAACTGAGGAGAAGAGCCGCAATCACCATAAACATATTTCCTGCTGGGCCTGTTTCTACTCTCGATGGTGCATCGGCGGGATTGCTTCCTGCTGAGTTGAGGGTTACTTTTGCATTATAGGTTGGGATTTCATCATCGATATTGGTAATGCTGGTATCTTTTACTTCAGCACTTTCTTTGTTTTCTGAATCGGTGATATTTGTATTGGTAGAAGTTGTCGAATTGGTTGTTGTGTTTGTATTAGTATTGTTTGAGGAGGTATTTGTATTTGTAGTCGGAATAGTGGTAGTTGGTTTTGTTGGAGGTGTTGGCTTTTCTGGAGGGGTTGATGTAGTGTTCCCTCATGTAGAAGTGGTGCTTCCAGCGACTTTTTTTGGCATATATCCGACACAATAGTTCACTGTCTTTTTCTCTGATTCATTAAATGTTCCCATTTTGAGTTCATAGTATGAAATCGGGATTTTTACCATAAGATACGGTTTCGTTACATCTTTTTTTATTGATGTAAGGGGTATAGTGGTAGCATTCTGTATAGTTTTGACCGTGATAGTTTTCCCAGCGTCGAGACTATACATATTGAGACCATCGAGATCTTTCCAGACGACATCAGTACCCCAATCGAGACCGGTTTCATCCCAGGAAGCTGGTGCAGTACCCATATTGGTTTTTATTTCCGCGATGTTTTGACTCGTTTCATAAAAATTCTGATTGATACCATCGAGTTCATTTTCCCAAGAAAGTTCCTGCGCATTGAGGGTGACACCGGTTGCCGTTGGAGTGATTTCTCCTCAGTCCTGACATACCTGACATTCATTGTCAGAAAAGTAGGGTTTTGAGCTACATTCGACGATAGTAGTGCCTTGAGCAGTCACTGTTTGTGCCTGAATCAATCCAGGAGTCATCAGTGTCAGAAGTGTGGCAAGAGCCAAGAAAGTGCTTGTTTTCATAGATAAATCTTACCACAGTTGCCTTTTTATATCCACAAACCCCCTGATAACTATCTTGCCAATGTATTTTTTGGTGTATAAAATATGTTTTTCGTATCTCTCTTTATTTTCCACAAAGGGGAGAGCAAAATGGCCGATTTATCGGCTTGACTCCATGACTTTTTCTATACAATGCGAGCATCAGTACAAGTATAAGTGCCAGTAATAAGAGTGGAATTTTTATAATCCTTTCTTTTACTTTTACTTTTTACTTCTACTTGTTCTACATTTTTACTTTAACTGTATGTCTGCCATAGAAGACAAATTGCGCAAGATCCGTAATATCGGTATTATTGCGCATATCGACGCTGGTAAAACCACAACGACTGAGCGTATTCTTTTTTATTCTGGTAAAACCCACAAAATCGGAGAAGTACATGATGGCGCTGCGACGATGGACTGGATGGAACAAGAACAGGAGAGGGGTATCACAATTACCGCTGCTGCTACCAAAACTGCATGGAATGGCCTCGATATCAATATCATCGACACTCCAGGTCACGTGGATTTCACGATCGAGGTAGAGCGGTCTATGCGAGTTCTCGACGGAGGTGTCGTCGTTTTCGACGGTTCCCAGGGTGTGGAGCCACAATCAGAAACAGTCTGGAAACAGGCAGACAAATACGGTGTTCCTCGTATCGCATTTGCGAACAAGATGGACAAAACGGGTGGAGATTTTGAGATGACATTTGAATCTATCAAGAAGCGTCTGGCTGGTAACAAGGTGGTCCGAGCTCAGCTCCCTATCGGTCTCGAGAATGACTTTTCCGGGGTCATCGATCTCGTGACCATGAAAGCCTGGGAATTCAAGGGTAATATGGGTGTTGAAGTTGTCGAAAGAGCATTCCCAGAAGATATGAGAGCCCGCGCAGAGGCATGCCGTCTCGAGCTGATCGAAAAAGCTGCAGAACAGGATGATGCCCTCATGAACAAGTATCTCAATGGTGAAGAACTCTCTGCTCTCGAAATAAAAGCTGGTATCCGAAAGGGTGTCATCTCCGGTACGGTATTTCCGCTTTTCTGTGGTTCTGCTCTTGCCAACGTCGGTGTGCAAAAAGTACTCGATGCAGTCGTCGATTATCTCCCATCACCACTCGATATCCATGAGTGAAAGATCGTTGGTACTGATCCAGACGATGATACAAAAGCCGTAGAATTTAAGCAGCTCGATACAGAGCCGCTTTCCGCTCTCGCTTTCAAGATCATGACGGACCCGTTCGTTGGTCGTCTGACATTTGTCCGAGTTTATTCTGGTGTGCTCAAATCCGGTACTGCTGTGACCAATGCTAATAATGGTGAGACTGAGCGTATCGGTCGTATCGTTGAAATGCATGCAAATAATCGTAAAGAGATCACTGAAATCACTGCCGGAAATATCGCTGCTGTTATCGGTCTCAAGGAAACAAAAACAGGACACACGCTCTGTGACAAGGCACACCCTATCAAGCTCCTCTCTCTCGATTTCCCAGAGCCAGTTATCTCTGTCTCTGTTGAGCCAAAATCAAAAGCAGACCAAGAGAAAATGGGTGTTGCTCTGAACAAGCTCGCTGAAGAAGATCCTTCATTCCGCATCCGTTCTGATAGCGAAACAGGTCAAACAATCATCGCCGGTATGGGAGAGCTTCATCTCGACATCATCGTCGATCGTATGCGTCGCGAATTCAAGGTCGAGTGTAATGTCGGCGCCCCACAGGTTGCCTATCGCGAAACTATCACACAGGCGGTGAAAGATCAGGAACAGATATACAAAAAGCAGACCGGTGGTCGTGGTCAATTTGGTCACGTCATCATCACGTTCGAACCAATCACAGAGGCCATGCGTACTGCTGAGCCTGAGGAATATAAAGAAGAAAATCGTTTCATAAATGAAGTGACTGGAGGAGCCATCCCACGAGAATTCATCCCTGGTGTGGAAAAAGGTCTCAATGCTTCCTATGCACGAGGTGTCATCGCTGGATACCCACTCGTGAATGTCCAGGCAACGCTCACATTTGGTTCTTACCATGATGTCGATTCGAATGAGCTCTCATTCCGTATCGCTGCAAGTCGATGTTTCCGTGAAGCATCAAAGAAGGCAAAACCGATCCTCCTCGAACCGATCATGAAAGTCGAAATCAATACTCCAGAGGAATACATGGGGGATATCCTCGGTGACGTCAATGGTAAGCGTGGTCAGATCAATGAAATGAGCGATCGAGGTATGGCAAAAATCATCCAAGCACATATCCCACTTTCTGAGATGTTTGGATATTCCACAACACTCCGATCGAATTCTCAGGGACGTGCAACGTATGCTATGGAATTTTCTCACTATGCTCCGGTACCGACAAATATCACAGAAAAAATTCGAACCGAGCGTGGTGTAAAATTCGAAGAAGATGAGGAATAGTTCCCGTCATTCCAGCCAATCCCGCCACAGGCGGGGGCGAGGTGGAATCTAACTTCTAGAAACAGAAAACAGAAACAGAAAACACAGATGATTTATTACGACTCCCACTCACAAGGTGGGAGTTTTTCTTTTGATTTTCTCTCTGTAACCTTACAATAGGCACATATGAAAAAATTTCTTCCTCTGCTCGTTCTCTTTGTATTTGTATTTCCAGCTCTTGCTTATACACAAAGTGATATCGATAATGCGACATTTCTCTCAAATGAAAGCATCATAGTAAGGCAGTCTTCAGTAGCTTGATATCGTCTCGATGATAAAATCACACGAGCTGAGGTTATTGGCATGGCTCTGAAGATACAATGAATGACATTGCCAAACGACTACACTTGTAAAAATTATTTCACTGATGTGAAACATAATTCAACGAATAATTGGATTTGCCGTGCTGTAGAGATAGGTGCTGATAATAATTTGGTCACCAGAGCCAATGCGAAGTTTAGAGCACAGGACAATATTACCAGAGCTGAGGCGTTAGCTATAATGATGACTGCCGGCTCTCTTGATACAGATATTTCGTCCCAAGATGACGAGGATAAGTATATCCAAAATCCTGCATATGATTTGCGTTTCCGTCAAGAATTTGGCGGAGCCATTTTTGACGATAGTAATGAATGGCAAAAACAACTTATTATATCAGCAGTGACTTTCAATATAGTTATACCTAAGGTATATTTTATTGATGAAGGTGGCGAATTATCCACAAGGCATGTTTCATTTTTCCCCAACCGTCCGGCTACTCGTGCCGAAGTATTTGGTTTTGCAAAAGCTATAAAATGATGAAATGCTGAAACTTTGTCGTCTGGGATATCGGATCCTTGGGAATTATTTCAAAAGTTTCTTTTTTACCTAGAAAATCATGATATGCTTTGAGCTAATAGTGTTTCTTACAATCAGGTTACACCTTGTCTTCCTAGTGAGCAGGATGAATGTGATGCTATGTTTGATTTTATGTATTCTGTTGCAAAAGATGTTCGTCAAGCAGACTATGTATATAAATGGGAAGATAGCAGACAAATTATTTTCTCTACTATTCCTAAAAAATTAGAGACTGACACAAATGAAAACTTGTATTCAATTGATCATTTACTTTTTCTGAAGGAAACCTGAGGCAATTTAAAGTTCTTGCAAATTGCCCCGTATAAAGTCCTGTTTTTAAATGATATTAGTCAATCTCAAATTGATCAGATGTTTATAGATTCTGATGAAGATTGAGTTGGTGATGAACATGAGAAATGTAAATTTCTCGGTATTGATAAAACACCTTGTGTGAAGACTGACCCACTCAAAAGAGATACTGATGGTGATTGACTATGGGATGGTACTGAGAACGCAATGAATTAACTTATTATATTATTTGATTTCTTATGAAAAAACTCTTCCTCTTTTCTCTTGCTGTATTTTCTCTCTCAGCATTTGCCACTCCTTCTCCTGTTGTGCAGGTCATTTCCTACAAGGAACCTCTTGGGATGTATTTTTCTCTCCAGTGATGGGGAAGTGGTTCCATCATAGATGGTTCTGGACACATTCTCACCAATAATCACGTGGTGGATGATGGTTTTGGTGGCATATCCGATGATTTTTCTATCTGTATCACAGATGATCCGGCTCTTCCTCCGAAGTGTCACTACACTGCTTCTGTTCTTGCTCGTGATCCGGATAAAGATGTGGCTCTCCTCGGGATTGATCCGATGGATATTTTTGGAAGACCAGTCAATTTTGGGAGTTTCAGCACTCTCTCTATTGATTATAATTATATGCCCAATGCGGGTGATACAGTTATCGCTCGTGGGTATCCGTGGGTAGGGGCAAATACGATTACTGAGACACAGGGAATAGTCTCAGGGAGTTATTCTTACAACGATAATACCTATATCAAAACTGATACCCTGATTGCAGGTGGCAATTCTGGTGGACCGCTCCTGCGGGATGGGAAGATGGTCGGGGTCAATACATTTCTCATTGGTGGTTCTTCTGATCCTGCCCTAGGGTATTCTCTCTCCATAAAAGAAGCTCAAAATTTCATCCAGACAGGACTTCTTCAGTCGATAAAACTCCAGAAAAATAGCCCGAAATTTGGTCCATTTCTTGAGTCTATCAATGAGTCAATTCAGCAGAAAAAAATCACTGATTCACTTGTCACGATCAATTTCCCAGAGAAATATAATATCACGACCTATATTCCGGGATCTTATCTCGATGGACAAATTGTAGAAGAGAGTAATACTGCCGTGTACAGTTTTTCTTTTCTGCATTTTGATACACCGAAACTCACGACTCCAGAGGAGATCCGATATTTCCTCGCAGGGCAATCATTTTTTCCCTTCTGGCAAGATGTGAAATTTAAAACGGTTATGATAGGAGGACAATCATTTTATGAAGTAGATACTCTCGGCAATACAGGTGGAGATAAGACAAAAACACAGTATGTCTATTTCAAAATAGTTGATCAACATCATCTCCTCCTCTTGCAGCTCTCGACGCCTTTTTCAAATGAAACGACATATGACGCTATCCAGAAAAATATAGCCACCTTCCTCTGAGGTATATCCTTCCCATCGAAATTTTCTTTCCCTTCATCAATTCCTATTGATATCGTCAATGCAGATACTACGGTAAAGCCCTCATCTGAATCACTGGTTGATTTTCGATCCAACTTCTTCCCATATAATGGGATCATCTCCCAGCTCATGACGACGTACGATGATCTCTTCACCTCACGGACGTATCTCGGGAATCTCTGGAGCTATGCTCAGATCAGCATCGTCCCCAATTCTTTCTACACTGAGGATACGAGTGCGAGCGAACTGCTCGATCGACTCAGAGAAGTATCATATTTCTCAGAAAATACCACATCAAACCTCATCACTTACAAAGGACATGAAGGCTTTGTCGTCTGTGACAATAGCAGTTGGTCAGAAGTGACTGACGAAAAAAATACAGCGCATAGTACAGCTCAATGTGAGGTCATATTTTTGGTTGGAGAGGGGGATTCTCATTTCCTCTCTCTTATCTTTTTGACTGATAAACACAGGAAAGCTGATATGTATAATCTCATGACTGCTTACCTCGATGCACATGTCATTGTTACTGGCACGGGTATGACTGATTTTGGGTCTTCTCCACAAAAGCTCACCTATACTGATGTTGATAATCAATCACCGGAGTTCCGAGATGCTCTCGTAAATCTCCTCAAATACGGTGTCCTCACTCCACGGTCGATATTCGATGGTGAACATCCTCTTACGTGGGATGAATATATCAAACTCCATATCTGGATGATCTATCACAAGCGTCTCACTGATCACATCATTCCAGGTGATGACACGAGTCCTACATTTGATGCTGTTTTGAAAAAACTCCCCATCGACCGCCCGGCCTACGTGAGTAGCTCTCAACGAGATACCTTTGAGCTCATGTTGACTCTCCGTCTTGCAGGCGTCGAACTTCCGAGCTATTCTGAAGCGTCTCTGGAAGATTTCAAACTCCAAAAAGATACGAAGTATCGTGCTGAATGGCAAAAAATAGAAGATTTCGAATATAGATACTTCCTAGGTCAAAAGATGTCCCCAAATGGTGCCTCATATTACAATAGTGGCTACTACACGCCAAAATCCTATATTTCCTATAATCCTGTTACCGGGCTTTCATACGAACCAGCACTGAGTACTGATGCTCTACGATTCTGAGTATACGAACCGACTGTAAAAGCATCCAAAACGCTCGCAGCAGAGCTCGAATGTACTCGAACTTCTGCGCAATATTTCTCTGCGAATTGTTTCCGAAAAAGACAGGAATATATCTGGTCACTTCTGAGCTACAATGTCCTTACCAAGTGACAGGCAGTTAGCAGCCTCCTTTCTACTCTGGACTTTGCTCTCTGGGATGCGGAACTTGCCAAGAAGAAAATGGTAAAAATAGAAGAAGAGAGTGATATCTAGGAACGAGCTTTATGACAGACAAAAAGGCCATTATCATGGATGGTAGTCTTTTGTGCTTCGGGGAGAGAAACGATATAGGGAAGACGTGTAAAGTATGTCACTTCTAGGTGATTTTTCTTCAGAAAATTTGTATAGAAACTCGATACTGCTTCTTCAAAAGAGAGGTTTTGTGATTGACCAAGATGATTTGTTCTCTGGATATTGGTGATATCCCAAGATCTGGTTTTTATAGGGAAGGGGAGAGTGATGATGAGAAGTCCATCAGTTGTGAGATGCTTACGAGTAGCTTGTATGAGAGATTTTGGTTTTTCACAAATATCCAGAACATTGAACAAGGTAACAATATCATAGGTTTTTCTATCACCCATGCTAGATATGCTATATCCTCTTTTTTTAAGTATCTTCTGAAAAGATTCGGAGGGTTCGAGGCATGATATATGGGATGTATAGGGTTCAAAATTTTTCGTAATAGAACCATCTCCAGCGCCGATATCCAGGAGTGTTCTTTTTTTTCTATTTTTCCCGACGAGTTTTCCTGCGAATTTTTCGCCAAAAAGGAATGTTTCATATCCGAGGATTCCCATAGTATTATAGTGCTTAAAACCGAGCACACTCATAAATATGAAAAGGAAAAATTTGATACTATAGAGGGGAGTTTTCCTGCGCTGAAATTCGAGGGTTTTTTTGTCGACCTTTTTCTCTGAAAAGACTTGTCTGAGTCTTGGGTGCAGTTTTTCTTTTTGGCATGAATAGCGGAGAGTTCGCATACTCTTGAGTATTGCCTTTTTATCTGTATGTCAACTTATCATACCATTTTTCTCGTCAAGTCATTTTTTCTTTGATGTTCCAAAAATGGATGTATACTTCTCGTACTTATTTTCTCATCGATTCTTTATGCAACCACAAATAATCCTTCAGATAGATCGTTCGGCTGAGCATGATCGTGAACTGATTGAGAAAGAAGTTGCCAAGTGTCAGGCAATGGTCGACGCTTATCTCCGAAAATATGACGATAAACCAGACGCAGTAGTCCGCATAGAAGTCACCATCAAGCAAAATAGTGATAATTCCTATTATGGTAAATTGCATGCGAATGTTGATGGTCAAATTATTCTTTTTGAGCGAGAGAAGTTTTGGGAACTCAAGGATCTCATTCATCATGCATTTCAACATATGAAGGAGCAAATGGCTGCAAAATAAACCAGAGGTGTGACTAATATTTTCTCAATGCAGACCATCAAAGGAAAACGCCTTGAGCTTCTCCACGATTCACATCCTGAAAATCTCACAGAACTTCTCCTCTCCATCCGCCATATGGAAGGGGATTTTCTTGCTACCGAAATTCTCCATGATCCGCTCCTTCTCCCGGATATCCAGAAAGCTCTCTTCAGAATAGATACTGCCCGAAAAAATGGTGAAAGAGTCATGATTTTTGGTGATTATGATGTCGATGGTATCTCTTCCACAGCGGTTCTTTTCCTCTTCCTCCGAGATGATCTCGGCATGGATGTCTCCTACCGTCTCCCACATCGTGTCCAGGACGGATATGGTATCAAGCCCTATCATATAGAGGAAATTGCTACTACCGGAACCAAGCTCGTCATCACGGTCGATTGTGGCACGAGAGATATCGAATCGGTAGAGCGTGCAAAGACCCTCTGAATGGATATCATCATCACTGATCATCACACGTGTCCAGAGATTCTTCCAACATGTACTGCTCTTATCAATCCTCGAAGAGCAGATTCTCTCTATCCATTTTCTGGTCTTTCTGGTTCAGGTGTCGTCTGGAAAGTCATCCATGCACTCTCGGATTTCTTTTTTCCTGAAAAAACTCTCTCGATTCTCCAGAAGTACGTCGATATCGTCTCGCTCTGAACAGTAGCTGATTGTATGCCAATGATTGATGAAAATCGATCTATTGTCCGACGAGGTATTTTCCAGTCTCAAACGTCGCAGCATCCTTTTTTTCAGATACTTGCTGATACATTGAAACGTCCAATACAAAACGAAGAAGATATAGGATTTTTCGTTGGTCCAATGCTCAATGCTGGAGGTCGTCTCACAACACCTCATCAGAGCCTCACGACACTCCTTGCATCTTCCGCTGAAGCATTTGGTCGGATCCAAGAGCTCATGGCAGTCAATGAAGAACGAAAAGCGAAATCCCGTGATGCCCTGGAAAGGGCAATCAAATCGATCGATACAGATCAACCAATACTTATCTGGATTGATAAAGATTTGGAACATGGAATTCTCGGTCTTGTCGCGGCGAAACTGACCGACATCTATCATAAGCCAAGTGCTGTATTCACTCTCCATAATGGAGAATATGTCGGCTCTCTTCGAGCGCCTCTTGGTCGAGACTTGGTTCAGATTCTGGAAGACTCTCAGAAATATCTCCTACGGTTCTGATGACATGCGGGAGCAGCAGGGTGTACTTTGGTCGCAGACAATATCCAGTGAGCATGTGATGCTCTTCGTCGAGCAGCAGAAGTATTGTATGAATGAGGTACCTCAGGACCCATCATCCGTGTCGATACTGTTCTCGATCCAGCAAATATTGGACTGGATACAGTCCGTGAAATAGAGAATCTTCGTCCCTTTGGAATGTGATTTCCGGCTCCACTTTTTTTACTCGAGAATATTTCTGCTCCCATTCTCCCTCTCGGTCAAACAGGCGAACATATCCGATGGGATCTGCCGGGGAAACTTGAGATACTCGGATTCCGTCTGGGGGAATATAGAAAAATGCTTACTGAAAAACCTGTCAGTCTCATCGGTACACTCAAGACACAAATCTGGAGAGATGCTGTCACTCTCCAGTTTCATGTGACGGATGTTATTATTAGCTAGGATATTTTTTTCTGCATTTTCTCTATCATGTGACCTATGGATTCCAAGAGCTCAGTTCAGAGGAGAAATAGGGGCACACCGAAAAAGAAACCGATAACACCCATGAAATGTTCAGCGATAAACAAGATAAGAAATACCACTGGTGTTGGGATTTTCAGTGATTGTCCCACAATCCGTGGATTCAGGAAGTATCACTCAAATGCATGTATCAAAAAGATCATCACCACGATTGTCACGACGATACTCCACCCAGGATACTGCACTATACCGGCAAAGAGTATAGGAATACCTCCTATGAAGACTCCAAGTATTGGAACAAAGCTTGAGAGAAATGTGATACATCAGAGGGCCAGGAGATAAGGAAATACATAGCTTCCGCTGAGTGATAATTGGCCATAGACAATACCTATAATGATCAGTACAAAAACAGTGAGGAGCGTATTCACGACAGCTATTTTACCCTGTGCACGAAAGACGAGACCAAAGCTTTTTTGGATTTTTTCGAGGATAACCCTCACATCACGATAAAAAAATGCAAATGGTCATCGCTTAAGTTGTCCGAAATATTTCTCTACTGTATTGTACTCTAAGAGCCAAATAAAGCTCAGGATATATGCGAAGAGTATCTGGAAAAATATCCCGCCAATGCGGAGAAATTCTTCCAGAATAGTATTCGTGTCCGTACTCGGAGAGATGATATTGATAAAATCACCAACCTGGTAAGAGAGATTTTGCCACTTGCTGAGAGTATTCTGGAGCCCGGAGATCCCCATATCGATTCAGAAACGTTGAGAGAGAGATTGTAGGAGGTTTATCATATCACTCGTCAGCGTCGGTCCGATATCACGTATCGCAAAAATACAGATAAAAGCAAAAAAGAGGTAGAGTATCGTGAGAAGCACTTTTTCTTTTGCAAGCCAGAGGATTGATGGTTGGAATTGTTGGGGACTTTTTTTTGCTAGGATCTTCAGATGTGAGCTCATCCATTTTTCTGCCTCATGAAAGAGGTAAGCGCAGAGGAATGCCGTTAGGAAAAATATGGCAAAATCTCTCCCGACAAAAATTATAACAATTATAGCTATGACTGATATGAGCTTTTCACCAAAAATGCGTGTCAGGATATACTGTTTCAGAAAATCTCTCATAAAAAATAGTTAGTCGGTAAAAATAGCCCGTGCGACATCTCCTATCGATTCTTCTCTTGGAGACTCATCGGAAGGAGGTGAGTCAGGTACTATTATCTTTATATTCTGCGCATTAAAAGCCCTTGCAGCATTTTCGAGTACTTGACGAATGCTGGTTTCTGCACATTTTGATTGGCAAAAAGTAGTTGTTTCGATGATAACTGTGTCTCATTCGAGTACTATACGAGCCGTCTTCAGAAGGGGAATCATAGTGTTCTTTATTCCCAATTCCTGGAGTTTTTCGAGATAACTCTCTGGACTAAAATCCTTTGATATTTCGATTTCTTTTCCTTCCACAGACGGTTCTTCATGATCTCTATTTTTATTCTGCAGAGGAGTTGATATTTCTGATTTTTCTTCTTTGACAGCGTCATCTTTTGAAAGAGACTCAGGAGAATGTGGTGGTTTTTTTTCTCATTTCGCAGTTAGTATAGTCCCATTTGTGACTCTCTCATAGAGAGCCATCCGGAGTATATCCATCGGTACTGCCACTTGCTTGCTCTGGACAAAAACATGTGTGAAGAGATCAAATATTTCCCGAGAGAGAGGGAACATTTTTTTCTCAAAGAATTCTCCTATATTATCGACAATCCACTCTGTCATCTGTGCCGCAAATTGTCGGACATCTATGCCCTCATTATTGATGGTGGAAAGAATATGATTGATTGCAGCGCCCTCACCACTCACACAGGCTTCAAATGTTTCCCGGAGAAAACTCATGTTCACGAGATGTAGAGCTTCTTCTACATTTTTTTCTGTGACAGATTTCTCTATGATACATTTTTCGAGCATTGTTAATGAGTCCCGGAGACTTCAGCGTGCTCTGTGGACGATCATTTTGATAGCATTTTCTTCATAACTGATTCATTCTTGGGTAATTATCTTTTTGAGGAGATCAGACATGTCTTTTTCTCCGATTTTTGTTAGATCAAAGCGGATCACACGGGAGAGTATAGTTTCAGGAACAGCATTGATTTGAGTTGTCGCGAGCAGGAATATGACATGAGATGGGGGTTCTTCGATGGTTTTTAGGAGAGCATTAAATGCCTTTGGTGAAAGCATGTGTATTTCATCGATGATATAGACCTTATACTGTCCTTGAGTGGGGGTGAATTTCGCATGTTCGATGATTTCTTTTATGTTTTCGATACTGGTGTGACTCGCAGCATCTATTTCTACTACATCGATCATTTTCCCATTATCGTAGGCTATACAATTGGGACATGCATGACAGGGATTCCCCTCAGGTGTTATACTGGTACAGTTGATGCCCTCAGCAAATATTCGAGCGAGCGTCGTTTTTCCGATTCCATGGAATCAGAAAAATATATATCCGTGATGAAAAGTACGGGTTTTGCATGAATTTGCGAGAATTTTTTTCACAAAATCCTGTCCGACAACATCGGAGAAATTTTTCGGGCGGTAGGACTGATACAGGGACATACCGCGGGAGTATAGTCGAAAAATCACGAAAGTCACTCATTTTTCTCGTACTTTTGCAAAAATGTATATACTTC
>CAZWBM010000003.1:0-17096 GCA_964632405.1 uncultured Candidatus Peribacteria bacterium | reverse complement strand
AAAATCACGAAAGTCACTCATTTTTCTCGTACTTTTGCAAAAATGTATATACTTCGAATATCAGCCCAACTCAGGGAATTAAACCTTCCATGATAGAACAAGACTCGCCACCATGTTTTCTTCTTTTTTCCTCATATTTTTACTCACAATAATCATCACGCGGGTGTTCGTATTTCTGTGTCCAATTTCGTCTCCTACATTGGGGAAAGTGAGAATTCATCATTATATGTATGGGTTAGGTGGGATTTTCCTTGGTATTTTATTTAATTCGGTTATTGTTTATGCCATTGGCCTAGGCTTATTTGTGGATGAGCTCACTTATGTATTTATGAAGGGGGAAACTCACGAAGATAACTATTCAAAAGTCTCCTTATTGGGCACTGTGTTTTTTGTCATCGTGGTATTTTTCCTGCAAGATTATTTATTGATGGCTTTTAATCTTTAGGTATTACCATCATATTTTTTTCTGTATATTACATCTATCATGAATCAAAAAAAAACTATCTATCTCGATTACGCCTCGACACATCCTCGCAAGAAGGAAATTGTTCAAGCTCGTGAACAGTTTGAGTTTTCCTCGTATGCAAATATTGGACGGGGGAATTATGACCTCGCGGAGGCGTCTATGGTTGCGTATGAGAATTCCAAGAAAGTAGTAGCACGTTGGATTGGTTGTGAGCCCCTGGAGGTTCTCTATACCTATTCTGCGACGTATGCTCTCAATATCCTGGCATTAGCTATCGAACAAAATGGTGTGGTGGGGAAGGGGGATACCATTTTGCTTTCAGTTTCAGAACATCATGCAAATATTGTTCCATGGCAGATGGTGGCAGAGCGAGTATGAGCAAAAGTAGTATTTGTGAATCTCGATAGCAGTTATTGTATTGATCTGGAAGACCTGCAATCAAAACTCGATGCATCAGTCAAGGTTGTAAGCTTTCAGTATGCGAGCAATGTAACTGGTGCTATTCACCCTCTTGAAAAAGTGAGAGTAATTATTGGTCCTGATCGTCTCTTCTGCATCGATACAACACAGATGGCTCTTCACTGACCTGTTTCTATGCGAGATATCCAATGTGATGCAATGGTTTTCTCTGGACATAAGATGATGGCTGATACTGGTATCGGTGTTCTCGCGCTCTGGAGAGTACTTCAAAAAGCTTGGCAGGCTCCTATCGGATGAGGAGGAGCAATTAATCGAGTTTCACAAGAGGGCTATGAACAAGCAGGCATCCCTGATCGTTGGGAACCGGGGACTCCCCATATTACTGGTGCAGTGACACTCGGTGCAGCAATAGAATATTTAGAAAAACTTGATATAAAAAAAAGAGATAACTACTGAGAGATGATTCATTTGGTGGATGCTTCTTTTGAGCGTCTCTGAGGCAAGTGAATCCAGGTATTTCATTCAAACAAAGACAATACTCTCTGAGTTTGGTCGTTTGCTATTTCGGGCAAGCATGCCAACGACATCGCTGATATGTTCGCGTGAGAGGGTATCTGTGTTCGATCTGGACATCATTGCTGTGAACCTCTTCACACGATGCTTGGTATTCCAAGTACTGTACGTCTCAGTATCGGTTTTGATACAACTCGTGATGAAATCGAGAGATTCTTTGCAGTTCTCGCATCTTTCCTATAATCTCTCTATATGAAAAAAATTCGTTTCTTTTTTCTCCAAATTCTTTTCTTGTTCACGCCTCTTATCTATGCTTGGCTCTATATGCCTGGTGTGGGGTTTGATATATCATCTCTTGTACACCGTGTATTTTCTGGCATCACTTGGTCAGGATTTGAGTCAGTAAAAGTGACATTTTTTCTCTTTTGTATGACAGGAGCTTTGTTAGCTCACTTTATTTCTTTATTCTTTGAGAAGAAGGTTCGAATTTCTAGAATTTTCATCATCTCTTTGAGTGTATTTTTCCTCTGGACGGCTTTGTCTCTCTGGGTTAATTTAGGCATCAATACTTATTTTGCTTTTGGCAATCCTGAGAAGCATCATGGGTGGTTTTTTTATGCAGCATTGTTTGGGGTTTTCTTTCTCCTCAGAGCACTCTCTCCTCAGGAGAGAAAAAAGCTCATGAATCTCAGTTTTATAGGTTTTGCTGGAGTTTTGATCTATGCTCTTTTCCAGAAGATGGGGCTGGATCCACTGACACCGTTTTATGAAACTCGTCTCAATATGGCTCGGGCGTTTTCAACACTTGGAAATCCCAATTACTTGGCAGGACTCGTCCTCATGATGCTTCCTCTTCTTCATGAAACTATGTTTACACATAAAGGAGAACAGAAGGCTCTCTGGGATATTCTTCTTTGGATCGTGGGAGGATGTCTGATCTATTGGACGGGGAGTTATCTCGCTTGGATATTCTTTTTTCTCTATGTTTTGGTGATCATTGTACAGCATATTTTCCCAAGAAAAAAACATCAGTTTATCTTCTGGATTTTAGTGGGGCTGTGAGTCGGAGTAAGTATTATTTTTGCTTGGAGAGAGTATGGTTCAGATATCCTGGAGATCCAGAAAATGAAGTGATTTATCGCGCGTTGGTATCTCTGGCAGACCGGTATTGCTGCTTTCACACATGATATCTCTCATTTCCTTTTCGGATATGGTCCAGATGGTTTCTTGACTGTTTCAGAGCATTTCCGTCACCCACTTCTCTCTGTCTATGAAGACCCTGCGTATCGTATCGATAGGAGCCATAATGTCTTTTTGGATTTTGCTCTGCATTTCGGAGCTCCACTCCTTTTGACCCTCCTCATTCTCTTATTCAAGAATCTCAGATACCTCTCTCAGGGGAAGAAGATTTCTCTCCTGCTCTTTGGTTTGTATTTTTCTTTTAATATTCCGGTACTCGTCCATTTTTTGATCCTTCTTCAGATAGTGACGAGTGTTCAAAAAAAACCTCTTACTCGGAAATAAGTCCATGATTTTGTAATGCTTCAGCGGTCTTTTTTCCGAAAGTTTTCTGTGTTTTTTCAAATGACCAAGAGGAGAGTTCTTCGATTTTTGAGACAGTCGAGAGGATTTTCCGACGTGCCACAGGGCCGATTCCTGGGATCTCATCGAGAAGGGTTTTGGTGTAGGATTTTTCTCTGGAGCTTCTATTATAATTGATCGCAAAGCGGTGTGCTTCATCACGGATTTTCTGCAGTATCATGAGCTCAGGAGATCATTTCTCGAGGAGTATTGGGTCTGAATTTTTCGGGAGAAATACTTCCTCAATTCTTTTTGCGAGGGAAATAATGGGGAGAGTAGTTATTTCTCAGGAGGCTTTTTGAATTGCCTCTAGGGCATGTGATAACTGACCTTTTCCGCCATCGATGATGATGAGGTCAGGCCATGGATCCTCTCCTCGTATCGCTCCCAGTGTACGCCTCGTGAGTATCTCATCCATCGAAGCAAAGTCATCTATCTTGCCTGTTTCGAGGGTTTTGACCCTATATTTTTTATAGCGCTTCGGGTCGGGTTTACCATTGACGAGGACTGATTTGCTTGCGACAGTATGTTCGCCGTGGCTGTGCGAGATGTCGAAACACTCGAAGATGATTTCTTTTTTCTTTTCCAGTGTTTTTGTTTTGAATCCGAGCTTTTCCAGGAGTTCGAGCATGGTTTTTTTTGAGAGTGTCGTATTTTTGAAGCCTGACATCTCTTCTTGGTAGGCGAAATTCAGGAGATTGGTATGGGCGAATTCCAGAATCCGTACTTTCTCTCCACGTGAGGGCTGTCGTATTTTTATATTCTGCGAGTTTGCATATTCTCTGGCATCAGTCATCTTTGCTATATTGAGATCCGTGTAGAGAACTCGTACATTTTCCTCTGAGAGATATTGTATCATTGCTTGGCTCACAAGCGTTTCTGGTGTTTCTTCAAGAGGATTTGAGAGCTTGTATTCATGGACACCGACAATCATGCTGTTTTTCACTTCCACGATACAGAAGAATACCTGGCTATATTTCTCGAGCATGACCATGATAGTAGCATCACCCTCGATTGCATCTCTCACGATTTGTGTGTTTCCGGCTGATTCGATCTGTGTGATGATATTTTTATAGTCTGCTGCCTCTTCATAGTTTCTCTCGGAGGCCGCTTCCTGCATTTTCCCTCTGAGCTCTTCCAGGACTTTTTCTTGTTTCCCGAGGAGAAAATCTCGAGCCTGTGAGAGTCTCTCTTTGTATACCTGGATCTTCGTAGCATCTCCGGTACAGTGCCCAGGACAGAGACCGATATAGGTATCCATGCAGGGTGGTCAGAACTTCTCTATTTTCTCATGATTGCCGAGTCGGAAGAGTTTTCGGATAAAACGGACATAGCTTCAAGTGTCAAAATACTGACTGTATGGTCAGAAATATTGTCCATGTTTTGTTTTGAGGCGAGTCCGTATAAGACAAGGGATTTTATCGTCTGTGATTTTTATATAGGAGAGATTTTTCCCGTCCTTCATGAGAACATTGTATTTTGGTTGATTTTTCTTGATCAGATTTGTTTCGAGCATCAGCGCTTCGATATCTGATTTTGTTTCGATGAAGTCGATTTTTTCGATCAATTTCACCATTTTCTTCTTTGCAAAGTTGAGCGTGGCACCAACCATAAAATATGATTTTACCCGAGCTTTCAGGTTATTTGATTTCCCAATATAGATTGTTGTGCCATCTTTGTTTTTCATCAGATACACCCCTGGGCAAGAGGGGATATGGGTATGGAGTTTTTTCTTTGAATTATCTTTTTTTAGCACGCAAGTAGCTTATTTCCTTTGGAGAAATTGGCAAGGATTAGCTGGCATCATTCTCTATGACTACAATGTTTGAAGGGGTCTCTCTGAGTTCCAGAGATTTTATTTCAAGTCCCCCCTTATATTTCTTATCTAATATTGATTGTATTTCTTTCGCCATTCTTGCTGCCAGTACTTCTGTAGTCGGTGGTTGATCCAAGACTGTTAAACGTTTTTTATCAAACTGTATCATCTTTATGTATAGGTCTCATCTTTGTAAAATAGTTGAATGATCATAATTATCGTCGAGATGTTTTCTTACAAGCCCTTTTAGCTCTCCAAAATCTACTATCATACCGGTTATTTGATCTACTTTTCCTTGAATTTTGACTTTGATTCTCCAGGTATGACCATGGAGATTGCTACAGAGTCATGGATGATCCTTGAGTCGGTGTGCAAAATCGACACGGTGTTTTACCACGATTCCAGTTGAGAATAGTTCTGTAAGCATAATTGCCCTTTAAATTTACATCACTATATATTAAAAAATAAATAGTCAAATATAAGAAAAACCCTCTGCAAATTGCAGAGGGTTTTTCTGTGACTGGATTTTAAAACTATTCAGCCAAGAGACGAGCTATGGCAGCATCGAAATTTGCTTCTGGTTGAGCTCCTGAGATGACTTCATATTTACCAGTTTTGGTATTGATGAGAACATTTCCTGGAGTACCATTGACACCGAATTTGCTAGAACCTTCTGACTGGCTTGCGTTGATCTTGTCCTTGTATTTTCCAGCATCGACACATGTCTTCACTTTTTTCGCATCGACACCGATTTCCTTGAGGACGCTATCGATAACACTCTGAGTTGGTGTGCCTTTTACGAAGACTCCTTCTACGAAAGCGTAAAATTTCGCGCTCCCGCCGATTTCACCGACACATTCAGCATTTTGAGCTGCTGGGAGAGCGGTTGGATGGAATGGGAGAGGGTAGTGCTTAAAAGCAAATGCGAGCTTGTCTCCGTATTTTGTTTCGAGATTTTTGATTGCTCCAGAATCATGAAGACGCTTACAGAAAGGACACTCGAGGTCAGAGTATTCTACCCAGAGGATCTGCGCTGAAGCATCACCTCGTATATAGGTGCTCTTTGTGATCTGTGCTATATCATCCTGGGTGATTGTTCCTGTCGTCTTTGGCTCAGCTGTTGGTTGAGCCGTATCAGTTGGTTGTTCGCCATTGAGCATCTTTTCCTGAGACTCGAGAGATTGCTTCACATTTTCAGCGTATTTTGGGTTGTCTACCATTTTTTGATAGAGTGCGTAATTTGCACGACCACCGACTTGATCGATTTGTGGTTTCTGGATCATGAAATAGTTTGCAACGATTGAGATAATCGTACTACCAGCGATAGCAGCGTAGACCAGTGAGTGATTATGTTTGTCCATAGTTGGATATATTTATAAAGTAAAGGACGAGGCGTAGTATATAGCAATCCTAAGGTATGAAAACTTCGGGTCTCTTTACTTTCTGAGAGAGCATGGTACCCCTTAGAGTCCTACATGAGAATATTTCTTTGACAGGGGGGGAGTTTTTTCTACAATGCCCTCACATTGTCATGGAGGGATGGCAGAGCGGTTTAATGCAACAGTCTTGAAAACTGTCGTGGCGCAAGTCACCCTGAGTTCGAATCTCAGTCCCTCCGCCATTCGATTCGGACATGAGACATTATTCTATCCTACAGAATGTGTCCTCACTCATGGTCTTCGACCATTTCACCTACGAATCGAATGCACTGAGCAAGTTTACGAGTCGAAGTGCAATTATATTCATAAAGAATCTCAGATTCGTCTGGGATTTTTATTTGAAAAGTTTCTCAAAAAGTGAGAAATAAGTATAATAATCTTCTATGAAACTTCGTGATCTCTTAACGACATTTCTCTGGATTACGAGACGTACATTCCGCGTAGCTCCTTTTTGGTATACGGGTTTGGCGATTTCTTATGTTGCTCAGAGTCTTCTTCCCATAGCTCAGACATATGCTCTGGCGCAGATACTCTCGGAAGCAGTTTCTATCATCTCTCTTGATGGAACCAGTTTTTCCCAGATGCTTATTTTCTGGATCGTAGTAGCCCTCGTCGCGACGATCTCTCGTCAGTTAGCAGACCTCGGTTCAAACTTTTTCTGGTTCCGTCTCCGGTATGTCTCGGACGAGCACATCTATGGAGATTTTCTCTCTCGATTGGCAGAAATAGACATGCCGTATCACGAGGATCCTACATTTCAGTCGGACATAAAAAAAATAGAAGATGCTCTAGCATGGCGAGTTATGAGTTTCGTACAGAGCTCTCTTAGTCTTCTCTCCCAGACTATCGGTATCCTCCTGATCTCCTGACTTTTTATCCAGATCGCCTGGTGGATACTCGTAGCAATATTGGTGCCTGTCATTCTCGATTATTTCATCAGTATTCATTTTGGCTCAGACATGTGGGGAATATGGCTCTCAAATGGTGACGAAAAAAAACAAGCTGACCATGCCCTCGATGGGTTCAAAAATCGTGAAGTTGTCAGAGAATCAAAGATCTATGGCTTTGGAGAATATATCGCTGGTAAGTACAGGGAGGCATACAACATATTTACTCGGAAATTTGTAGGAAAACTGAACCGTAAATATATATCTCTGAGCGCTTCGGGCATTTTGTCTGCGGGTATTTCTGTAGGACTTCATGTATTTCTCCTCTCCCAACTCCTCACGCGAGAGATACTTCTGGCTCAATACTCTTTTCTTCTGGGAAGCCTCGGGACTATCGGTGGATATTTCGCTTCTTTTCAGATGAATCTCGCATCTCTCTACGAAAATGGACTCTATGTTTTTGATCTGAGGAGGATTTTTGAGCTTCCGGATATTATCGATAAAACTCGTTCCCATACAGTCGTTCCAGATCAGGCTCCGAAAATAGAATTCCGCAATGTCTCTTTTTCTTATCCAAAGAGTACTGAGAAAGTTCTCGATCAACTCTCTTTTGTGATAGAGGCTGGAAAGAGAGTAGCGCTTATCGGAGAAAATGGAGCTGGAAAGACGACAATTATCAAGCTCCTAGCACGTTTCTATGATATTCAAGAAGGACAAATCCTCGTCAACGATATCGACATCCGAGAGATAGATCTGAAAACATACTATCATCTCTGGTGAGTTCTCTTCCAGTACTTCGCACGGTATTGGTTTACCGTGACAGAAAATGTCGCCCTCTCTCGCATTTCTCTGAGAGATGATACAAATCGTGTATCTGAAGCACTGAATCGTGCTGATGCCAAGGGCCTTGTTGAAAAACTTCCACGCAAAGAAAACACCATGCTCTCGACAGATTTTACTGATGGCGTGGATCTTTCCGGGGGTGAGTGGCAAAAGATCGGTATTGCTCGTTGCATGTTTGCCGAGCCAAAATTTATCATCCTCGATGAACCAACAAGTGCGCTCGATGCTCTCGCAGAATCACGCGTCTTCGATCAGCTCTATGCCCTCGCAGAGGATACTACCATGCTCATTGTGTCACATCGTTTTGCGACTGTGCGAAAAGCAGACAGCATCATCGTCCTCCAGCATGGCAGGATCGTAGAGCAAGGATCGCATCATGAACTCATGGCCCATAAGTGACTCTATGAGGAAATGTTTACCACTCAAGCTGCGGGCTATGTCGACCAATAGTATGTGATCAAAAAAAGTCCTTGTCTGACTCTCAGGTGGAGTAGATTCCGCAGTCTCTGCTTACCTCCTCCGAGAGCAGGGATATGATGTGAGTGCTGGATTTATGATCAATTATCTGACAGAAGATGATTCTTGTCCGACTCGTGTCGATATGGCAGCGGCACGAGAAGTGGCTGAATATTTGGGGATTCCTTTTTTCACCTTTGATTTTATCGAAGAGTACGAAAAAAGAGTCTTGCAGTACATCTTTGAATGATATAAAAAATGACTCACACCCAATCCTGATGTTTTCTGCAATACCTGGATCAAATTTGACCTTTTTCGCCGAGAAGCGCTCACATACGGATATGATATCGTGGCGACAGGTCATTATGCGAGGATACATGATGATAATGGCCTGCATTTACTCCGCTGAGTCGATCCTGAGAAAGACCAGAGCTATTTCCTGTCTGCTCTTACACGTGAACAACTCGATCAAACACTTTTTCCCATAGGTCACCTCCTCAAATCTGAGGTCCGAGATATTGCTCGACGAGCTGGATTGCCAAATGCAGAGCGAAAAGATTCACAAGGACTCTGTTTTGTAGGAAAAGTTGATTTTGCGAGCTTTCTCAAGTCTCATATTCCGACGCAAAAAGGCCCCATAAAAGATAAAAATGGTACTGTCATTGGTGAGCATGATGGAGCATTTCAATATACGATCGGTCAGAGAAAAGGTATCGGTGTGGGAGGATGAGCAGCACTCTATGTTCTCGAGAAAGATGTCATAACCAATACGATTATTGTTGGCGAAGAGAATGATGCAGAGCTTTTCCAAAAGGTATGTCTCCTGGCAGATATGAATTGGCTTCAGGAGATGACCTTTCCTCTCACTTGCTCCGCTCAGATACGGTATCGACAAGAACCACAGCCTTGCACCCTGACTCTTTGAGATGAGAAAATATATGTCCAGTTCGATACTCCTCAGAGAGCTATCACCCCAGGCCAAGTATGTGCTCTCTATGAGGGGGAACGAGTTTTAGGAAGTGGTATTATTTCACTGGAGGGGCCGTCTCAATAGATGTGAAGCATCCATTTTTCAGACAACAGTGTTGCCATACAGGTTGTTTTTGTACTGCCGATCGACTATAGTTCTGACCAATCGTCTGTGACATACTATAGATCGTAAACCTCTCAAGAATATAAGGGCTATTCTCATCTTGATTATACCGACGACACCATGATTCTGCGAAATATTTCTTGAATCTCTGGTCGTTGTATTCTCCCAGGAGATTGTAGACATATTTTCTCCATCGGTCAGAGACACTCAATTTGTGGAGATCATCGGGTTTTTCACATGATACACGACCGTTTGATTTTTTTCCAAGAGCGTAATCTTTCCAGAGGTCCCTCTCTATTTTCTTTGTTGGATCGTTCCGAGCCGTCAGTTCTCCATCGATCACGAGCCAATAATCTATATTTGCCGGATCCGGTGCAAACATTCCCCAATATTGATCAATGCGAGGAATGAAATTCCAAGAATGCAGAAAAGTTATATGCCATGCGAAGAGTTTTTTGAGAATGCGGTTATTTTCTACAAAATCAAATACTCTCCCATCTACTTTTGTACAGGCGTTTGGTTTTCTCGGTGCAGAGAAATTTTCTCCGAACCATCCACTATGTTCTGCTTCTCCGATATTTTTTTCGAATATATGGGTTTTCCTCTCTGATAGGAGACTCGCGGCACTCAGTGGCCATGTGCGAAAAAATCCTGACCAGCTCCGACCACAACTCATCACTCCAAGATTCATCCCCAGCACACTATAGAGCGAGATCCCGCAGATAATCCCTCCGATTATTGCCCAGAATTTCTTTTTTGAATATGGTAGTATAGGTTTTGGAAGAGTACAGAATTTTCTCTGACCGGAAATAATACCGTAAATGAGGCGACCAATCACGAGAGAGATTTTCCAAGAAAGTAACCAGACAAAAATTCTTCCAATCCAGGATTGCTTCAAGAGCTCGACAAAACCATCATATCCGAGAGATTTTTTCCTACCCCTCTGAATGACCCACATGTCATGTTCTGTAGAGAGTTTCTTGATTTGCTCTGGAGCATCCTCGAGTCCTACATATTTTACTCCTACGAGGATTCCGAAGTTTTGGATTATCCGTATCCATCGTGTGCAGAGTCAGCAGTGGTTGTCATAGTAGACAGTCGCTTCTCATCGTGGTTGCCATCTTGGTAGCATTTTGTCCCAGAAGTTTGATGGAAGAAAGGTGAGCAGTGCTATCATAGATACCCAAGGGAAAATGCCTACACCTATATGTGTCAAAATACCTATATGAAGGAATCCTATTGCTAAGATACCGAGATACCTAGCTCGAGTATGGAAAAGTGGAGCTATCAGGAGAAGAGGTCCTATAAATTCAGCAAACATACTGGCTCCTGAGAGAAAACGCAAAAAACCTGGATGGGTATAGAGTAGAGCTCAAAATGGAAGACGGAAAGTCTCGAGGGATAAAATTTCATACACGGCTGAATGTGTGATATACCACTCTGGTCAGAGCTTCATATAGGCGGTAACCCAGTAGAGGAAGACTTGTTGTGTTATGAAAGCAATTGTTCCGATCGTGCATATCTGCGTCAGAGAGGGGAGAGCGTATCTATTCTTGTCCCATGACCAATATCGATCAAGCGGCAGAAACATCGACCAAAAAAGCACGAGCCGTAGGAGATCATCAGCTCCGGAGTTAATGGTCATGTTTCTGTTATGGAGTGAGACAGTGAGGATCCAGATAAAAATCGTTGCTATTTTTGTACGATAACCCAGAAGGAGCCAGAGTGCGAAAAGTCCATGTACTGCAAATATAAGAATCTGGAACCAGAGCTGTCCATTGGCAGTGTGTATGGTCCATACTGTTGGGCTTTCCCAGAGCTCGATAAATGCTTTTCGTGGAAAAACACCCATGTCTGTATAATGCTCAACCATATAGCGACTCCTGAGGAGGAGATCACCTATGACGATCAGAGCGAGACCGACTCGGAAAAGTGACAATGAGCGTAGATCCAGTGACCAAGCATGCACGATTCGATTCCAGATCGCTCGGCTGTAGGAAGAGAGGGAATGTTCCATAGAAATATTTGTAAAAATGGTACAGAAGTCCTCTAAAATACAATACAGAGTGATTCTGTGTCCTCTTGCATTCTCGGATTCTTGATTATGATTTTTGTATACTTATTTATTTCCCTCTATGTCATTTATCGAAGAATTCAAATCGTTTGCGATGCGAGGAAATGTCGTCGATCTGGCTGTGTGAGTCGTTATCGGAGGAGCTTTCGGAAAAATCGTTACTTCGCTTGTGAGCGATATCATCATGCCTATTATTGCTGTATTTACTGGAAGTATTAATTTCACTGATTACAAAATCATTATCCGAAAAGCTGTCGAAGAAATTCCTGGAATCCAAAAAGCAATCCCAGCTGTATCACTGAATTGGTGAAGCTTTCTGCAAGCATTTGTGGATTTTCTGATTATCGCATTTTGTATCTTCCTTGTGATTAAAGCTATGGCAAAATTCCAAAAAAAACAAGAGGCTTTACCAGCGCCTGTAGAGGATACAAAATCTGAATTACTACTCACAGAGATACGCGATTTACTCAAGAAATAGGATTAGAAAACTTGCATTTTAATAATTTATTTTATTATAATGTAATATGTGCCTTTCTAGCAACATTAGCTTGGATTCAGTTGATTTTCGTTCATCTCCGTGTGACCATAGACATGAGCTTCTCTGGAATCATGGTTGAGTTGGAGCTGTCCGAAGTGCCATAATTGGTTGCCCCTGCAACCCTGAAGGAAAAAATCCTTTTTGCATTCATTTTGCTTACAAAAATAATGGAAATTTTACTGTGACTGATTATCTCAGATCTATTGGATGTACGGATGCCGTTATCTGAAAATTTCATGCGACTCAATTCATTACCTCTCTCCTTGATACGACTCGACGAGTTACTGTAAAGTGAAATGTAAATCCAGGCGATCGTGGTGATTTGGAGGAAAGTCGAGGCATATTAAGTACTTTCGATGATCAGGTAGTGAGAGGCGAACGGGACCTATCTTTTCAAAGTAAAAGAAAAGCTCAATTATTGATAAGTGAGACGAGAGCACGAATTTGATTATCTGTACCAGTGGATGGAGCAGTTTTTTTGAATAAATTTTGGAACCCTGTTCGTATGGATAATCTTATTCGACAATTCTCTGTCCGGGAAAAAGTGCTTCAGAAAATTGCTAAATTGAAAAAATCCTAGAGATTTTATGTATAATTTTTTCAGAAAGCGTTTCTCGGTAATTTCACTTTCCATTCTGGGAATTGATCCAGAATCCACTGTGTGTATGTATTGCTGTTCGGTCCTGTAATTCTGTATTTTTGCAGATGAGGATATTTTTTTGGACTTTCCTGGATCTTTGCAATGATTTTTTCTGCCACTTCTCCAGAGATGCTATCCACCACTTTTGTTTTCCATCTCCAGCTCTCTATTAGGGGTACTATCCCTAAACCATCAAAAGACAAACTATTGTTGATATGTATATATCACATCGCAGTATCCTTATTTTTTCGAAAAAGTACTTCATATCGTGAGAGTTTTCATCCTTCGTTTAGAACAAACCATGTATGAGCTCCAAAACTCAGAGGTATATGTGCCGGACAAGAGCAAAGATATACTTCAGGGGTATTTTGTTTCATTTCGTCCATACTAGATAACAAACTCTCCATTCTGGTAGATGATTTTTTCAGTTCCATCTCATAATGTGGCTGTAACAGTGCGATCAGTTGTGCTCATCATATCGGTATGGATAACGCTGTCATTGTAACCCAGGCGTTCCCATTCTTCGTTTGTCGTATTTGCGACATCGCCAGTGTAGGCATCTTTGTAGGCCATACCAAGAGCGATATGGGTATTCCCGAATGGCCCACCAACATTTTCATCATAGAGCGTTTCTCCCATGAATTTCGTGATTCTCGAAAGCCGTTTATCTGTGAGCGAGAATTCTCCAGCTTTATTGGCGTCTTTTTGAGCGATCATTTCTTTCAGGAGTCACTCATTTTCTGTCGCTGTGGCATTGACTACGAGACCGTCCTGGAACTCTAATCGGATTCACTTGATGATATTGCTTTGATAGGAGAGGGGCATATTGTAGCGGATCCATCCTGTTGTTCCTCGCCAATCTGGACTCGTGAATACTTCGAAACTGGGGATGTTTCGACCGCTTCCTGCTAGCCATTTTCTCTTTTCTCCGATTTTTACTTTCAGATCGACGTCTTCTCATAGTACATGAACCCATTCAATCTGCATATCGGTCAGTTTCTTCGAAAGCGTACGAAGTGTAGCTTCCGTTTCTTGCCATCGCTTAATCGGTTCTTCATTATCGAGGAAGCATGCGTGGATGATCTCGTTCCAATATTCTTCGAGCGACATCCCAGCAAAGCTGGCCATCGCCGGGGTTCAGAAGAGTCCCAATGTCCAGGTAAATTTCCCTTCATTTTCTTTTTTTTGCATTGCTTCTCGATACGGTTTGATAGTCTTAAATCGGTTCATCACTTTTTCAGTATTGATACCCGCAAGTTCGTATTTTTCATGTTCGGCGATGATGTAGAGACGGTGATCACAATCTTCGACTGTGGAGAGGAGACGCTTCATCGGACGATAGGCAATTTGGTTATCATTAGCATGTTCGAAAAAACTTCTCTGGAGCCCGTCGGGGATGATATCGACGATAGGATGTCCACCAGATTTCAGTACTGCATCATGGAGAGGCTGGAGCATCGGCCGTGCACATTCTGGGACACAGAGGAGGACGACCTCACCTGGTTTGATACCCTGTCAGCTACCAAGCGCGAAATTCACCAGGACATCGGCATAGCGAGAGAGAATAGTTGTGGAAGGAGAGTACATAGATCGAAATTAAATAAGCATTATTTTGACGTCTTCGGCGACCTTGTTTTTCCCAGGGAGGGTATCAAAAATTGAATAGGTTTTTCACTCTTCATGGATTGCTTCCTCCATTTTACTTTCTGTGATAGCCCGACATTCATTGATGATAGTAGAGATATCGCAATCATCGAAGAGCACGATGGCATTTCCTAGTATATTTGTGATGGGCCGAGAGAGAAATATTTTTTTATTTTTTATCTTGTATGCCGGGAAAACTCAGACATTGTAATCATCTTTTTTGTAATCGGAATATTCCGTGACATCTTCCTCTCCACCAAAACTATAGGAGTGATCTCGGGAAATCTTTTTTGTTTGTGACCGCAGTCGTATCACATTATCTCGTTTGTAGAGGAGTATGTCTTTGTAGGTTTTTTCATCCCAGAAATGACATTCGATAGATACTTCCTTGCAGATGAAATTGAGCGTGAACTGTTGGAATATACCTTCTCGGAATCATTTCTCTATACGAGCGATATTATATTTCTGGAAGTATTTATATGAGGCCAATTTGCCCACCATGTCTGGTGTTATGAGAAACTGGAGATCGATATCGGACTCCGGCGTCACACTATAATCCTGACCATAGGCCATCGAACCGGTCAGGAGTAGGGCATTACAATATTGCGAAAGCTCAGGAATGAGCGATTCGATGATCGTGATCCTTCTTTTGGTTTCGGTTTCTGCTACACGCGGTTTCGGAGGGATAAAATTTGGATCGAGCATGACTGTAGTATAGATAAAAAAGAAAAGATAAAAGAGAAGAAATAATGGATTTTTTTGACTTCCGGAGAGCTTTCCCTAGTATTTCTCTATGAAAAAAACAAACACTAAAAAGAGTTCTTCTTCTCCGAAGACTCTCACCACTCCTGTTGCTCCGAAAGAAGGAGTCAAGATGCTCGGTATACTTCACCTCGTCGGGAATATCCTCTCAGGAGGAACACTCGGAATCATACTCGTCCTTGCTTATTTCCTGATCCGCAAAGACCAGCTTTCTGAACTCGAAAAAAAGACATGCTATGAAATCATCAATTTCAATCTCAGTTTCATCATCTATGTTTTCATTGCTTCTCTTTTGATAGCTATACTCATAGGTCTTATCCTCCTTCCAGTTGTTCTCGTGACCTGGTTGGTTCTTATGATTATGGGTTTTCTCCGACATCTCGAAGGGGAGAATTATCAGTATCCTCTCATAATCCGATTTATCTCGTAAAGGGTTGCCTTTTTCGGAAAATCCCTACTATTCCTCTCGTGCCAATGTAGCTCAGCGGTAGAGCACAGGACTCATAACCCTGTGGTCGGCGGTTCGACTCCACCCATTGGCACCATTGTCATTCTTTGACATTTAGGATATTTTCATACAGTGTAAATACCTGTCGCGGGGTAGAGCAGTGGTAGCTCGTCAGGCTCATAATCTGAAGGTCGCTGGTTCGATCCCAGCCCCCGCCACCAAAGATATCGAAAAAAATCTCCATTGCTGGAGATTTTTTATTTTTCCTGTGTCCATTCAATTCCACTTTCCGGGTTATGAAAGACAGTAATTGGTTTTGCAGGATTGAGAATACCACCTCTATGCTGAATATCCAAAAGAGCAAATCATCCACGTTTTATAGTACTGATAGTTGGCTGAGCGAGAATATGAGATAAACATGATTGTACTGTTACTATGATTCATTTCGCATTGTTCTTAAGATCCCATTGTCGTTTCTGTCAAAAACCATGTTCGATGAATCCTGCATATGGCTTTTCCTTTTGATCAAATAAATCTAGTTGGAAATAGGCAACGTTATAGGGCTACCATTATTTCCCATAAAATAACGTAGATTTGGTGTTACTCCATCATTTAAGATCAGTGGATTTTTTGGAGTAAATTCCCGGATTTGTAGTAGGACAGGTTTGTAATCAGTTTGATCCCAACAAAACTCAAATTGATAAGTCATATCTTCATCTACTCATAAATCCCTTATTTTTTCTCTCACTCTCAAGCCATTTTCTCTCAACAATGTAACACTATCGAGAGTACTTCTATCTCTTAACCATTTATCTGATCTATTAGGATCATCTATCCTCTGTCACTTGAATATATCGTATCTGTGATGTTCATCATCTTTTAGCTCAGTCTCTTGTGCATCAATAAGAAGTCCATCTTCAAAATTTGGATGCTCTGTACTCATGCCAGTAAAATCGCCATAATAAGGGGAGATGGAAAATGTAACATCTTTTGTGTCATAGTGCGTGCCTTCCCACTGAACATGTTCTTTGACATAAAATGCATCTTCTTCGAGTATCGTTTGCATATCTGCAATCCATTCTTGTATTTTTCCCTCCAAATCTCATTTTAATATTCCAAGTATTGAAAATTTCTTCGTAGGCATCTGATCTATAACTCCTCTCCAGTCGTCTGGAACACTTGTGCGGATGATAATTTTTCCGGTTCGCATGGCTGCTTCATTGCAGATTCTGTGTATTTTTGGAAAATTCGGGCTTTCACCATTTTTCCATATGGAGATATCTGGTACATTGACTCACTTATCCCGTGCAAAAAGAAGCCCCCCGTGTTTGCCTCCATATTCAGCGATGTAGCGAGAAAGACCAGAATCCATAAAATTATTATGGATTGTTTTATACTTTGTCAAATATAACTACATCAATCCTCTGAAAAATTCTTCAATCCACGCTCCTCCGCCTGATTCTCTCCACCCGCCTC
>CAZWBM010000002.1:0-134848 GCA_964632405.1 uncultured Candidatus Peribacteria bacterium | reverse complement strand
CGATACAGAAAGGTGTCATGGAGGATGAGTGTTTTTGGCATGAAAAGATGATATAATCTTTGCTTTTTTTGCAAATCTATGGCAGAATTGCTCTATGCAGTACAAGATTCCCATTCAGATCGAAAACGAAGATACCATCATTTTTGACCTTAGTCTGCGTCAAATGGGCATTATCATCGTCTGAGTTATCCTCGCTTTTGGGCTTTTTAACAAGTTTCAGGGCACTATACCAAATACCCCGCTTTTCATCATCTGTGTTATCATTATCGGGATTTGTTTCGTTGTTGCCAAATTCCGTACCCATGAGATGACTTTTCTGCCTTTTATGCTCAATCTCGCTCGTTACAAGATCAACGGTAATGGAGATAACGGACAAGGTCGGATGTGGATTCGGGGGGTAGATAGTTATTCACCACTCGAAATCGGGTATGTGCAGTCAGAGACATTCGTTGAAAAATGAAATAAACATACAAAAAACACCTCAAAACTGGCTGAACAAGTCAAAAAGCTCTAAAAATATGAAAAATCCTCTTGATACATTTCTTGGCAAAAAAAAGACTCAAAAAACACCTGTAGAGAACTCTTCACAGATGATAAAGCCTGGGAAAGATACTACAGCTGCTTCAGTAAAGCCAAAAAAAGTGACCCACCCAGACGATTCTACACAGCGCTACCTTCCTTTTTCTGAAATCCGTGACAACATTGTCATCATGAAAGATGGTTCAGCCCGTATCGTCCTCAAGGTCGAGGCAGTGAATTTTCTCCTCAAATCAGAGGCGGAACAGGATTCCATCATCTATTCATTTCAGCACTTTCTCAATGCTCTCCAGTTTCCTATCCAGATTCTGATACGGTCACTCAAAGTGGATATCGAGGGATACCTCAATCGTCTGAAAACGATAACAGCAGGTCAGAAAAATCTTCTCTTGAAAGATCAATCAGAACGATATATAGAGTTTCTCACAAATCTCGTCAATGTCGCTCAGATCATGAAAAAAGAGTTTTACGTGATCATCCCGCATGATGAGGTTGATAACCAGAGCGTGGCTCCTCGGGGTATGTTCCAGATCGTGAAGAGTTTCTTTGCCGGTGTGAGCCAGACTGTTACATACGCTGAAGCACGTCAAAATCTCGCACGAGTGGCATATCTCAGGAAGCGTCTTACCGAGAAAGCCAGCATGGTGAAGGGAAGTCTAGAATTTGTTGGTCTCCGTTCAGAAGTTCTCACAAAAGACCAGCTTATCGAGCTCATGATCAGCTACTATGATCCAAAAGTTAATTCAGTCGCCAAAGTCCTCGATAAAGAAGCCCACTACGATATAGTGGGATAATAATGTTCAATGCGTGATTGATTAATGTGCAGTGGAAGATTTAAATAGTCTTCAAAATCCTTCATTATACATTGTACATTTATAACTGTATATTTTGAAGCTCTAGTAGACTAATTTTCGATAACAATCTTCGCAAACAACTCTTTCTGGTCTTTCAGGTCCATAGGTTGTGATCATCTGTTTCCTGCATTCAGGGCAGATTCTCTCGTGGAGTTCGCGAGGATTTCGAAGTGCCATCCTCTCTTTATGTCTCTGATCTGGATGTTTTGTAGGTAGGGGGAGATGATTTTCGATATAAAATGCGAGTTCTTGTTTGATGATCTTAAATGGTTTTTTTGTCACCTCACACTCTAATATCCCATTCAATACATCATCGATATTTTTCTGTGCTACGTCATAACCGACAATTTTTTCATCATATTCTCTGGTGGGAAGTACTAGATAGTGTTCTCAAATATAGGTATTTTTATTTTCTCCCTCGTACCAATTCCATCATTTCTCTCTCACTGCTTCTTCTGTCATAGGGAAATATTCGTATGCGACGGTTTCATTGTAACCAAAAGTTGCGAGCTCTGTCGGGAAAAATTCTCCCCATTCTTTTGTAGACTTCATATGATCGGCGATTTTTCCACAGAGTGCATCATATTCTGCTACCGAATAAGGAGTATTCATGATGATATTTTTTCCTTTTTTCATGCTCGCGCATCAGAAAATATGCTCGCAGTTATGGCTTCAAATCGAATAATAGGCATGGGATGTTCCCGAAACCTGAAATACAGCAAAACAATTATTTGCGAGCGTTGAGCAGCATTCACCACAGTATTCTAATCCAGTTGGTGCAGTATAGGTGACATCAATCGTGTTGATATTCTTTGGGCTAAAATAGACATAGCGAGCGTTTTCGATATTTTTTGCATCAAAACACATGAAACCATTTTTTCCATTTTCGACTTGGTCTCCGTAGCAGTTTTCGCAGTTGATAAGATGCATATTTTTTACCACTTTATTCTCTCGGAGTGATTTGAGATCAGCGAGTATCTGGAGAGATCATCCCTGTTCCAATCATTTTTGCCAGATGTTTTCAAAAGTCTCTTTCGCGACAGGTTTATTGAAGACATGAAATTCTCTGTCTTTGAGGCCATAACAACCGATACAATGATGGCAATTCTCACATTCCTCGATGCCAAAACAATCCCTGCAATTCACGGAATTCTTCGCATAAAAACAATTGTAACACCGTGTCAGATCCATCCCGTAATAGATGAGCTCCGATTCATAGCAGAAAGTAGAATCAAGAGCATTTTTGCAATCGCGGACAAAATTGGAATACAGCACCTCTTCGCTGTTTGTCGTTCCAACACACAGATAACAATCTTTCGAGTTGATTGTGAAATTCGTATAGTCGGAATTTGTACAATTGACACTATAGAGTGAAAGTTTTGGAACGGCTAGAAATAGTTCTCTGAATTGGTCGATGAAATTTCTCTCGAAATCAAATTTTCTCCCATAGTCGAGAGGGTTCCAATCATCGCTCCACCAGACCTTTTGATCGTAGACTTTGTATTCTTTATCCGGTGAAAATATGGAGATGATTTCCTTGCCGGTGAGGTCACATTTCCTCTTGTACATCTTGCGCTCGTTTCGAAAAGAGAGCCGTCTTTTCTGGCGTTCTTCTGGTGAAAGCGTCGGCGTAGGTATACTGTATTTTATTCCACCGAAAACAGGAGATACTTTCTCCAAGAGTTCGATATCTTTATCTGTTACGTGAAATTCCTTGCCAGAAAGTCGGCATTTTTTGGCTTCGATGATTTTCTCACCTGGAGGGATAAACATAAAATTTATTATAATAGATAATTTACTCGATCTCAATATTCTCAAATTCTATTCTTTATTGCAGAATAATCTGAAGGATGATTATCTCGTATTTCATTTTCAAGCCAGTCTCTTGTTTCTGGATAATCTCTATGCCCTTCATTTTGTAATATTGTTAATTCCGTAGAAAAAGCTCTATCTATGGCAATATCTTCTGTTGTAGCAATTCACATAAGATAAATTAATAAACTATTTTACGATAGCACCCTTCACAGAGGATCTTTTCTGGCTGACTTTCTGGATAGGTAGTCATAACTTTCATGCCACATTCACTGCATGCTCTCTCTGTCAGATGTCTAGGATTTCTCTGACTCATGCGATCTTTGTGCCTCTGATCTGGATGCTTCGTTGGAATTGGGAGATGATTCTCGATGTAGAAAACGAGCTCTTGTTTGATGATCTTAAATGGTTTTTTTGTCACCCCACATTCGATTATTCCTGCGAGGAGAGCGTTGATATTCTTTTCAGCTGTTTCAAATCCTACTATTTTTTCATCATACTCTTCAATCGGAAGAGGGGTATAAAAAGGTCCGACATAGGTATTCTTATTTTCACCTTCGTGCCAAGAAAAACCTCTCTTTTTTGCTTCATTTTCTGAGAGAGGAAAATAATCGTATGCCACGGATTCGTTGTATCCAAAAGGGGAGAGCTCGGCTGGGAAGAATTCGCCCCATTCACCAGTTGTCTGCATATGATTGATGATTTTCCCAACTGTTTCCTCGTATTCTGCGATCGAATAGGGTTTATTTCCTATGCAGTGCTTCTGATTCCGGAGGCCGATACATCCGAAACAGTCCTGGCAGGAGAAGCACTGTTCAGAGTAGAGGAGATTCCGAGAATGGAACACATAGAGACAGTAGAGGATATTACTGACCTCGATAGTTCAGAGTGTTTCCAGGCACCATGAAGGATTGATATACATATTCGAAGAATCCATCAGATCTTTCCCGTGGACTCACACGTGCACGTATTTGCAATTCTCAGAATCCGAGACATCGTAGCACTCGATGCAATTTTTGGAATTGATGATGAAATCTCAGACGCAATTTTCAGAGTTCAATATCTCGGCATATTTGACTGGAAAAGTGCTCGCGTAATCGTGGAAATATTCATGCACTTTCCTGACGAGAGCTATATCGCTCAGTTTCGATTCAGCGAGTTTTTTCTTATAGTCTTCCTTTGAAAGCGGCTGGTTCTTGAAGTGATATTCTTTTCCGACGAGATTCGTACACATGAAACAATTGCTGCACCCGGTACAGTTTTTCACGAAATAGCAATCACGGCAGTTTTTCGAATTTGTTGAATAATAACAACCGAAACATTTCTCACAATTGAAACACTCATAGAGCATTTCTGAATCGTAGATATAGCTACTATCGATGATATCTTTTGAGCTCTGGAGAAGCTTGCCGTAGTAGCATCGTTCGCAGTATTCTGAGGAGTTGATGAGGTAGCAATTTTTACAATAGCCCGTTCCGGTCGTGAACTCTGAATTTTCATTGCCCATAGTTACCGTTGCTGCGCGAGGGATTGGCTTTTGGAGAGCTCCAAATTGGTCAAAGAATGTTCCGTTGGTGTGGTAGTTGCGAGCATACTCCAGAGGATCCCATTCATCAGAAAACCATTCTTCCCGGAGGACAGACTTTAGATCTTCTCGAGGCGCATAGAGTGTGACAATTAGCTTGCCGCTGAGAGCTGATTTGGCATTGTAGAGTTTTGATTCATTTCGGTGTACCGTACGTCTCCGACATCGCTCATCGGGAGAAAGTGTGGGTGTCGGAACCGCATATTTCTTGCCTCCTATGACAGGGGATATCTTATCATAAAAATTGATATCACGATCGGTGATAAAAACATCTACTCACGTGATGAGGCATTTTTTTGTCTCAACTATTTTTTCATCTGGAGGAATGAAGGTCATAGAGAAATAAATTAATAAACTATTTTTCGATAACAAGTTTCACAGAGGATTTTTTCCGGTCTTTCTGGGCTATAGGTCGTGATGATTTTTGCACTGCATTCATCACATTTTCTCTCATAAAGGGTGCGAGGATTTCGTATTTCCATGCGCTCTTGATGTCGCACGTCAGGATGTTTGGTTGGCAATGGAAGACCATTCTCGATATAGAAAGCGAGTTCTTGTTTGATGATTTTAAATGGTTTCCCGGTTACTTCGCACTGGAGGATTCAGGCGTTCACTTTATCAATGTTTTTTTGTGCTACATCATACCCGACAATTTTTTCATCATATTCTCTGGTTGGAAGTGGTGTATAAAAAGTACCCATATACGTATTTTTATTCTCACCATCATACCAATTCCATCATTTTTCCTTTACTGCTTCTTCTGTCATAGGAAAGTATTCATTCGCGACTGTTTCATTGTATCCGAATGGGCTCACTTCATGCGGGAAGAATTCACCCCATTCTCATGTACTCTGCATATGACTCGCGATCTTTGAGCAAAGCGTATCATATTCATGTTCAGAATATGATTTATTCATGATCAGATGTTCTGCTTTTTGTTTGAGACTGATACATCCGAAACAATTACGAGAACTATATGCGATAGAACAATAGAGGAGATTACTGCAATTGAGGACATTGGTCACCCCAAAAGAGCAATTCTGGGTATTGAGCCCTGTGCTGCAGGATTCATACATCCAGGCAATATTTTCCCCGAAAGAGGAGATATCCATACAGTTTTTTGCTTTCAAGAGGAGGTCGCAATAAGCACAATCTTCTGACTCGATAATACTGAAACTGGATTTCACATTTTTCACATTGTAGAGATCGTCGCCCGTCGAATTCTCTATCTGTGTCCCGTGCATAAACTTCTTTGGATTTTTCCTCAGGAAATTCTGAAATGTTTCTCTTCTATCGGCAATTTTTTGATCTTTCGTCACGAGTTTCAGTTTCTCTTGGTACTCTTCTTTTGTGAGCTCTTGGTTCATGAAGCAGTATTGTTTATTTACCAGGTTGCAACAATAGATGCAATCCTTACACCCGATGCAGCTATCGATAAACCATGAGTCGCTACAGTTCACACAAAAATTGCTGAAACGTAATCCGCGAGATTTCTCACACTGGAAAGACTCAAAGCATTGCTCAGAATTTGTCAGAAAGCTGCACTCGACACAATCCTTGGAATGCTGTATCTTGTTACAATAGTAGCATTTTTCGTTGAAATCTGAGTCAAAAGTGAGATAACATGAACGGCAATTGCTCACACAATTTGAATAGTCTGAATTCTCTATTGGATCCTGTTGTTGGATATGGAATCGTGGAGTTTTTTCTGAGAGTATTTTGAATTGCTCAAAGAAATTTTTCGTGAAATCAAATTCCATCCCGTAATCAGTAGGGGTGTATTTATCGGAGAGCCAGTATTCACGGCTAAAAACAGGAAAGGGGACATCTGAGTGATAGTTTGAGATGAGTTCTTTGCCTGTTGCGCTGCATTTTCTCTTATAGAGCTTTCTCTCATTACGGAAGGCGAGACGTCTCTTCTGCCGCTCTTCCGGGCAGAGTTTCGGAGTAGGTATCTGAAATTTCTTTCCAAGAAAAGTAGGGGATATCTTGTCATAAAATTCTAGATCTTTATCAGTGATGACGAATTCTTTGCCTGAAATAAGGCATTTTTTGGTTTCGATGATTTTCTCGGTAGGGAGGATGGACATATTCTTGATAATAATTTTCTAAACAGAATTAGTATAGTATAAATTACAAATAAAGCTCTTATTTTGTAATTTACTTGATTAAATAAGGATTTGTGATACTCTATTTCTGTAGAAAAAAATTTACAACATGGACATCCATAGCACATTACGGCAGCTCGGTTTCTCCGAAATAGAGTCTATCGTGTATCTCGCACTTCTCCAATCAGGGGGAGATTATGTCTCGACCCTGGCCAAGCGCACGAAACAGGGGAGAGTTGGGCTCTATTACACCCTTGACACTCTTCAGAAGAAGTCTCTTGTTTCGGTCGTGAAGCGACATGGAGCAAAATTCTTCGTTCCTGAGAAGCCAGAGAGGATTGTGAATATCGAGAGAGAACGGCTCAATCTCTCAGAGATGATTCTGCCATCACTCAAAACACTCGTTCATGCTGAGGCTTTTCGTCCTGCCTTTACGCTGATTGATGATGAAAAGGACATTGACGAATTCCTCCAAGAGCTATCGCAATCAGAAGAAGTCCTCTCTTATGCGAATATGCATGTCTGGTATCAGAACGAGAAAGAAAGGCTTCTGAAGTTTCTCGAAAAGATCCTGAAATATGCCAAAAAAACTCAATTTATCCTCCCATATCATGAGGAGACACAGACACTCTTCCGAAATCTCTCAAAGAAATATCCGCATCTCTCCCTGGTGACCATCGAAGAAGGACAATTCCCATTTCGCTATGATATCTTTATCACTGAGAGCGTTGTAGGACTCTTCTTTTTCGAAGATGGGGAATTCCGGGCTATCCGAATCGCGAGCCGAGAATATGCTGATTCTCAGCGTGCGATATTTTATCTAGCTTGGCTAGGTGGAACAGGATTTGTGACGAGTTAACGTAGCTGTCATCCTTGTGAAGATGAGTGAAACGAGTCTTACACGAGGATCTACCAGTCAATATCAGAACTCAAGTCCTTCCATTCAGGATTCATTTCGCTGATGAGTCATTCTTTCCAGGCTCTTTTCCAATGCTTAAGTTGCTTCTCCCTTGAGATTGCACTGTCCATAGTTTCATGACATTCGTAGAAAACTAATTTATGAAGATGATACTTCTTGGTAAATCACTCGAAATATCAATTTTGGTGTTGGAATATTCTTTTTATTGGATCAGAAGTTACTCCGATATAAAGTGTTGAATGATCCTCGCAGGTCATGATGTACACTAATGGCTGAAATGGTCGCCTCATGTGCATAGTTTCGTCATCCTTGTGAATTTTTCAAGGATCGTTTTAGGAAGAAAAAATTACACGAGGATCTAGATGTTCGTGTAAGATTTTATTGAGTTTTGAATTTTTCACAAAAATCTTCACAAACATGACGATATTGCTGCTTGGCTCGGTGGGATAGACTTTGTGATGAGTTAAGTTATTTTTATGGTCTTTCTACTCATCGCATTATTCTTGCTCAGAAGAGCCGCATGGCTTCTTTAGTACGAGCTGCCATTGTAGGAATAGCCGCTAATAATTCCTCTTCATTCATTCAATACTTTGCATCTGCAGATATAATATGATGTTTTAGCGCTTCGCGATTTGCTTCACTCATAAAATAAATTAGTAAGTAAATATTTAGGCCTAATCAGTATAGATTGTGAAATATTTTTGCAAGTACCTTAACAGCCCGCAGCTCTCACCACCGGAAACCTGTGGCAGAATGTTCTTACTTCTTCGCGGAGAGCTTTGAGCGTTTCTTCACTATCTGCATTCTTGAGTGCTCGATCGATGAAGTCACCAATTTGTTTTGCATCTTCTTCTCGTATTCCGCGAGTGGTCATCGCTGGGAGACCGAGACGGAGACCTGATGGTCGGAATGGGGGATTTGGATCGTCGGGAATCGTGGATTTCGAGGTTGAGATACCGATAGCATCGAGGGTGAGTTCTGATTTTTTCCCATCCATGTCTGTTCCAGAGAAATCGATGACGATGATATTGTTATCTGTTCCCCCGGTAACGAGCTTGTAGCCACGAGAGACGAGTGTTTCGGCAAGAGCATGATTATTTTTTAAAACTCTTGTACCATATTCACGGAATTCATCGGTATCAGCTTCGTGGAGAGCGACTGCGATTGCAGCGACCTGATTCATGTGTGGTCCTCCTTGGACTCCTGGGAAGACTGATCGGTCTATGAGGGTTGGTATATTTTCGATGGTTTTTTCTGGAGCTTTCAAGGGATTTGAGACAGTTCCTTTACTCAGGATAAGGGCGCCTCGTGGTCCACGAAGTGTCTTGTGGGTTGTCGTCATCATGATATGAAAACCGTAGTCGAGCGGATTTTTCATCACGCCTGCGGCGATTAGGCCACCAAAGTGAGAGACATCTGCCATCATGATAGCGCCGACTTCTTTTCCTATCGCGACGAATTTCTCATAATCGAGCTCTCGAGGATGAGCAGAATATCCTGCGATAATGAGTTTCGGTTTATGTTCGAGAGCCATCGTGCGGAGATTATCGTAGTCCATGAAATTGTTGTGTTCAGCGCTCGTCTTATATCGGACGAAATTGTATACTTTGCTCATGAGGGTCACAGGACTTCCATGTGTGAGATGGCCTCCATGGCTGAGATCCATACCGAGGACAGTATCGCCCGGTTCGAGGACAGCATTGTAGATACAGACATTCGCCGCAGCACCGGAAAGTGCTTGGACGTTTGCATGATCAGCATGGAAGAGCTTTTTCGCTCGATCGATAGCAATAGTCTCCATCTCATCGGTGAATTCCTGGCCTCCATAATAGCGTTTTCCCGGAAACCCTTCTGCATATTTATTCACGAATATACTGCCGAGCGCTTCCTGGACTGCAGGGGAAGTATAGTTCTCAGAAGCGATCAGCTCCATACCATCATTTTCACGGAGGAATTCTCACTCTATCGTGGCAAATATGGCTGGATCAGTGACATTGAGGGGAAGATTTTTGAACATAGAGAGGAAAATAATGAGGGGAGTATAATTATTTTTCTATGCAAGTCACGAACTAATACATTCTTTTTTCTACCATGGCTTGGATTTTATTTTTTGCTTCGATACGATCTTCAGGATTTGTCATGCCAAACCATGGGCTCGTCGTCGAGAGTGCAGTGATAGTGCCAGCGTTTTCTTTTATGATCTGCATAACGACAGAGGGAAGGAAAAATTCTCGCTTAAGATCCTGGATATATGCTTCGAAAAATTTCACACATTCACGATCGAGGATCTCGAAAAAACTTCTCTGGAATCCAAAGAGATTCATATTCGCTGGAGCATCTTCAGGAACAGCTATTTCATGACCATCTTCGGCCGTATGAATGAGTTTACCGTCTTTGTACGCTACTTTCGTATGTTCCACGATCTTTGTGAGTTTCCCATCCCTGACTTCACAGATACCGCGAGAAACAGTTCCATACTCTGAGAGCGTACTCGTGATAGGATAGGTGACGATGCAGTGCTCGCGTGGATCCGTATGGGTGCAGAGGAAATCAAATGCCTGCTTCAGAGCATCCCTACCATAGAAATCATCAGCGTTCATCACGATGCAGGGTCATGTGACGACATCACGAGCGCACCAGACAGCATGAGCCGTTCACCGTGGTTTTGTACGTTCGGGATTTCTCGCAAATCCTTTCGGGAGCGAGTCGAGAGTTTGTGTCACGAGGGTTATATTTACCTGACCTTCATATTTCCGGACAATCATGGATTCGAAATCCGCTCTGATCGTTTCACTCACGATTACTACGACTTCTTTTATTCCGAGTGAGATAGCGTCTTTCAGAGCGAATTCGAGCAGTATCTCTCCATTCGGTCCGACAGGATCGATTTGTTTCAGTCCGCCGTAGCGGCTTCCCAATCACGCCGCCATGATTAATAATACAGGTTTATTCATAGGTGAGTTTATTAAGTTTGCTAGGTTTACTAAGTTTCTTAGGTTGAGGATTTTTTTATAATTGTGTAAATATTTTAGAAATCATAGTGTGATATTTTCGATAGTGCTATTTTGCAGAAGTAATTCTTTGGAGATCTCCGCAGAAATATATTCTAAATCATAAGCAAGATAGATCATAGATTTTACTTCTGCTAATGAAGCTATTGCAATATTTATGAATTGAATGGTATCTTTTGTGGAAAAACGTGTAAATCATTCTGCGATATTGTTCATGACTGAGACTGAAGCTCTCTGAATTTGATCTCGAAATCAATAGTCACGACAATTTTCTAGTGCTTTATAGATAGATTTAGTTCATTTTCTCGCTTCTTGCCAGCACTGCAGATCTTCAAATTTCTCAATTTTTGACATACAAATAACTTAATAAACATACAAAACTTACTAACTTAGTAAGCTTTGGCCCTTACGCGCCTCCCATCATCCCACCGAGATCGATTCCCATGTCTTTTGCAACAGATTGCATCTTGGTACTTGCGACTTCTTGAGCTTTCTTCATACCTTTATTGGTCGCTTCTAGTATTGCTTTTGCGAGTTTCGCTTCATCACCGATGATGGATTTATCTTCGAAAACAACGGAGACCACTTTCATCTCACCATCGATGGTGATGACGAGTCCGTCCACTTCCGCTTCGATATGAGTGTTTGCGAGTTCTTTTTTTATCTTGCCCATCTCTTGTTGCAGGCGCATCATTTCTTTCGCTTTTGAATAATCCATAATTATGAGTTAGAGGATAGTAGGAGGATTGTATCATTTATTTTGAAATCTCAACTTTCCCTAGAAAAAGGAGATATTCTGATATACTATTCATCTCATATTTTAATAACCATATTCAAATATGTCCAAAAAACTCCTTGTCGTTCTCTTCGTCGCTATCGTCATAGTCGGTATAATATTTGTCATCAACAATATTCCTAGACCAGGAACAGACAGTGGTAAGGCCACCATCCCTCTCGTGAATTTCAATCCTCCGCCTGTCCCAGCAGACCAGGTAGGGAAGCATCCCAATATCCTCCTCATCATCGCTGATGATATGGGTCTCGATGCCGATCCGTGCCATCCTGATATAGGGAGTGAAAAACCAAATATGCCCAACCTCGTAGCTCTCTGCAAAAGTGGTGTGACTTTTGATAATGTATGGGTGAACCCTGTCTGTTCTCCGACACGTTCGACCATGATGAGCGGACAATATGCTTTCCGTACAGGTGTCACTGATGTCGATAAAATTCTCTCACCTGATGTCCTCTCCCTCGCCGATGTTTTAACTGAGAAAGTTCCTGTGCCCTATGCGAATGCATTTATCGGGAAGTGGCATTTGTCATGACCAGAGGCAGACCTCAATGCGCCTTCGGCTCTCGGTGTGCAGTATTTCGCAGGATTTATGGGAGGAGGTGTGAGGAATTATTTTGACTATCCGCTTATCGAACAAGGCGTCAAAAAGAGAAGTACGCAATACACGACGACTGTATTCACGGATAAAGCCATTTCTTGGATAGCGAATCAGAAATCAAAAGACCAAAATCGTCCATGGTTCCTATGGCTCGCCTACAATGCTCCCCATGCTCCGTTTCATATGCCGCCAAGAGATCTCATCAGCGATAAAACACTTTCCTGAACTGATGAAGACATAAAAAATAATCCACGGAAATATTATCTCGCTTCCCTCGAAGCCCTGGATAAAGAAATGGGACGACTCCTCGCCTCGATTTCCCCTGAAGTGCTCGCGAACACTACTATCATATTCGTTGGTGACAACGGTACACCAGCAGAAGTTATTCAGGCACCTTATTCAGCAGAGAAAGCGAAAAATAGTGTCTATCAAGGAGGTGTGTGGTGAGTACTCACTGTCGCGGGTCATGGTGTGACCAAAAAGAATGTGCACGAAAATACGCTCATAAATGGGACTGATATATTTGCCACAGTTTCCCAAATTGCTGGAGCGGATATGGGGGATATTAAGACAGTAAAAGATAGTATGAGTTTCCGAAGTGCCCTAACATGAGGCGATAACAAAGGATACAAGAGATCATTTCTTTTCACGGAATGGGCACCAGCAAGAGGCCCAACGCGTGATGCGTGGACTATTCGCGATGATCGGTACAAAGTCATCGTCAACTCCAACGGCACCAAAGAACTCTATGATCTGGTCTCTGATCCTTATGAGAATAATAATCTTATGCGTTCCAGCCTCTCATCGGATCTACAAACAGAACTCGATCGGCTTCTCGAATATGAGAAGAGTCTCCGATAGGCCTAATTAATCTGATTTTTAATTATTGTTGGTTCGGTCTCTTAGCTGGCTTACTCGGTGCCTGCGGTCGTACCTGTACCATCTGGGCACTGACAGTACCGTCAGAGTTCTCTGTACCATTTACCGCAAGGGATGAGCCAACAGTGATATCGTCAGTAGTTCCTGTCACCACTTTTCCGATGCGTGTCGTACCAGAGAGGAATATTGTTTGCGTGCTTCCATCAGCGAGCTGGAGCGTGATGCTCTGATTATCCATCGCAGTGACCTTTCCCACTATCATATCCTGAGGTGCCACACGGTTTGGCTCTACGGCTGTTGCGATTGGATTTGCGGTGTCGAGCTGAGCCGGATTAACCGGAGGCGTTGGCCTGTCTTGTTTTTTGTAAAGCATCCCACCGTAAAATGAGAGACCGATGATGATCGCGATGATGACGAGACCGAGGATGATCTTCATGAATTTGTTCATAGGGGGTATTAATTAGTTTTTCTTATCCAGTTTCCAAGCGTAGAAGACTGCGATCGTGAGGGGGATATTTGTCGCGAGTGCAACAACCCAATTTGATACACCTATTTCAAATGGACTTCGTTGCAAGAAATCGAACCAACTCATGAGGCCTATGATGATTATGAGGATGAAATTAAGCCACTTATTGAATTTATCATTGCTAATCGCGAGTACGAAAAATGCCATCAAGACAGGGACTACCATCGAGAAAGCAAATGTACCGATAGTCACGTCGTTGATCGGGAATCCCGCTATATTGCCATTCTGTATATCCTCGATCCACTTCGCATGCATCGAACCTAGAACGATCTGGATAAGGTCTATAACCGTGTTTGCCATCCAGAGGACGGAGACGATAATCCTGAGTCGGAGATTATTCATAGGAGTAATTGTAGGCTTTTTTTGGAAATCTCAAATCTCTCTAGAAAGTTTCTATATTTATCTATAATATGGCAAAAGAATGTTCTAAAAATATGTTTAAATTCAATAAGAAAATTTGAGTACTTTTGTCCGTAATTATCGCGGTGATTATTTTTTGTTTTATTTATTTTACTCCGTATGAAACATACTATATGATCAACGGTCAGAAAATCTCACAAACAGAACCCGCACCAGAAATACTCAGTCAGCCTCGTATGTTTTGAACCACTCTCTCATCAAAGACCCCTGTAGCTGTGACTCTTAGGAATTGTGAAGGTGAGCAATATGATGCAAAAACTTGCTTCTGAATGGGTGCCGAGCTTTACAAAACCGAAGATAGTCTTGAGTTATGGTCGAGGATTTCAACAGACACTCTAGCGAATTTTGGTATCGCCCTATCTGATAAAGATAAGTATACATTTTATTCTGTTGCAGTGGATTTTGGGAATCATGCTTACACAGAAAAAGAATATGATGAAAGTGTAGACCTTGTGAAAGAAATACTTACATCAAACATTAAGTGACAATAATTTCTATGTCCCTCTTCCTCCCCCTGATTTTCTGACTCTTCGCTTGCGCGGGTATCGCTTTTGCGCTCTTCTACAAAAGCCTTATCTCTGACCGAGATCGTCGTATAGCTGAACTCCAAAATGAGCGGGATGAGCTTCAACGCTCTCAAAATGCATTTATCGAGTCTCGTGCAAAACTCGAGCAGGAAAACGTGAATCTCGTGGACAAGGTCGAGAAACGTAAAGAGGAAATCGAAAACGCCCGCAAGGAATTCCGAACAGAATTCGAGAATATCGCGAACAAAATCTTTGAGACCAATCGCACCACTCTCACGAAAGAAAACAAGGAACAGGTCGACCTCCTCCTCCGTCCGCTCCGTGATAAGCTCGGGGAATTCCAGGAAAAAGTCGAGAAGACGAGCGAAAAAAGCGTCGAGACCAATGCTACACTTCTCGAGCAGATCCGTCAGCTCACACTTCTGAATAAAACCGTCTCCGAGGAAACACAGAATCTGACAAAGGCACTGAAAGGCGATTCGAAAGCACAGGGAAACTGGGGCGAACTCGTCCTCGAGGATCTTCTGTCTCGCTCCGGCCTCGAGAAGGGCCGGGAATATATCGTGCAAGGGGAATGACTCGGACTCAAAAATGAACGCGGTACTTCCTCCAAGCCCGATGTCCTCATCATGCTCCCTGACAACAAGAATCTCGTCATCGATGCAAAGGTTTCCCTCACCGCCTACGAGCGACTTATGATGGCTGATGATGCTGATAAACCAGAGCTCCTGAAATCCCACATCCGTTCACTCAAAGCACATATCGATGAACTCGCTGCAAAAGACTACACGAGCCATACCGAGCTCCGAAGTCCGGATTTCGTGATGATGTTTGTGCCGATCGAGGCCAGTCTCTCGCTCGCTCTCCAGTCCGAGAATGACCTCTTCGTCTATGGATGGGATAAGCGTATCATCCTCGTCACTCCGACGACACTCCTGATGTCTCTCCGCACAGTCTCCAATCTCTGGCGCCATGAGAAACAATCTCAGAATGTCCTAGAAATCGCCCGCGTCGGAGGTCAGCTCTACGATAAATTTGTCGGATTCCTCGAAGATATGGAAGGTATCAAAAAATCTCTGGAGAGAACTCTCGAAACACATGGAGCCGCTATGAATAAACTTTCTACTGGCCGAGGGAATATCATCTGACGAGTCGAAGAAATGCGAAAACTCGGAGCAAAAACAGAAAAACAAATTGAGGGGAATTTACTGGGAGGGGAGTAATTGACAATGTATATTTTTTTGTAATATTACTATATTATGAAAACACCCGAATGAGCTACTTGAGGAATAGGTCTTACGCCTAGACAAATTTTAGCAATGCATGGATCTCCTCTTCCGGATATACAATCAGTTGTCATGGATACTGACTATGTGTATTGAGAAATGGAAAAATCACTCTGAAAAATGTTGCATTGAGATAACCAAGAAGAGAGAATATTATGAGCCAGAGTCTTTATTGGTTTATTGAAAGTTCTTAAAGAAATGAGCATTTATACCCGACTACATTTGAAGAAAAATGAGCATTTACGTCAATATCAACATAGTGTAGAATCTTCGGATGAAGGAAGGGTATTAGATGGAGCATGGGTTACTTTTGCAAATATGGCTTTCGAAATAGGTGGCTTTAGTGATCAAGAGAGAAGTTGTATGTTTGTATCAGCTCAAGACGAACAAGTTGTAATGCCAATACTTTCCGAAGCACACAGAAGAATTGCAAGTCTTCTATGACCTGTTTCATGAAATGATTCATTATTTCCTGGTGTTCCACCAGATTTAGCCCTGTTGGTGAGAGATGGTCTTACTGGAGTAGAAGTAAAACGTAACTGTTTAGAGCTGCAAAGAATTTTTGATTTGGCTGCTTAAGAAAAACTGATTCGTTATTACTTTGCCATATCCCCCCTTTCGAATACACTGGCGGCAATGAACCAAGACCAAGCATTTCAGATCCTCACGATGGGGAAGAATGTCCTCCTGACGGGTGCGGCGGGGAGTGGAAAGACGTACCTTGTGAACCGATTTATCACCTATTGCCATGAGCATTCGATATCTGTCGCAGTGACGGCTTCGACGGGGATTGCGGCGACGCATATCGGAGGGATGACGGTGCACTCGTGGAGCGGTATCGGGATTCGCCATTCGCTTTCTGATGATGAGATAGAAGACCTGATTTCCCGTGAGTACCTCGTGAAGCGATTTCTGAAGACATCAGTCCTGATCATCGATGAGATTTCAATGCTTGGAGGGGATTTCCTCGCGAACCTCGATCGGCTTCTGCGCTCTGCTCATGTTTCGCTTGAACCATTTGGAGGGATGCAGATTGTCCTCGTGGGCGATTTCTTTCAGCTTCCTCCTGTGTCTCGCTGGTCCGAGGTAGAGTATGCCTTTGAGCATCCAGTATGGCGGTCGCTTCATCTCACGCCATGTGTCCTCACGACCCAGTTCCGACAGGATTCAGAGAGTGGTGGAGATCCTCTACTGACTATATTAAATGATATCCGAAGTGGGGAAGTCTCAGAGCTTTCGAAAAATCTTCTCCGATCACGCGATATTCCGGTAATGACTGAGGATCACACAGAACTCTTCACGAAAAATGTCGCGGTCGATGCGTACAATTCTGACCGATTATCGGCTCTGGATACTGACCCACATGTATTTCAGATGGAAGATAAGTGAACCGAGAAATTTGTCGAAGCGCTCAAGAAGTGATGCCTCGCTCCAGAGACACTCGTGGTCAAGCGCGGAGCTCGGGTGATGTTTGTGAAAAATAATCCCGAAGAGGGATATATGAATGGTTCTATCGGGCATGTCGTGGGATTTGACGAAGGGATGCCGATTGTCGAGCTTCTCGATGGGAGCGCAATCATCACTGAACCCACGAGTTGGTCTATCGAGGAAAACGGCAAAAACAAAGCGTCTATTTCCCAGATTCCTCTCCGTCTCGCATGGGCTATCACGGTCCATAAATCGCAAGGGATGACGCTTGATACGGCCGTGATGAATCTCCTCGATGCCTTCGTCCCTGGGCAGGGCTATGTCGCTCTCTCGCGAGTCCGTTCTCTGGATGGTCTTATCCTCCGATGATTCAATTCCACTGCCCTCGAGATCGATCCTCGTGTCCGGGAATATGATGAAACCGTCACCCGATCCTGTAGGGCTGTCGTTGAAGATCTCGAGATGATGAGTCCGAAAGCTATCAAAGAAAAACAAGAAGAAACGATCCTGCGATTCTGAGGAGTCCTCGAAGCAAAGAAAATTCCCAAGCAATCGACACTCGAGACTTCCTCTCACGGAAAAAAAATAGCCCCTCATCTCGAAACTCTTACCTATCTCGAACAAGGTCTCCCTCTCGAGGAAATTGCCGAATTACGGAACCTGAAACTCTCAACGATTTTTACCCATATTGAGAAACTCCTCGACGCGAAAAAAGAGATTGATCTGATGCCATATCGACCAGAGGATGAGACACGGATGAAGTATATCCACGATGCTTTCGTCACTGTTGCGACGCTTCAGCTCGCGCCTGTCCGTCAGCACCTCTTTGAGACTTACGAAGAAGAATATACTTTCGATGAGCTAAAGCTCGCACGATTATTTCTCTCCGAGGAAGACATAATGGCTATTGAGGAAGGGAAGTAATTCTCTTGCATTATTTACTACTTCACGACAATCAGGGTTATATAATTATGCCTTACGTGAATCCCTATATAGAAAAAGTTGAAAATCATCCCCATGTCTGGATCGATGAGGAAAAAATGTTTGCCCAGAAAGGAAAATGGAAAGAGTATTTCTGAAAAGAGAAACTGATGCTCGAGATAGGAACTGGTATGGGAAATTTTTTCTCAAACTACGCTGGAAATCGCCCAGAGATGGCCTGTGTTGGCATAGAGCTAAAATATAAACGCCTCATCCGTACGTACGAGAAATGTGCCAGGAAGGGAAGGGAAGATGTCATACTTTTGAAGGTCTATGGTCAGAAAATCACTGAGATATTCGCCCCCGAAGAAGTCGATGAATTGTACCTCCTCTTCTCTGATCCATGGCCAAAAAAGTGACATCACAAGAATCGAGTGATCCAAGATGATTTCCTTCGAGATGCTGCTAGTATTCTTGCGCAAGATGGAACCTTCCTCATAAAAACTGATGAAGCTTCTTACGCTGAATGGATAGATGAGCATCTCGCAGGTTCTCCGTATTTTACTTATGAAAAAAATGATAATGAAGAACCAGAGAAAAAGCTCACGCCCGAGACAGCCACAGAATTTGAGACGATGGGACGAAGAGAGGGGAGCAAGATCGTCAGTTTTTTTTGTCGGAAGAAGTAATCTGTTCCGTCATCCCGACGAAAGTCGGGATCCAGGTAAATAAAATAATCCTTTATGTACTTTTGGTCCCAAAAGTACCAAAAGAATTTAGGGGACAAAAACTCGGTCAGTTTTATCATCTACCAGTTCTGTATTCATCGACCTTAAACAGTTTGTCCCCTAAAAACCTTTTTCTAGTCTTCTTCAATAATTTCCCCTTGCTATTATTTTAGAAATTCATAAAATACTAATATGATGAATGTGAAGACACTTCCCTTCGGTAATCTCAGGACTTTGCAGAAAAAGCTCTTTTCCCACAGTGATGAACTGCGGGGAGGGGCTGAGGTGTTTGATATTCTCGGGAATGAATGTCGGCTCGAGATGGTGCTAGCTCTTATGGAAGCAGGGGAGCTCTCTTCAGGAGATATCGCTTCAGTCACTAATTGCAGTCCTTCGCAGGTCTCTCAATCTCTGGCTATGATGCGGCGTACCCGTATGGTCGAGACCAGAAGAGAATGGCTCAATATCTATTATTCTCTCAATCATGACAATGCTCTTATAAAAAAACTTCTACCCATCCTCTCATCCCTTATCAAATAAAACTATGCGCATCTGGTCTCTCCATCCCCAGTATCTCGATACAAAAGGCCTTGTCGCACTCTGGCGAGAGACGCTTCTCGCAAAACATGTACTGGAATGAAAGACAAAGGGGTATAAAAACCATCCACAGCTTAATCGTTTCAAGGGCCTTCCGAATCCTGTCAATGCCATCAATGCTTATCTCGCTGAAGTATATCATGAAGCAGAGAGGCGAGGATATACATTTGCTCGTGAAAAAATACAGTGGGGTTTTACTCCAGAAAACATTGCAGTCACCGATGGGCAGATATTCTATGAAACCAAACATCTCCTCCGAAAGTTAGAAATTCGTGATCCAGAGAGATACAAAAAATTAAAAGATAAAAAATCACTCACCACTCATCCGTTATTTCAGATTACCGCTGGAGAAATCGAATCCTGGGAAATCGTTTCATAACCTCTTTTTATGTTTACCATCATACTTATCGCATTTTTCTCTGGCATACTCACAGTACTCGCTCCTTGTGTATTGCCACTTCTCCCCGTTATCCTCGGAGGGAGTTTGGCAGGGCAGAGTAAGGTGAGACCGTATATCATCATCGCGTCATTGATCGTTTCTCTGCTTCTCTTTACGCTTCTTCTCAAGGTCTCAACAGTGCTGATACATGTCGATCCGATGGTATGGGAATATATCGCAGGAGGACTTCTCATCCTCTTCTCCATCACGCTTATTTTTCCTCGTGTATGGGCATGGCTCATGGTGGTCACAGGTATAGAAAAACTCTCTCAGAATTCTCTCGAATCTGCAAGCCATCAAGAAGGTATATGGTGACCTATTGCTCTCGGTGCAGCGCTTGGTCCGGTTTTCACGAGCTGTAATCCTACCTATACCGTGCTTCTCGCGACGATACTTCCAGCGAGCATCACGATGGGGCTTATCGGTCTAGTGGCGTATTTTCTTGGTCTCGGGATGATACTTCTCCTCATCGTCCATTTCGGTCGCAGTATTATGGGTCGATTTGCTTTTTTCGTAAACCCTCGCGGCATATTCCGCCGTGTGCTCGGTATTATTATCCTCATCGTAGGACTTCTGGTCGTGACTGGTTATATCAAAAAAGTTGAAGCCTACATCATCGAAAGAAATATTTTCATCAATACCCTCACTCTCGATAATACCCTCAACGATATCATACTCAAACAGCATAACAACAAAGACAGCATGTGTGCCAATGGAAAATGTGGTGCAGGTAAAGAGAGAGCGTCTATGATGGATGTAGCAAAAGCTCCCGAGCTCACAGGGATTGCGACGTGGATAAATTCGAATCCTCTCACGATGGAATCTCTGAGAGGTAAAGTGGTTCTTGTGGATTTCTGGACATACTCATGTATCAACTGTATCCGAACACAACCCTACCTCAATGCCTGGTATGAGAAGTACGAAAAAGACGGTCTTGTCATCATAGGAGTGCATGCGCCGGAGTTTGCTTTTGAAAAAGTCGAAAATAATGTACGGGAAGCATCCCAAAAAGCCGGCATAAAATATCCTATTGCACTGGATAATGACTTCAAAACTTGGAATGCTTACGGTAACCGATACTGGCCAGCGAAATATCTGATTGATCAGGAAGGAAATATCGTCTACAAACACTTCGGAGAAGGAGAGTATGAAGAGACAGAGAAAAAAATAAAATCTTTATTAACCCCCTTCTTGAAGGGGGATCGAGATACAGGAGAAAATAAGGGGGATTTAATTATTAATAAATCCTCAGTCACTCCTACGTCATGACAGCTCCTTCAAGAAGGAGCTAATCAGAAGACTCTTGAGACGTATCTGGGATCTGCACGAGCCGATAGAGTTTCTCTGGTTTCAGGATCAAAGTATAAAAATGGAAATGATATTTTTGTTCCAGCTGCAATAGAAAAAAACTATTTCACACTCTCTGGTGGTTGGCTCGTAACCGATGAATATATAGAGTCGCGAGGCATGTCTGAGCTACGACTCCGATTTTCCGCGAAGAAAATATATCTCGTTGTATCATTCTCAGAGGGAATTGATAGAACAGATATGTTTCTTGCCATACATACAGGAGATACCGGCTCAGAGGATATTGCAGTGAAAAAGATAGATATCACCAGCGATGGCCTCTATGAAATATTCTCTTCTGATACTTTTGTTTCAGATGGAACTCTGACGCTCTATGTGCCAAATTTCACACCTCTCCGTCTTCACGCTTTTACTTTTTGAGATTAATTACACTCGTATGATTTGCTCCACCTGCTTCTTTTTTACTTTCATGAAGTAATCATCCCATGATCAATATTCAGACTACTGCAGCTCAGAGAGCAAGTTTTAATCGACTTATGCTTATATCTTGTTGCCCAATAATACCTAGTGATGTTGATAATCACCCACGAACGGTTTCTATATCTGAACTTTTGAGTTCTTTTTGAAAAATTTCTTCCCAAGGAGTATTTAATATTCTTGCTAATTCTGGATCATTCATAGCGATAGTGTTAGTAGATACAATATATATTTTAGTAATTTAATTTATTTGTCAAATATGAAAAACACTCTTAAACATTTTACCTCTCTCACCATCCCGATAATAACCATTCTTATGTTCGCAAGTTGTTCTTTATTTCCTTACTTTTCTTCTATGAATACATCTCAATCTCATGAAACCCCCCTTAATCCCCCCTTGTCAGGGGGGCAGGTGCAGGCTACTTTCGCTGGTGGATGCTTCTGGTGCCTCGAGCCACCTTTTGATGCTGAGCCAGGTGTCCTGAAAACCATCGTCGGTTATGCGGGGTGACATCTAGAAAATCCGACCTATGAGGACGTACTGACCGAGAAGACCGGCCACAGGGAAGCGATCCAGGTGACGTATGATCCGTCAATCGTATCGTACAAGAGACTTGTAGAGCTCTTCTTCTATCAGATCGATCCCACCAATACCCGTGGCCAATTCGCTGATGATGGGGAGAGCTATACGTCGGCTATCTGGTACACAACTGATGAAGAAAAAAAGATAGCAGAAGAGGTCGAGAAATCCATTAATGATTCAAAAAAATTCGATAAACCCGTGGCGACTCCAGTTCTTCCGTTCCTCAATTTCTATCCAGCAGAAGAATACCATCAGGAGTATTACAAGAAATCTGCTTTTCATTATGGTCTCTATAAAAAGGGCTCTGGCAGAGAGGATTTCATCCATGAAAACTGGACAGAGGAAGAGCGAGCAGCTATCGCTGGAAAAGATGCGGAATATGCGAAAAAATACCATAAGCCCGACTCCGCCACTATCTGTAATACGCTCACCAAGACCCAGTGCGATGTTACTCAAAACGAGGGAACTGAGAGGCCCTTTGATAATGAATACTGGGACAATCACGAAGCCGGAATCTATGTGGATGTCGTCACGGGCGAACCACTCTTCAGCTCAGGTGATAAGTATGATTCAGGCACAGGCTGGCCGAGTTTTGATCGACCTATCAATCCTCATTTCGTTACCGAAAAGACGGACTACAAACTCGGTTTGCCACGAACAGAAGTGCGCAGCAAATACGGTGATTCCCATCTCGGACATGTCTTTGATGACGGTCCTCGTGAGACCACAGGGAAACGCTATTGCATGAATTCTGCAGCTCTGCGATTTATTCCTCTCGCTGATATGGACAAGGAGGGGTATGGTGAGTATATTGATCGCGTGAAATCATAATCCAAATCTGTCCGGAAAGACTCTAAACTATTTATATCTTTTTATTTTTGTATGCAAAAAATCATTTTTACTTCTGCGATACTTGTTACTATCGTCGCTCTCTCAAGCTGTAGCCTCACAGGAGAAAGGGAAGATGCTATGCAACTCGAGGGCATGATGCCAAAAGAAGATAATGCTACCATAGATGCCATGATGAAAAAAACGGAAAAAAATAATGATGCCATGATGAAAAAGGAACCATCAGATACTATGATGACCAGGTAATTGAAGAGAGAATTATTTATTTAGGCAGATTCTGAGGAATCCGATGACTTTTTTTATTCTTCTTAGATGTCTACGTGGATTCTTCATGAGTCTGTAGAGCCATTCACCACCAAATCTTCCAACGAATCATGGAGCAGGACTGCGAAATCCTGTGATGAGATCGATGGACCCTCCGACGCCTATGGCGAGACCACATGATGGATATTTCTTCAGCACCTCTGAGAGGATTTTTTCCTGTCTCCCATTCCCATGCGTGGCGAGGACGATGCCATTCTCTGGGAGAACTTCTGGAACTGTATTGCTGATGACAAGAACAAGAGGAATTGCTGGATATTTTTCCTGCAGGATTTTTTTCATCGATGCTTGCGATGCTCTTTTCGCGATATCACGAGGAGTTTCTCCAGAAACAAGCGGATCTATAATGGTCACAGGAATATTTTTTTCGTTTGCATAAGAAAGAAAATCTGTGGTGAGGCGAGCACCGGTGATCCTTTGACCATATTTTGCCTGTAGTTTCCTGGTATGAAATATTGTCCGGATACACCAATGGGGAAAAACTATATATTTCAATACTTTTGGAAGCGTGCTTGCACTGATCTGGTAAGCGACAAAAATGCCTGCGCCATCAGGGAGAGCATAATCGGCCTTTTGTAGGATTGCCAAAAGCTCACTATCACTGGAAGCCTCGTAGAGCATCTCTGGATTTGGGGTCACGACGAAGGCTGTTTTTTTTGCTTCGATGTTGCCCTTCAATTGAGAGAGACATTCTGCGTAGGTTCATTTATAGAAACTGATTCACAAAAGCTGTAGGGGATTCATGTGGTGATTTTATCCACTTTATCTTATTGGCAAAATAATTGTTTTTGATACTTGATTCTCTTTGTACTTTTTTCAGAAAAAGTACCAAAACTGTTTAGGGGACAAAAACTCGGACAGTTTTATCAGCTTGAGATTCTCTATTCATGGACCTTAAACAGTTTGTCCCCTAAAAACCCATTTCTGTTTTCATTTTTGAGAACAGTATTGTATAACTCATTAAACCTATTAAACTCATTAAACCTATTAAACTTTGATTCTTATGTATCTCTTTCTCGATACCGAAACGCACAACGTCGAAAATGGTATTCTCATACAACTGGCCTATAAGCCGGATGACCGCCTCGAATACTTCTCTTGTCTCTACGGTACCGGAGGAGTACCTATCGATATTGGATCGATGGCAGTCCATCATATCACAGAATCTGAGATAGCGGGGAAGCCCCTCTTCCAGGATACCCCTGAGAAAGATGTTCTCCAGAAACTCCTCCAAACCTATACGCTCGTTGCGCACAATGCCATATATGATGTCGATGTCCTCGAACGACAGTGAGTCGAAGTGACTGCTCCGATCTGCACACTGCGTCTCTCACGGTACCTCCTCCCAGAGATCGACCAACACAAACTCCAGTACCTGCGATACTATTTCGGGATAGAATTTTCTGAAAAACCCCAGACACACGATGCGTTATGAGATGTCCTGGTCCTCGAAAAAGTCTTCTATAAACTCCACGAACAATTAAAACTTCGAGAGCCAGAGAAAGATGAACAAGAACTCAAAAATATGATGATCGAGGTATCGTCTCATCCATCGATTCTCTATATGTGCAAATTCGGCAAACACAAAGGCACGCTCTGGAGCCAAGTGCCTCGAGACTATCTGGATTGGGTGGTCAATAAGTCTGACTTTACCGATGAAGACGTGCTCTATACGGCACGGCATTATTTGGAGAAATAATACAATTTCATCAACAGTTATTGTATTTGTCTTTTATATGCCTGAATTATTGCATTTCTAATATTTTCTGGTTCACTTAAAAATCAATCAAAATCATGGATGTTTGTTTCTCGAATATGTAATTGTCATTCATTCCCTGCGTTTCAGCTATGTTGTCATGGAGAAAATCTTCCACTTTGTCATTCTCAATCTCAGTAATTTCTTACTTCATTTGAAGATAAAATCCAGTGTTTTAACTTATCTCTATAAATTGCAATAAAAATAAAGACGTCACAATATTGTGGTTTTAACTGTTGGAAATTCATCCAAAAAGTCTTATCTGTATCAGAAAATAATGCCTTATCAATGAAAAAATCTGTATCATTTCATGATTCGGTAACTCTTGAAGCTTTGATTTCTATTCTAATGATCGTTCAATTATACTCCATATAAGCATCGTAAGATGTCTGTTGTGAATAACTTGGATCAATTTTTTTTGATGGTTTCTTTAATCAATGTCATCAATCAATCATTATATCTTCAGCCCATTTCCCCACACTTTTTCACGCCATTTGAAATTTATCTAAATGCCTATTTCTCTCCATGTATTCTTCTCTCATGTTTTCATATTCAGTAAGTGACATTTTATCTAATCATAAAAGATTTGATATTATAAATTCGTAATCACTAAAAGGATATACAACATCTCTTAGGTCTTGTAATTTTCCAATCATTTCTTCCTTTTCTAAAACCGACAATCTTTCGATTATGTTTTCAATTGCGAGTAGTTCTACTATTTTTTCAAAATTTGCCATAAATTATTTAGTTAAAGAATTAAAAATATATTCATCAAGTTGTTGTTTTTGAGCTTGTCATAAAACAACTTTATCAAATAAGTTTTCTATAAAATTATATGTTTCATTATCGAAAATTGGTAATGGTAATTCTTGAATATGAGACTTTAACACTTTAATTGAATTAAACTTTTTTTGAAATATTTGTTGATATAATTCACTATTAAACAATGCAGTAATGACTTTGATAGGGTAATTTATTTTTGGTACTATTATATTTGCACTATTTAATGTAAAAACTCATTCTGTATCTAAAGAAAAAACAAGTTTTTTGGAAATAAATTTATAAATTAGTTTCGGACTAGCTTCATATCTATCTAATGGAGCCATTTGTTGATATTTTTCTGGACTATATAGAAGGTATTTTTTTGCTTTTCATAATTTATATTCAAAAACTTCTTTTCATGTATAAACCGGGATATATCCATCTTTCCGAGTTTCTGATATAAACTCTTTATTATTTCAAGTTACTATTCATAAAGCCCAATCAGCATTATCGTTATTAAGAAAGATATTATTTTTTGAATAAACTTTTTGAAGAATATCATTATCTTCTTTGTTAATGTGAATCGAAAATGTGAAACTAGAATTTTCTTTGAATAATTTCTTATTGATTAAATGGTTTTTGTCGTTTCAATAAATATTGATATTTCAATCCTCATTTTGTTTTTTTATATCAATTCTAATTGCTGGAGTAAATACTCAAGTAAAAATTCTTCATAATTCATGAATTGATAAAATATCATATTTTAACATTACTTTTCTTACGTCTTCATGAGTTTTTACATTTAGTATAGATTCAGGGAGTATATATGAAAGTATTCATCACTTTTTTAATAATTTAAGTCATCTTTCTATAAAATATGAAAATGATTCTCAAGATGTTATAGAATATCAATTATAGTTTTTTTCTATTTTTGCTCACCATGGTGGATTTGTTGATACAATATCAAAGAAATCTTCTTGTAATAAAGATTGTTCAAACAATCAACTTTCAATTAATAATGAGTCGGTATGAAAAATATTTGGTTCAAAGTTAATGTTTTTGTATTTTATCATTAAGTTTAGTCTTGCAATTTTTACAGCCATTTCGTCTAAATCAGCCCCCCAAATATTTGATGGATCACCACTTGGTATATTTATAAGATATTGTCATGTTCAACAACAAGGATCAATTATCTTTTTTCAATCAGTAAAAAAGTCGTTGATTTGATTTATAACTACATAATCAGGAGTGTAATAAGATCATTTTTTATTTTTTTCTCATTCAGTTAATAATGATTGATATACTCATCATAAAATATCTCATTCTCATTTAATGTTTGTCTCCAAGAATTCTTTTATAATTCTATCATTTCATATATTCCATTTTTTTAATTCTCATTCTAAAAAAGAGTTAGATATATTTTGTGTTAAATTTAATGCAATAGAAAAGATAATTTCCTCAATAGTGAATCCCAAATCATAATATCAATATGCTAAATGTATGATTGACGTATATTTTGTATATTCTTCTGGTATAAATCTTTTTTCTGATAGTCTTTTATTTGCTCTATTTTTTAATTTACTAGAAAAATTAACTTTTCAAATCCTTATCCAGTTTCTTACAGTTGCGTTAGATATTTCTTTTAATTCTTGAGACATATGTTTTAATTTAGACTATTGATTACAATATACTGAATATAATGATTTTTCCAAAGAACGTATTTTGTTGAATAAATTGACAGTTTTTTATTTTGAAAAATATAGTAAAGATTAATAAATAATTTGATTATCTTGTTTTCCCAGAGAATTCAACAAAATGGCAGGTATGATAGAATCCTGGTTTTCCACACCTTCCGATAAACCAAAACTCCTTGTTATTTATGGACCGACGGCGTGTGGGAAAACGAGGATGACTATTGAACTTGCGAAAAAATACGATGGGGAAGTAGTCATCGCTGATTCCCGTCAGATCTATCGTGGTATGAATATCGGAACAGGAAAAGTCACACAAGAGGAAATGCAGTGAGTGATCCATCATATGCTGGATATCCGGGATATTACCGAAATGTATGGAGTGGGGGAGTTCGCGCCAGAAGGGCGAAGGATCATTGCTGACATCCATGCCCGTGGAAAACTTCCGATTCTCTCAGGATGAACGGGTCTTTTCATTGATTCTGTGGTGTGAAATTTCACCATACCGGAAGTAAAAGCTGATTGGGAATATCGAGATGAGCTGGAATTATTTCGCGAGAAAGAAGGCAATGAAGCGCTCTGGAAAAGGCTTCATGAAGTTGATTCTGACTATGCCCAGGATCTCGATCCACGAAATTACCGCTATGTGATCCGCGGACTGGAGATATGGAAAGAAACAGGCCGATCAAAAAAAGTACTCGGACAAAAAACAGAAAGTCCCTACGATTATCTCCGTATGACGCCCTACGATGGAAATCGTGATAATCTTTATAAGAACATTAATAAACGAGTCGAGGAGATGTTTCAATTGGGACTTGTGGAAGAAGTTCAAAAGTTATTGAATAATTACGAATTACGAATTACGAATTACGAATCACGAGAGATACTGGATAAACTCCCTGGTCTCAACGCTATAGGATATAGAGAGATACTTGATAATCTCGCAGGGAAAGTTTCTCTGAAGCAAGCAATCGAAGCCGTGCAGATGAACAGTCGTCATTATGCCAAGCGACAATTGACGTGGTTCCGGAGGTATGAGAAAGAAGGTTTTGATTTATAAAAAATCCCTCCTGATTTATTGGGAGGGATTTTCAGATTTGTTAACATTAACTAGACACTTGCCACAATAGCTCGGATAGCAGCAATAGTGATAACGAGATTGTCGTTATTGCTTTCGTTTGCCTTGTCTTCGAGATTATCTAGTTTCTCATTTACTTTCTCCTTCCACTCAGCTTTTTTATCGGTAGGAAGTGCTTTGAGAGCATCGAGATGTCACTCGATTTGTGCCTTGAGATTGGCAAGCACAGCAGTGAATCTTTCTTCCCGGAGCGCTTTGATATTTTCACGAAGAGCCTCACGAGCTGCTTTTGCTTCAGCTTTGCAATCAGCTTTTATTGCTTCTTTCTCAGCATCAGTTGTTGCTGCATCGAGACGTGCCTTGCACTCTGCTTTTGCCTCTTTCATATCATCACGGTGTTCTTTGCGATAGTCTTTTATATCACCGCGAATTTCAGTGCGCATTTCACGTCGTGCTTCGCGCATTTCTTTGTGTACTTGCCAATTAGTAGAATCTGTACCAGTACTAGAAGTATCGGCCCAGGCAGAGCTGACGATGAGAATGGTTGCGAGAATTGCTGTAGAGAGAGCTTTTTTCATATGATTATTGGTTAAAAGTAAGCTCGGCTATAGTACCATGGATACTCGTAATTACAAGTGTCTCTCTCTTTCCTTTTCTGCAGTCCATCGTCTTCTCGTATGCTAAAACTTTTTCCAGAAATATCCTAGAGTATTTTCACTCATTCTTCACAGAGAAATGAAATATTTCAGGAGAATTTTCGTAGGTGCCTATTTCCAGACAAAACTTTCACTTATATCACTTCCGATTCGCTTGACCCCGTGTGAACCAAAACTATCACGCATGGCTTGGATGAGATTCGTAGGAAGTTTTGTGGCAAAAAATCATCGGAGGTAATTCTGACTTGCATGTATAACAGGCATTGGAGTAAATATATCTTCAAATTGGGTATTTGATGTTATTTTCACGATATTCCAGCTTGATTCATCGTCGTGCAGAATGCTTGATATGAAATCCAACATTGAGCTTCGGATGATGCAACCACCCTGCCATATCCGTAGTACTTCAAAAATATTCATTCACCAACACCATTCTGATTCTGCTCTTTGTATGAGATCAATTCCCTGCAAATATGAAGACATAAATGTCATCATAAGGAGATTTGGAGCCATGAGTTTGAGTTTATCGGCAGAATGTTTGAAGTACTCATTTTCGTGTTTTGATTGGTTGGTAAAACTAAAATTTCTGCCTGACATCCATCGGGCAAAAACTGCTTCTGAAATACCGGGTACTGGGACGCCGAGCTTGAGTGCGGCCTCTACTGTCCATCCGCCTGTTCCTTTGCTGCCAGCTTTATCGCTGATTTTTTCTAGGAGAAATTCCTCAGAAGCAAGAGGATCCTTTGTGTCGAGAATATCCACCGTGATATCGAGGAGAAAACTCTTGATATAGCCCGTATTCATTTCAGCGAAAATATGGTGTATATTGCCTTGAGAGATTCATGCATTGCGAAGGATATCATAGACTTCGGCAATCCCTTGCATCATAGCGTACTCGATGCCATTGTGTACCATTTTGACAAAATTTCCTGCAGCCGCTTTCCCCACATAGGTGACACATGGCTTTCCTGTGAAGTCTTTTGCAGCAATTTTCTCCAGCATCGGAAGCATTCTCTTGACGATTTCCGCGTCGCCTCCAGGCATAAGCGATGGTCAGAGGCGAGCACCTTCAGAGCCGCCAGAGATACCACAACCGACCCAGTGGATTCAGTGTTTTATTGCTTCTGCTTGGTGTGCTATAGTTGTATCCCAATGGGCATTGCCGAGATCCCATATAGCATCGCCCGGTGCGAGGATCGAGAAAAGCTCATGAGCGACTTCATCCGTCACTTTCCCAGCGGGTACGAGGAGTATGATATTGCGAGGGGGTTCAGTCTGTGCCACCAATTCTGCGATAGTTTGTGCTTTTGTGACAGGGGTTCCGATTTCTCTTACCAGTGTATCGACTTTATCCTGGGTACGATTCCAGATAACGATGGATTCATCGTGGGAGACGATATTCCTGACGAGATTTTCGCCCATGGTACCGAGTCCGATAAGTCAGAGATGAGTCATAGTGGAGTATTTAGAAATCCTCTTCATTTTTACCAAACTCATAAAAAAGCAATAAAAAAAGTCCCGCTATGAGCGGGACTCTTGAAACATTATTGAAGGTGATTAGTCCTTTTGAGTTTTGATGCGATAGGTGTATATGACTGTTCCGAGAACTATTGCGAGCATAGCGAGCATGATAGATTCAGGTCCAGTTGCAACATTTGTCGCGGAGTTAAGAGTATATGGTGGGTACTGGTAGTCTCATGCAGAATTGAGGATAGGATCTTCCACTTCTGATGGATCATAGGGGAGATTGATTTGGATCTCTCCAGACATATTCAATTCCTCTGGAGCTGAATCGAAAACATCAGTAACATCAACTTCTCCAGACATAGTGTCAGCGTCTTCGCTTACACCACCAGTGACGCTTCCAGGAAGTATTTGAGCAAAAGCCATCGTAGAGATGAGTATGCTGAGAATGAGTGTATATTTTTTCATAAAGTGATAATACACAAGCACTCTACCATATGTTTCCTCACCCTTCCAACAGAAAAGAGCCTAAAATTCGTGAAAAGTACTTGCACAATATCATAAATAGTGTGATATAACTACTTTTCGAGGTATTTCTCTATATCTTTGCGTATTTCATAGATTTTCTCCAGGTCTGTGATAGAGGCGAGCTTCAGATCAGGGATGCCTGACTGTCGTACGCCATAGACTTCTCCAGGGCCACGAAGCTGCATATCGATCTCTGATATCTCAAATCCATCATTGGTCCTCTCGAGTGCTTTGAGGCGCTTCGCATTAACATTATCCGAGAGGAGATAGCAGTACGATTGTGCATCTCCACGGCCTACACGTCCTCTGAACTGGTGAAGTTGAGAAAGTCCGAATCGATCAGCATCTTCTATACATATCACGGTGGCATTTGGATTGTCGAGTCATACTTCTACGACAGAAGTAGCTGAGAGGATATCATAGTGCCCAGCGATAAAATCAGTCATGATGGTGTCTTTTTCCTCAGGAGACATCCTTCCGTGAAGTATAGCAATTGCATGCTCGGGGAATATCATTTTCAATTTTTCTGCTGTTTCATGAACGGAAACTGCATCGATTTTATCGCTTTCTTCGACCAGAGGAGAAACCCAATAGGCCTGGTGGCCATTCTGGAGTTGCGACTCTATCCATGTGTAGGCTTCATGAGCATGTGCTGGGGTAACAATCTTTGTGAGCACGGCTTTACGATTTGCAGGGTATTCACGGATAATGGAGATATCCTGATGACCATACATCGCCATGGAAAGTGTTCGTGGGATAGGGGTTGCTGTCATCATGAGGACATGGGGAAATGTCGTAACATGGGTTTTTCCTGTATCTCCGAGGGCAGTCTGTATGGTTCCTTTGCTGATATATTCTGTGAGTTTTTCCCGTTGCTCCACACCGAATCGATGTTGCTCATCGATGATGACGTAGGAGAGATGCTTGTACTCGACGTCTTCCTGTATGAGGGCATGTGTGCCGACGACCACGGAGAGTTCTCCACTTTTGAGTGCCTGTTTGATGCTCTTTTTCTCTTTTGCCTTGAGACTTCCGAGGAGTAGAGCCGATGTGATGCCATACGGTTCGAGAAATTCTGCGAGCTTCTTTGCGACTTGTGTTGCGAGGATCGTCGTCGGAGCCATGTAGGCGACTTGTCCGCCTGTTCACTTGATCCAGTGGAGGAGCGAGAGAAAGGCGACGACTGTTTTTCCAGTACCGACATCACCCTGTAGGAGGCGCTGCATACAGATATCACGTTCCATATCCTTCACGACTTCGAAGAGCGTGATCTTTTGATGATTCGTCAGAGAAAAGGGGAGTTGCGCAATCGCTTCACGCATAAACTCTGCATCGAGAGGGATTCATTTTACATGACCGATACTCGCTTCTTGGATGATTTTTTTTCGCTGGAGCGCTTTATATTGGAGCTCAAAGAGCTCTTCATAGGCGAGCTCATGTTTTGCGAGCTCATAGGTCTCAATCGTTTCTGGAGCATGGAGTGCTCGGATATTCTCTATCCTCGGTCTGTGTTTTCGGATATTTCGTATTTCTTCCGGCAGAACTTCCGATATCAGTATAAGATATTGGAAAAGAAGCGGTATTTTTTCACGGAACCACTTCGTATTGATGCCCTGGATTTCCATATAGATTGGGAGATATGCTTGGCGTTTTGCGTCAAAGAGCTCTATATCCGGCTGAGGGAAGGAGAGCTTTCCATATTCGTACTTTGGCTTTCCATGGACGATGATTGTGTCTCCGGGCTTGATTGGTTGCTTGAAAAAAGGGGTATGGAAAAATACGCACTCCGAGGAAATACCATTTTTATCAGCGATAAGAAATTTCGTCAGTTTCTTCTGAAAACGCGTTCGTTCTTGGAGGATATTGATGAGCGTGACTTTTATCGTGTTTTTTTCCTGGATATTCACATATGCCAGAGTATCGATGACATCGGCGGTATTCTCGATGTCACGAGGGAAAAAGAGCAGTAAATCTTCGACTGTTTCTATCCCTCATCGGGCTAATCGCTGGATATAACTCTCTGTGGTATGAAGAAGGGTTTTCGTCAACCGCATAAGGTTTGATTTTGTGTTTGAAAGTTACTACAATCATAGTACTTTTCCTCCCTATGACAATCAAAAAAAAGACCATTGCGGAGAGTTCGGTAGAAACTTCATATGAAGATGATGATTTTTATGCGGTCGAGAAGAAACGGATAGCGGAAGAAGCACAAAAAGCCCATAAAATACATGAACTCGAGGTACACTCTCATCTGACCTCGATGATACCGCACTATGAAGATGCCGAAGGGGATGATCGCCGTCGACTCCTCCATCTCAATAATCTCCTCATCAACCGATTTGAGGAGCCAGGCATGATGTACTGGAATATCTTTCGCAATGCACCGTCTGAGATCCGTGATTATGCAGATATTTTCGGGGATGATTTTGCTGAATCAGATCAACACTGTATCATCGAATTCCTCGAGCAAAAGAAGAAAGAGGCAGGAAATATGGTTGAAATGGGATTTGATGAGGATGGGGAAGAGGATGCTCCTACACTTTTCAGAGATGACGATGAGGAAGAGAGTGATGAAGATGTTCCTGAAGAAGAGGAATAAAAATTTGCTCCCGCGCTAACTTTTCATACAATCCCTGCACGTGGCGAGTTACCCAAGTGGCTGAAGGGGCGGGATTGCTAATCCTGTAGGGTGACGAAAGTTGCCGCGAGGGTTCGAATCCCTCACTCGCCGCCATGTTTTGCAACGCAAAACAAGAAAACAGTAACAGAAACAGAAAACAGATAGGATTTTATTTATACCAATGTGTTACTGTTTCTAATATCTGTTACTTGAATCCGCCTTTTGGCGGATGAACGGACCCATAGCTCAGGGGTTAGAGCAGTTGACTCATAATCAATTGGTCCCTGGTTCGATCCCAGGTGGGTCCACCAATATAAAAATCATAATCTGTAATAATCTCGATTATTCTTATGGAAAAGATATTCGCAGAAGTAGGATTTGGAAATGATACTTTTCTTTCCACCGAGATAGAGAATGATGATACAGAATATAGGATTCCTAAATTTATTAAACCCAAGGTAGTAGATGGGTATTACTTTCGTGTTTGGCTTTTCAAGTTGGTGTTTATTCTCTCAACTAATGCTGGATTAGAGATAGAAAAGAAAAACAAAAATAGAATTAAGATATTATTTGGCATCAGCGGACATAATTAATAGTCTCATGAAACACTTCCTCCTCAAATCTGAACCCGATTGCTTCGGTATTGATGACCTGGCTCGAAAAGGCACAGAGTCGTGGACTGGTGTGCGCAATTTCCAGGCCAGAAATACGCTTCGGGATAGTATGAGTGTCGGAGACCTCTGCTTCTTTTATCACAGCAGTTGTGAGGAGCCAGCGATTGTTGGTCTGATGCGAGTGGCGAGCGAGGCACTTCCTGACACGACTGCGCAGGATAAAAAGGATGTACACTACGATCCGAAAGCAACAAAAGAAAATCCTATCTGGACGACGAGGATCATGGAATTTGTCGAGAAATTTGAAAAACCTGTCACGCTGAAATATATCAAAAGCGATCCGGAACTCTCGAAGATGGTCGTCGCACAGAGAGGTTCTCGGCTCTCTGTTCAGCCCGTTTCAAGGGAACACTTCGAGCATATCCTCGGGCGAGTGAGGATGGGAATTTAATTACTATCCCAGAAAATCCTTTTCTGTGTAGAGGGAAAAATGAAATATTTTTCTCGAATAGTCGTACTATCCATTAGGATTATTTTTAACCCGTTTCTTATGAAGAATTTTCTTCTCTTCCTCCTCGCTCTTGCTATCATCGCTCTCGGAGCGTTCCTCTACATGATCCGTCCTGTTTCAGCTCCTTCTGGAAATATACCACCACCAGATACGACAACCACCGTACAGCCAGTACCTACAGGTTCTCAGATCTACGTTATTAACTCGTCGAAATCAGAGGCAAAATTTGAAATCGATGAAGTCCTGAATAATAGTCCATTTCATGTCGTAGGTACCACCCATGATGTTTCTGGTCAAATAACGGTCAACCTGGCAGATCCGAAACTGAGCAGCATCAGTACTATCACGATCAATGGTCGTACGCTCAAGACTGATTCCCAGATGCGTGACGGCATGATCGGTCGTATGATCCTGAAATCCGAAGCAAATGAATTTATCACTTTCAAAACAACAAACGTTTCAGGTCTTCCAGAAAAGCCAGAAATTGGCAAGGAATATAGTTTCAATGTCACTGGTACACTCACGGTTGCTGGCACTTCAAAAGAAACCACTTTCACTGTTACAGCAAAAGCAATCTCTGAAACAGAAATTCAGGGAGTTGCCAAGACGACTATTAAATATCAGGATTTTTCTATCTCCATTCCAAAAGTTCCAAAAGTTGCGAGCGTTGAGGATACAGTTGATCTGACATTTACTTTCGTTGCGGAAAAGAAATAATATACAGGATTCAAATGCTCACACCTTTATTTCTTCGTACTTTTGTTGCCAAAAGTACCAAAAGAATTTAGGGGACATAAACTCGCTATAGACTGAATTCATCAAGCTTCCATTTTCATCCCGCTCAAACAGTATGTCCCCTAAAAACCCTTCTCTCTTTTGATGTACTATTTCTTCACAAAGAGGATATCTGGTTTTGTAATGGCGTTTAAGTCAACTGAAATAGGATCATCTAATGTTATGCTTTCCTTGATTCCCATAGCTTCCATAACTTTCTTTGTTGCCTCAGGGATAAAAGGTGAGAGAAGAAGCGTAGCGTAATAGACATAGACGATTCCCGCTATGAGCAATTTTCCTTTTTCTTCTCCAGATTTCTTCCATGGCTCAGTCGTATTGAGCATACTATTGGCTTCGTTCAAGAGTGCGTCTATCTGAGCGAAAGCAGATTGTGTGCTGTATTCTCTCATGCAAGTTTCATATATCTGAAGAACGCTTTTTGTAACTTCAGTTGTTTCTGGAATTTCAGGAGTTTCTCCACCTCAGTCACGATATGCTATCCAGAGTGAGAGAACACGATTCACGAGGTTTCCGTAGTTATTTGCAAGGACATCATTGTGGATGACTTTGATACGTTCATCGCTGAAATTCAGATCCTGGCCAACGCCGACTTCGCTTGTCATGTAGAGGCGAAGGGTATCAGAGCCGTACTCATCGATCATGATGTGAGGATCGACGACATTGCCGACAGATTTGCTCATCTTCGCACCGTCACGGTCATTTACGAAACCATGGATGAGGATGTTTTTCGGGAGATTGATTTCTGCTGAGAGGAGCATGCCGATCCAGGTAAGACAATGGAAGCGAGAGATATCCTTTCCGATGACATGGAGTTCACAGTTCCAGTTTTTGAAATCTTTTTCTACGTCGCCAGTAGAGACACCAGAGATATAATTCGCGAGTGCATCACACCAAACATACATGACGTGGTCTGGGTCATTTGGCACGGGAATTCACCAGCTGAGTTGCTTTTTTGTACGAGAGAAGCTGACGTCCTCGAGGCCATCACCGATGAGGGCGAGGACTTCATTTTTTCTGAAATCAGGCAAAACACAGACGTCTCATTTTTCGAGTTTTTTCTTAATCTCTCCAGAGTATTTACTGAGCCGGAAAAAATAGTTCTCATCTTCGGTCCAGCGTGTCGGAGCACCACCTTCTTTGACGCATTTATTCTCATCGAGTTCTTCTTCAGTTACGAATCGTTCTTCTCGGTCACAATACCAACCAGCATAGTTTTTTTTGTAGATATCGCCTTTTTCGACGAGTCGCATCCAAAGAGTTTGTACGATCGGCCAATGTCTCTTCTTGTCAGTCGTTCGGATGTAGCCATCGTTTGAGATGGAGAGGGCAGTATTCATATCTTGGAAATGAACAACATTCGCATCCAGCATTTTCATGACATCGATTCCTTGGGTTTCTGCTGCTTTCATGATCTTGTTTCCGTGTTCATCCGCACCGGTCAGGAAATAGACATCGTCTCCGAGGAGCCGGTGACCGCGGGCAACGACATCGGTGAGGATGATCTCAAAAGCATGACCGATATGAGGGATACCATTCATGTAGGGAATGGCACTCGTGATGAGTTTTTTTGGCATGATTCACAGTATAGAGAAAACCCGAGAGAGTAAAGGAGCTCCTTCTTTAATTGAGACTCATCTGTTTTATAAATTCTTGTATCACAGTGTCATCTCACATATGATTATTTTTCACGAGAGCTTGTCGAGTCTGAGTCTTGAATTTATGAAGTGTCGCTACTATTCATGCTGTTTCACTGTTTGCCTTTGGTGAAAGAGATGTGAGAAGGACATTGCTCTCTCCCATAAGACCTGGTTGAGTCTTGATATTTGGATAGAGCGACCTCAACATCGAGAAAAAGAGTGGTCATGAAGCAGCTCGTCCATTATTTGCTTTGAGTTCTTTAAAATATAGTGAACCTAAAGCCCCCCATTTTTCTCCCCGTGAGAGAAGTCATACTGTTGGGTTAAAGACCAGAGTATCGACAGCTTCTATTCCGCTATCTTGGATTATTTTAAGGGCTTCACAGACCGTTCTAGCCCGTAAAACAGGGTTTTCCTGTTTTGCATTTCCCAGTTCCTGTTCCATAGACTTCGCTCTTGTGTCATCATCCTCAACAAGTAATGTATAGTGCCCGTAACTCATAGATATAGTATAATACACTATAAATATATTATCAATAGTACTATTTTGAGGGACTATAATTTACATTCCTCTTAATATCTCGCTCACTCTCTGTATCCAGGATTGAGTCACATTTTCATAATTTTCTCGTTCTATGGATTTAATTTCGAGCTCCATTGCTGGAACCATTTGCGGAGAAATGGGGTCATATCCGTAGCTCTCTCACGTTCCATAGCGGTGTATCGCTTCGAAATCAATATCTATTAAGTGGCGCAGAATTTGTCCTGGATGTACTAAAGTAGGGTCTTTTTCTTTTGCTAACCAGCCAGCAAGTCAGTACGTTTGGAATAGTTTTGAAAAAAAAGGATGGCCGCAACAGGGATTATTTCTTTTCAGACAAGTCCTTGGTTCTCTGTCCGGCTTAGGTTGCTCATGCTTCTTTCAACAATAGTGTGGTCTCCAGAGTGTAACTTCATTCCATGCAGTGCGTATCGTGTCCCGGATTTCGAATATACCAACAGCGAGCTTCCTTCCAGTATTAACAGCAGAAAAATGTATGGAAGATTCTTCTCTTTTCATAAACTCCGCATATTCTAGATGTTCTATTGCTTCGAGTACTGGTGTATCTAGAGTAATTTCGTGTACCATAGGATATTTATATTGAATAATAATATTATGTCAATACTCCTGAACCTGAGAGAATAGATAAAATTCATACCCTGTCTCCATGCCACCAAAAAAGATAGCTCTCGTCGCTGACTGGATCACCCATTGGGGTGGGGCAGAGAGGATACTGGTGAAACTCATGGAGATGTACCCAGAGGCGGATATCTATACGTCCGTCTTTTTTCCGGAGCGACCAGAATTCTTCCAGAGAAGAAAAGTACATAAAAGCTTCATCCAATATATCCCTTATCTGAATAAGAGGCACAAGCTCTGTATGCTTCTGCGTCCACTCGCATTTTGGCTCTTCAGCTTCAAGAAATACGATCTCGTTATCTCTTCCAGCTCTGCCGAGGCAAAAGGCATCCACACAGACTGAAAAACCAAGCATATCTGCTATTGCCATACACCGACTCGGTATCTCTGGAGCCATAGCGAAGCATACCGGAATTTCCTCGAATTTGGATGGTTCAATTGGCTTGCGAAGCTTGTGATCCCATCTGCCTTTCGGATTATGAGAAAATGGGACTATCGTGCCGCCCAGAGGCCGGATATCTTTGTAGCGAATTCTTGCACGACACAAGATAGAATAGCAGCATTTTATGATCGAGAGAGCATTGTCGTGTATCCATTTTTCCGGAGTTCTGGTTCGCCGATTCCTGAAGAGAGGGGGGATTATTACGTCTGTCTCGGTCGTATTGTCCCTTATAAACGATTTGATCTCGCTATCCTGGCTTGCAATCAGCTCGGTCAGAAGCTCAAGATCTTTACCAACACCAGAAATTCTGAATCTGAACGACTGCAGAAATTCTCATGACCGACGATCGAGTGGATATTTGGTGCGAGAGATGCAGAAGTTGGCGAAGGTTTAGAAAAAGCGCAGGGTTTTATTATGCCGCAAGTGGAGGATTTCTGAATCGTTGCTCTCGAGGCGATGTCCTACGGAACCCCAGTGATTGCCTACGGCGAAGGCGGAGCTACAGAAACTGTTGTGCATGGCAAGACAGGTTTTCTCTTCTCTGAGCAAACGGTCGAGTCGCTCGTGAACGCCCTCGAGAAATCCCGCGATATTGAGTGGGATAGGTCTGTGATTGCTCTTCAGAGTGCACGTTTTTCTGAAGAGCGATTTGAGACAGAATTTCGTAAAGTGGCAGACAGTATTATTGCCTAGAATGTGCTTGCAGGTATAATCCGAATATGAAAATCACCAAACTCTGACATTGTTGTCTCCTTATTGAGACCAAAGGAAAGAGACTCCTGACAGACCCAGGAACTTTTACGGCTGAAGCACATGCAAAACTCGAAAATATCGACGCTATTCTCTTCACACATGAACACGCAGACCATTATCATCTCGATTCTCTTCAATTACTCCTCCAGAGAAATAAAGAGGTAACAATTTTCTCTAATACCTCTGTTGGTGCTTTGCTCGATGAAGCATGAATTTCTCATACAGTCATCCATGATGGAGAAACTATTCAGTTTGGAGAGATCGCTCTTACAGGAGTCGGCCATGAGCATGCAATTATTCATCCATCGCTTCCAATATTTGCAAATACAGGATACTTCATCGATGAGAATTTTTTCTATCCTGGAGATGCTTTTATTGATCCAAAAAAATCTGTCGACATCCTCGCTCTTCCTGTATGCTGACCATGGCTCAAGCTCAGCGAAGCTCTTGATTACGCAATCAAGATCCATCCGCGCGTTGCATTTCCTGTGCATGATTTTATCCGTATAGGTCCCGTACATACTCTGCCAGCGAAATTTCTCCCAGAAAATGGCATAGAATTTATCCCGATGGTAGAAGGGGATTCTCATGAATTTTAATTTATGAAACAAAATATGCCTCTCTACCAGTCTGTCATAAAATTTGTCGATGAATCCTTTGGGAAACATATGCCTCATTTTGAGCGCACAGTTTTCTGGTTAGAAAAATTTCTCCCAAATTGTTCAGAAGCTGAAAAAATTGCAGCATATTCCCATGATATCGAACGGGCTTTCCGATCTGTTGACAAGAAAGAACCAGATGATTACCTGGATGTCGATTTCCTCACATACCACCAAAGGGAGTGAGCAAGGATTATGGCTTTGTTTCTTGCAGAAAAAGGCGCTTCAAGAGAACTTATCGAGAGAGTTACACATCTTATCTCTCGACATGAAGTGGGCGGTGATGATGAGCAAAATGCTCTGATGGATGCTGATTCTGTAAGTTTTTTTGAAACTAATGCGGAGAATTTTGTGAGAAAGAAAATCCTTACGGAAGGGTATGAAAAAGTAAAATCAAAACTTGATTGGATGTATAATCGTATCTGTTCAAAAGAAGGAAAAGAGGAAGCAAAGAGAAATTATGAATATTGGATGAATGAGCTCGAAAAAGTGAAGTAATGTCTTTTGCTTTTTCACGATTTTCTCTAATATCTCTGCATGCGCTGTCCAAAATGTAGAAACCTCGAAACTCGTGTGATAGATTCGCGTCTGTCGGAAGATTGACTCTCGATCCGTCGTCGTCGTGAGTGTGAGAAATGCCAGGCGCGTTTCACCACTTTTGAACGTATGGAATTCGTGAGTTTTTTCGTGACAAAATCATCAGGGAAAAAAGAGCTCTACAATCGATCAAAACTCGAGACGAGCATCCTCAAGGCCTGCAATAAGAGAAATATTCCACCCGAAAAAATTGAATCGATGCTCAATGCCCTCGAGATAGAATGGGCAGAGAATAAAACCTGAGTGACTTCAAAAAGGATCGGAAAGGATGTGCTTCACAAACTCAAAGACATCGATGAAGTCGCTTGTCTGCGATTTGCTTCGGTCTATAATCAATTTGAGAGTCATGGTGACTTCGTGAAGTTTATCCTCGAAGAATTCGAAGAATGATCACAACCGTAGACATGAACCAAGTTCGTTCCGTCAAACCTCTGATATCAGAGGTACTTTTTACGAGAATGCAGGAAGTGCTTGCTCGCTGAGAAAAAGTACTTCTCTCTATCAATCGTCGAGGTGCTATGAGCACCCTCGTATGCCGTGATTGTGGATGGGCGGCTCGATGCCCCTCTTGTGATCTCTTGATGCGTGTTCACCTCAAACCAGAAAATTGCCTCTTGTGTCATTTTTGCGAAGCAAAGGGTTCTATCCCTGAGAGATGCCCAAAATGCAATTCCTATCATCTGGTTCAGAGTGGTGCTCGTGTCCAGGCGATCGATGTGAGTATCAGAGAACTCCTTCCAGAAGCGAAAATACTTCTCATCGAAGATCTGAACAAAGTAACGCCAAAGATTCTCTCTGAACATGATATCTTTATTGGAACACAGAAAATATCTTCTCTTCCGATTGAAAATCTCGGACTCACTGCTTTTCTCCTCGTCGAATCGGATCTGGCTGTTCCAGACTATGATATCGAAGAAAATATGTATCATCAAATCAGGCACTTTTTCTCTCGCTCCCGGGATATTATCCTCCAGACTCGTGCTCCAAAACTTCCGCTTATCACTGACGTGACGAGCGGGAATTTCCGATCATTTTTCCAGAGGACTGTTAGAGAACGGAAACAATTTCATCTCCCACCTTTTACCCAGATGGCGACTATTCATCTCAGTGATTCGAGTGAAGCTCTGGTGAAACAGCGAATTGCCAGCACTGCCTCATCCATGATAGAGGCGGCAAAGAAGACGCCTGATACTTCGGTTGTCTACGATCATCTCCTGACTGAAAAGCGTGGAGGGAAGTATCGCCAGAAAATCCTCCTACGATCTCCTGACCTTCTCTCTTTCCTCGAACCATTCCGGCCACAGCTCGTGCGAGGTCGAGGTATCGAGGTGGAGTGGCTATAATTATCTATTTTTTCATGAAAAAACTTACTTTCACTTTTTTGGCTTTCATCTTTATCATCATTTTTCTACATGTGATTATTATTAAATGGGATAAATTATTTAATGAAAAAACAGTTGATTCGAATTTATCAATTCCTCAAGAATTTGTCTTTGTTAAATTTGAGACTAAATCAAGTGGATCATTTTTACGCACCACCGGCGATATAATAATTTATGTTTGGTACGGAAATAAGAAAATACAGAAAAATATATGAAGTTGTCAGTTTACATCGGTAGAAGATGTAAGTAATGTCGACATACAACCTGAAGTCTTATGCTGAAACAAGCAATTCTTTATAGAATTGCAAAACTCTTTCCTCATTGTTTATGAGAAAGATCGTGTAGATTCTAAAATGAGTTCAATAATAGCAAAAATAGCTATTAATCCTTCTATTCGTACTCTGAAGTTTGGCATACCTTCGGAAATATACAGAATTAAAGTATAATTGCATAGCTTATAACTTGTTTGACTTTCTAGCATCCTCCATATAATCCCCGCATAAAGAAGAGATTCCAATCTTTTACTTTTTCTTTTACTTTTTACTTTTTTATTATGCTGTCTCTAGTAGCGGTCACTCGTGATCCCAAAACAGACCTCAGAACTATCCGTGGAAATGCTGATAGCAAAGGTTCTGTCCCAGGTGTTATCTACGGAAAGAAATGTCCGAGCACACCACTCTCAGTCGATACCTCTGATCTCCTTCGTGTTTTCCGCCAGGCAGGATATTCTCATATTATTGAGCTCACACTCGATGGAAAGAAACATCAGGTAATTATTCATGACATCGATGTCCATCCAGTTTCTGGTGCATTTTTACATGTTGATTTTCTTGCTGTCAGTGCAACTGATAAACTTACAGTGACTGTTCCTATTAAGCTCCTTGGCGAATCTCAAGCGGCTCGAGATGGAGCTATCATCGATCATGTTCTCCATGATATCGAGATCCGTTGTCTCCCAGCTGATATCCCAGCTGAGCTCTCTGTTGATATATCGAAACTCGAAAAAGTAGGTGATTCTCTCCATATTTCTGATCTCGGTCTTGATCCAAAGAAACACGAGATACTCCATCACGAACTCGCAGAAGCTGTCGTTGTTGCTTCGGAATTCCAAGAATACGTCCCAGATGAAGTACCAGCGGAAGTTGAAGTCCTCACTGAGAAGAAAGAAGAAGGCACTGAGGGTGCTGAGGGTGCTGAATGAGCTCCTGCAACTGAATGAGCTCCTGCAACTCCTGAGAAGCCTGAAAAATCTGAGAAGAAATCAGACAAATAATCTATGCATATCCGCATCGTTGGGTCATTACCAGAGTCAGAGACACTCCTGTCACGAGTACAGGAAGCTCTGGAAGAGTTGTGACTTTTGTCGCACACCACAGTCGAGCTCTATGACACTCCTGAGTATCGAGAAACGATGAAGATCACAAGCCTTCCTGCTCTCTGTATAGAGGAAGAGTCTATCAATTTCCGCGACATGATATTCGAATGAGTTATACCTGAGAAAAGTGAACTTGTCTCACTTTTTGTGTCACTTTTCGGTGCCGGCGAAGAAGAAAAAAAGTGAGGGTGTGGTACTTGTAGTAGTGGAGGATGTGAGACCTGCTCTTCGTGTGAATAATTTCGCTCACCTAAACATGCTATACTATTTCCCTCAGTTGGATGAAGTCTAAAATGATGGATTTTCTACTCTTATGACTATAATCTAGCCTGTTAAAATCTAACTCTTATTCCTCATCTCAAAATTGTATGAAAAAAATCCTTCTTATCACAACGCTCACATTCCTCCTCGCATCGTGTACGAGCAATACCACTTATTCAAATCTCACAGCGTGTTTAGAGAAAAACCAAGTCGTCATGTTTGGTGCGTCGTGGTGTCCACACTGTGCAGCCCAGAAAAAACTCTTTGGAAAATCAGTGAAAGATATGCCATATTTCGAATGTGCTGTTTGATCTGGCCAGGCGCAGGAATGTAGTGATCGCGGTATTATGAGTTATCCGACATGGCAGTTTCCAGATGCAGTTATAAAAACACTCCCAAAAGAAGCCATAACCAGCCTCTTCGATGGTGAGCTCGCAAAAGTACGAGGAACGAATGATCTCTATATGAACGCTGTGAAGGATAAACCTGAACTCGTAAAACAGATAGAAGCATTTAAGAAAAAAACTGAAACTCTCGTGAATTCTGACATCCCTGAATATGAGAAACTCACGAAACTCACTGTCCTCACTGATGGACCGGATGGAACTCTTCTCGAGCGCCCTGTCTATACGGCTGGTCGTGTAGCAGGAGAGAGACCACTTACGGAAATTGCTCTCTATGCTGGTTGCAGCGCTGAGTATCAGGCGGATATTTCTGCTGTAGCAAAGAAGTAGATTTTTCAAAAAACCTCGTAGAATACCTCTATGAAAATATCTCTTAATTGGGCGCGTCACTGGACAAAAGTTCCAGCATATAGCGCTGATGCGCTCGAAAAATTCTCACATACCTACTCGACCTATACTGCCGAAGTAGAAGGTATCGATACCTATATTTTTGATGACAAAATCGTCGTGGGGAAAGTGCTTTCCTGGAAACCGCATCCTGATTCTGATAAGCTCGGACTCGTACGGGTGGATACAGGAAAATGTGGCCAACATGAAATCGTCTGTGGTGCGGCAAATGCGAAGACAGCCAAATACGTTCCTGTTGCTCTCGAAAATGCTCGAGTCGGTGATATCGTCATCGCTCGTCGCGCCATCCGTGGGGTAGAGAGTTGTGGGATGATCTGCAGCTTGGATGAACTCGGACTTCAGGCGGATCGGGCTGAATGAATATTTCCACTCGAAACTGTGTGGGACGAGAAAATTCTTGAGAAACATCTCGGAAAGCCATTTGGCGAGCTCACTCTTTCTCTCCCTTGCCATGATGGGGATATCGAATACGCTATGAACGATGTCGTTTTTGATCTCGATAATAAATTCATCACCAATCGTCCTGATCTCTTTTCTGTCATCGGAAATGCGCGAGAGATCGCCTGTATCGGAAAACATGATTTTGCAGGTATAAAAATTACACCCCTGAAAGTAACGAATGATCTGAAAGTGAAAATAGAATCAGACAAGGTGGTGAATTACCTCCTGACAGAATATATCCTCCCATCGCTCCCATCGTCACCGTTTCTCATCCAGATACTGCTCCGTAGATCCAATCAGGGGACACACGGGCTCCTCCCAGATCTCACGAATATCGTCATGACAGAAATCGGTCAGCCGATGCATGTCTTTGATGCTGATACGGTGACAGGAACGATCGCCCTTCGTATGGCAAAAAAAGGAGAGATCTTCACGGGCCTCGATGGGAAAGAATATTTCCTCACATCTGATGATCTCGTGATCGTCGATGAAAAGCAAATCCTCGCTCTTGCCGGCATCATGGGTGGAAAATCTTCTGGCACGAGCGATAATACTTGTCGCATCTATGTTGAATCTGCTTCGTTTGATCCTATAACTGTCCGGAAAACCTCTCAGCGTCTGGGTATCCGTACAGATAGCTCGCTCCGTTTTGAAAAAGGTGTTGATACCCTGCTCCCTCATCTTGCCCAGAATCGCTATAGCGAACTCCTGGCACATTTCGTCCCTGGAGTGAAAACCGGCAAACAGTCTGTGACGACGACTTCAAAAAAATCAACCACTGTTGAAATCTCAGGAGACATGCTTCAGAGAAAAATCGGAAAAGATGTCCCCGAGAAAGATGTCACGGATATTCTCACCCGTCTCGGCTTCACGGTCGATGTGAAAAAATGAGTCTACACAATGACTGTCCCAGCCTGGAGAGATACTGGAGATATAAGGATAGCAGAGGATATCGTCGAGGAAGTCGCCCGTCATGTCGGATATGAGACGATTCCAGGAGAGCCGCTTCCTGGTCCGCTCGGAGTTGCTCATGTCCATGCGCCTGATATCCTCACGCACCAGATTTCTGGATTTTTTGCCGACCGTGGATATTTTGACGCCTACACCTATCCATTTACTCTCGCTGAGCGATTTAGCCGATTCTCTGATGCCACTCCTGCGATCATCAACAATACGACAGAGAATAGGACACATCTGCGCGCACACCTGGCTGAGAATCTCCTCGAACTCGTCGCGAGCAATTACAGAAACCACACCGATGGTGCCTTCTTTGAATTCGGTGCTATATTTGACGGAGATGAATCTCTGCAAGGTCTCTGAGTTCTCTGGTGAAAGTCCTTTGATTCCCTACAGGCGGATCTCACGAGCTATATGATGACATTTTTCGGAACACCAGGCATCATCACCCAAGGCGTCTCTGATACGAAACTCTTCGCTCCGAAGGCTTATGGAGAGATAGTGGATACCTCTGGTGATGTCACGATTCGTTTTGGCCTGGTTCGTCCGACTCTATTACCGCTCTTTGATATAGAGGGTATCGATGTGTATGGATTTGAGATCGTGAAAATGCCTGACCTGCATCGCGCTATCCGGTTTTCACCCATACCGGAATATCCAGGAACTCGTCGCGAACTCAATTTCATTATGCCGGAAGTTACCCCCGTTGCTGTCGTCACGGGACTGGTAGGGAAATCCCATGAGCTCGTTTCTGATATCGGCGTGACGGAGATCTATCGCGATGAAAAGCATATCGGGAAAGACAAAAAATCTGTCATCGTCTCATTTCTCATCAGAAACACAACGGCAACTATCACCGATGAAGAAGCAGCCAAAGTCCAGGAAGCCGTCGTCCAGAAACTCGCGGGTGAATGATATATGTTGAGAGGAATTTAATTTTGAAAAAAGAAAGAATTCCACTACACTTATCCCTATAGACAGATAAATTAATAGTGCACACGATTTCTCGGTCTAGATTTAATTCTCTACCTTTTTATTATGTTCCGCACTATTGTTATTTCGCTTGTTGTAAGCTTGGCTGTATCAGTTTCTGGATTTTTTTATTTGGATAATCTTTTCGAGAAAAATCAGAATGAATTCATACAGGATTTCTATGAATCAGAGAATGCAGTTATCGTGAGTCCCCATAGTCTCCGAAAAAAAATGACTGAGAAGAAAAATGATTTTGTTCTCGTCGATCTCAGAAGTGAACAAGAATATCAGCACGAGCACATCATAGGTGCTATAAATGTTCCTGCCTACAAAACACCTGATAAATCAGCGTATGATGAAAAGGACAGAATCGTGAGCTCTTTCCAGAAAATAATTGCTGAGAATCCTGGCAAGGAAATCATCGTCCATTGCTACAGTAGTGCCTGCATGACAGGGAGAAAGATAGGAAAGATGCTTGCAGAAAAAGGTATCTACGTGAAACATCTTGCAATAGGGTGGAATGAATGGCGATACTCTTGGAATCTCTGGAATCATGATGGAGAGGCTCCAAGCAAAGTTGAGGACTATATAGTCTCTGAAACTTTGTCGAGCGAGAAACGAGAAGATTCTGACAGCATTTGTACACAGGGGGAATTTAATTGCTAATATCATATTCCAAAATAAATAAGAATCATAGAAATATGCTTCTTATTTATTTTCTTGCAACCGATAAAAAACTATATATGGTGTCTCAGTTATTTTTATAACACAATATATAGTATTAATTACATTTTATGGTCATTTACAAAGTGAGAAAAAGAAACGGTGCGATCGTTACTTTTGATCGTACAAAAATAGAGTTATCTATCCAGAAAGCTATCGAAGCAGTCGGGGGAGAAGATTTTTCCCATGTTCCTCTCTTAACTGATGAAGTTGTGAAGCATGTGAGGGAAAAAACATGTACGGATCTTCCTGATGTGGAGAATATTCAAGATAGTATCGAAGAAATCCTCATCAAGCACGGACACGATAAGGTGGCAAAAGCTTTTATTCTCTACCGTGAAAAACGGTCAACATTCCGAGCAGACCGTTCAGTTGTTGTCGAGGTCGGGAAAACGATGGACGAATATCTCAATAAATCCGACTGGAGAGTCAATGCAAATGCTAACTCTGGATATTCTCTCGGAGGACTTCTCCTCAATACCTCTGGCAAGATAACAGCCAACTACTGGCTCTCACATATCTATCCGGCTGAAATAGGAAATGCGCACAGAAATGCAGATTACCATATCCATGACCTCGATATGTTCTCTGGATATTGTGCTGGTTGGAGTCTTCGTCAGCTTCTTGAAGAAGGGTTCAATGGTATGCCAAACCGTATCGAATCAGCCCCTCCACGAAACCTGCAGGCAGCCGTCAACCAAATGATCAATTTCCTCTGAACGCTCCAAAATGAATGGGCTGGTGCGCAGGCATTTTCTTCATTTGATACCTATCTATCTCCTTTTGTTCATAAATATGCGGAAGAAATGAGGAGAGATATAGAAACGTATAGTATTTCTTTTTCCAGTGATACAGAGAAAGAAAAATACATAACAGAAAAAACATATTCCTATGTCTATCAGCAGATGCAAAATTTTGTTTTTGGTCTCAATGTGCCGTCTCGCTGGTGAACACAAACCCCATTTACGAATATTACCCTAGATTGGACGTGTCCCGATGATCTGAGAGAGAAAGCCCTTTTTCTCGGAGGGTATGACAAGGGTGAGTATGTGAAAAAATTTAGTGAACTCGATGTAGAAAGAGCGATTATCAATCGTGCTTTGATCGAGGTGTATTCTGCTGGGGACAGCAAAGGACGAGCGTTCACTTTCCCGATCCCAACGTATAATATTACGCAGGATTTCCCCTGGGAATCTCCTGATACATTGCGAATATTTGAAATGACAGCAAAATATGGACTTCCCTATTTCCAAAACTTCATCGGTTCACAATACAAGAGAGTGAAAGATGAGAATGGTAATAGCACCACCGTAGAGAATAAAGAAGCATATAAGCCTGGTGCTGTACGTTCGATGTGCTGCCGCCTCCAACTCGATCTTCGAGAATTATTGAAGCGAGGGAACGGTCTCTTCGGGTCTGCTGAGATGACATGATCTATCGGTGTTGTCACTATCAATATGGCTCGCATAGGATATGTCAACAGGGGGGATGCGGTCGCTTTCCGTAAGCGGGTGAAACATCTCATGGATCTCGCAAAAGCTTCTCTGGAGATAAAGAGGAAAGTGCTCACAGAATGGCTCGGAAAATGACTCTATCCCTATACGTATAGATACCTCCGCTCGTTTAGGAATCATTTTTCCACTATCGGCTTGAATGGTATGAATGAGGCAATCCAAAACTTTACTGAGGGAACGGAGGACATATCGACAGACTGGGGGAAGCAATTTGCGATAGAGACACTCGAATACATGCGGGACGTTCTCAAAGAGTACCAAGGAGAGACAGGAAACATGTACAATCTGGAAGCGACTCCAGCGGAAGGGACTACCTATCGTTTTGCGAAAGAAGATCAGAAACAGCTTCCCAGCATCATGCAATCAGGCACATCAGAGAATCCTTTTTATACGAATTCCTCACAGCTCCCTGTCAATTTCACAGATGATGCCTTTGAGGCGCTCGAATATCAAAACGAGCTCCAATGCAAATATACAGGAGGGACTGTCCTCCACCTCTATATGGGTGAACGAATTACAGATGCAGAAGCATGCAAAGCACTCGTCAAAAAAGTCATCTCGAACTATCAGCTTCCCTATATCACTATAACACCTACTTTCTCGATTTGCCCAAAACATGGCTATATCAAAGGTGAACACGACTACTGCCCGAAATGTGATGAAGAGATAGGATATCACGGAAAAAAATATGATATCCAGTTCCGTGAATCCTATACAGCAGATGAGAAAAAGATGAAGACTCTTGAGGAAGTCATGATTGGTGTTGCATGATAAAGATCCATTTTTATTTTTTTACCATTTTTCTATGGAAATATTTATTGATGATAGTGGGAGGGAGATTGCTCGAACCAGGTGTGAAATCTATACACGTGTCATGGGGTACTATCGTCCCGTGAGTCAATTTAATAACGGAAAAAAATCGGAATTTTATACCCGTACGTATTTTGATGAGAACAGAACGAATAATTCCAGGTTTATAGAAGAATACCAAGAATAATATGCTACTTTCTGGCATAAAGAAGTCTACTCTTCTCGATTATCCTGGGAAAGTGGCCACGATTGTTTTCACAGCAGGATGCAATCTCCGCTGCGGATATTGCCATAATAGCGAATTTGTTTTGCCAGAAAAAATCCAAAAAATCTCTCATGATTTTATCAGCGAGGACATTTTTTTCAGATTCCTAAAAACCAGAATAGGATTTCTCGATGGTGTCGTCATCTGTGGTGGAGAGCCGACTATCCACGCCGATCTCCCTGATTTTTGCCGAAAAATACAGAAGGCAGGTTTTCTCGTGAAACTCGATACCAATGGAAGCAAACCGAAGGTACTCGAAAAGTTATTGAATGAAAAGCTTGTTGATTATGTTGCTATGGACATCAAATATCCACTCGATCGCTATGAAGTGGTGAGCGGAAGAAAAATAGATATCGATCTCTATAGGGCGAGCATCGAGATTATCCGTGCGTGACTTCCAGAGTATGAATTCCGGACCACCGTGATAAAAGGTGTGCATACGGCAGAAGATATAGAAGATATAACACAGACGATTTCCGGTGCACGATATTATTATCTCCAGAACTATCGTTCGGGAAATACGCTTAACCCAGATTTTATCTGAGAAAGTTTTTCAGAGCAAGAACTTCAATGTTTCAAGCAGATTGCCGAGAGAAACCTCATGAAATGCGGTATAAGGATGTAGGGAAATATTTTTCTCTTGCTTTTTACCCCTTTCTTCTTATTGTACCTATACCTCAGGTATAGGTTAAATGCCTATCGTATTTTATCTCTTTACCAATGTATGTATGGAAAATGCATTTGTCGGGTATTGTTCTACTGGGTGTAGTTGTGAGAAGTATAACTATTCTTGCTGTGGTAAGTAGTTTCCTTCTCCTATCCGCCTCAACGGAGAGGAGTTTAACTTTTATATGCACTTTATGAAAAATAAACTTATTATAATTTTCACGGCTATAGTTGTCACTATGGGAATTACTATTTTCACTTATTCTGAAAATCAGAAATACAATGAGATGATTTCTCACATCACAAAAAAAGTATATGTTGCTCTGGAAGGTTCTGGAGAAATAGCGGTGATAAATGCTCATACCAACAAATTTTTTAAAAAGATTGATTTATCTGAAAATAAGAATGGTAAGATAGTCGATTACATGCCTCACAATGTTCAGGTTGCTCCGGACAATAAAAGCGTATGGGTCACTGCTAATGCATCAGATAAAAAAGATGGTAAAATGTCATTTCGGATTATACCAGAAATATATGCTGATAGTGGAGAACTAGATATGGAAAAAAGTAACGATCAAGTCATTGTGATAGATCCCTATCAAGATAAAATCGTAAAAAGAATTGAAATAGGACAGGATCTTCACCTGGCACATGTTTCTCTCACTCCGGACAGTACGTACGCTATTGTTGCTTCCCAGGAAAAGGGTATTTTTTATAAAATAAACACTTCGTCGTTTCAAATTGAAAAAGAAATCGTTGTGAAACAAGGTGGTGGACCTCACGGAATTCGTATTTCACCAGACGGAAAGACGGCATATATTGCTATGCTTGGAGGTAAGAGTTTAGGAATTCTCGATATCGCAAGTTTTGAGATAAGAGATATTCCTCTGAAGGGATCAGCGATACAAACAGGCGTTACACCTGATGGGAAAAATGCTTTGGCTTCAATCTATGAAACAAAAAGTTTAGCAGTGTATGACATTGTCTCCGAAACGATCCATTATGTTGATTTGCCAAAAGAAGCGAAAGGTCCGGTGCAGATCTATCCAACTTTTGATTCCCGATATGTGTATATTGCTGACCAATGATATTATTTTGGAGAGCCAATAGGCAATTCTGTATATAAAATTGACCTGCAAGAAATGAAAGTAGTCCAAACGATCCTTGCTGGATCGGCACCACATGGAGTGATTGTTTCACAAGAAGGATGATTTGTTTATGTAACGAATCTCCTCAGTGATGACGTGTCTGTTATTGATATTGCATTGGGAAGAGAAGTTGCGAAAATAAAAGTTGGTAAGATGCCCAATGGGATAAGTATATGGTATTCGCAAGAAGATAGATAAGAGCTTACCAGTTATACTTATATGAATAATCATCACTTTCATACAAACTGGTATGTCATCACCGGGGGGCCAAGCTCTGGTAAGACTACGACCATTAACTTGCTCCGAGCTCGTTGATACAAAACGACTATCGAGCATGCCAGGCATTATATAGAAACACAAAAAATTTCTGGAAAGACGGTCGAGGAAATCAGAAAGAATCAAATGGTTTTTCAAGAGGGCATACTCGATATGCAGATTGTTCAAGAACATGAGCTCTCGCCCCTTGAGACGGTATTCCTCGATCGAGCTATTCCGGATGCGTTGGCTTATTATCGTTTCCTCGGCCTCCCGGAAGGTGAGAAGCTCCTCAAAGCTGTCCATAATGCATCCTATAAAAAAATATTTATTCTTGATCTGCTTCCATTGGTTCATGATTCTGTACGTACAGAAGATGAATTTGCACAAAAAAATATACACCAGCTCATAACAGAAACATATGAGTCTCTGTCATTTCCTGTTATACACGTGCCGGTATTGCCACCAGAAGAGCGTGTAGACTTTATTTTGAAATATCTTTAGAGAAAACATAGCACAGGAGTTTATGATTTGTTTGACTTCTTTTTTATTGTGAATAGTATACCTATACCCCAGGTATAGGTATATACCAAAAGGTCCTTTTATCTCCTCATCAATTTATCTATGGAAAAGTGTGCTTGTCAGGGTTCTGCTTGCAAATGCGAGAACTGTAATTGTTCTTGCTGCGGTAAGTAGTTTTCATCTCCCATCCCGATTCATCAGGATGGGATTTTATTTCTTTTATTGAAAAATATATGGAAAAACTATCACTCAAACAGTATGGTTGGAAATGCGTCCTTGGGTCCGAAGTAGCTTATGCGCTGTGTCTGATTGGAGGATTTTTACCTTGGCGGACATCTACCGGGGAACAACTGCATCACACCCTTTTTGAAACAATGCCCGGTTTTGAATGGATCAGTATCAATAGTGTTATTCTTTGAGCCGTGTATCTATTCATCTTCTCTTGGATATTCGCCTGCTACATGGTCTGGATGTATAACACGAGTTTGGTAAAGAAATAATAGGCCTCTCAATATTTAATTACTCACTTACCACCTTTCTTATGATGTACTATTCATTTGATGGATTCTCCCCATTTCATATGTTCGGTTTCAGCTTCTTGCCTATGGCAATTTTTTGGGGCTTGCTGATATACGGAATTTTTCTCATAGTGAAACACTTCTCGGAGCCAAAAGGTAAACACAATGCCATGGATATACTCAAAGCCCGCTATGCCAAAGGAGAGATAACCCGTGAAGAATTCGAGAATATAAAAAAGGATATCCAATAACTATGAACCATACAAAGACCTATTCCGTGCAGTGAATGCATTGTGCCTCATGCGCAAATATCATTGAGAAGACTCTGAAAAAAGTCGAAGGTGTGGAGACCGCTGTCGTGAATTATGGTACTGAGAAGGTACAGCTCACTTTTGATGCCACAAAAACAAATGCTTCTGATCTCTCAAAACACATTGAGCCACTTGGATATACGCTGAAAATGACTGAAAACCATAATCACCATGGCCTTCATCCTTCTGCCAAAGATATGGGCATGAGCGAGGATGAGCATGCTGCACACCTCGGCCTCAATCAATCCAAGGAAGATAAACTTGCCGAGATCCGTGATATCAAAATCAAAGTAATTTCTGCGATGCCGCTCGCGATCTTCAGTATTTTCGTTATGAGTTGGGAAATATTGGCACAGTATGAGATCGTTTCTGAGATGAGCTTCACGATAAAAGAATTTTTCCATCATCTCTTGCCGCTTATGGCAACGTATACGCTCTTTGTCGTCGGTAAGCCGTATCTTTTAGGTTTTTATCGTTTTCTCCGATACGGGAAAGCGAATATGGATTCCCTTATTGGTATTGGCACCTTAGCTGCCTATCTCTATAGCTTTGTCGTGACCGCCTTTGAAGATCTCCTCAAGCCATTTCTCGACGTCGAGCACACCTATTATGATGTCACGATTGTCGTCATTACCTTTATCGCTCTCGGGAAATATCTCGAAGCGAGCTCAAAACTCAAAACCGGAGATGCAATCGAGAAACTCTTGAATCTTCAAGCAAAGACAGCCTTGGTTATTCGCGACGGTAGGGAAGTGGAGATTCCGATCAATGATGTCCAGCATGGTGACATAATCATCGTAAAGCCAGGAGCAAAGATCCCTGTAGATGGCATCATCACTGGAGGATCATCATTTCTCGATGAATCGATGGTGACTGGAGAACCGATGCCAGTGCAGAAAAAAATAGGTGGCAGTGTCGTCTCTGGAACGCTCAATACGACGGGATCATTCACATTTCGAGCGACCAAAGTTGGATCAGAGACCCTTCTTGCTCAGATTATTGCCATGGTTGAGGAAGCGCAAGGAAGTAAAGCACCTATTCAGGCGTTGGCGGATAAAATTTCTGCTGTCTTCGTGCCCATTGTCCTCGTGATTGCTTTTGTGGCGCTCGGCGCATGGCTCTTCTTTGGTACCGGAACATTCGGATTTGCACAGGCGCTCTCTTTCGGTCTTGTCTCTTTCGTAGGAGTCCTCGTTATAGCCTGTCCATGTGCTCTTGGTCTCGCGACACCCACCGCTATTATAGTCTGAGTTGGTAAAGGTGCCCGAGAGGGTATCCTGATCAAAGATGCAGCAACGCTCGAAAAGCTCCATAAAGTGGACACTGTCATCGTCGATAAGACTGGCACCATTACCGTGGGAAAACCAACACTCGTTGATATCCAGAATCTTTCAAACCTTTCGGATGATGAGATTGTTTCTATTCTCGCTTCGCTTGAGAAAAAGTCAGAACATCCTATCGCCCATGCGATTGTGAATTATGCCCAGGAGAAAAATATCGCCCTACAGAATATCTCAGATTTTTCCGGTATCCAGGGAAAGTGACTGAAATGAACGATCGAGGGGAGCGAGTATTACGTTGGTAATACTAGACTGATTCGTGATCTGTGAGTATCGTTTGATACGGCAAAAATCGAAGTATTCACTTCCCAAGGGAAGACTCCTGTTATCCTCGCAACGACGGAGAAAGTCCTCGGATTTGTCATGGTTGCCGATGAAGTAAAAACTGCCTCAAAACAAGCGATAAGTGACCTTCATAAATTGGGAATTAAAGTAGTGATGCTGACAGGGGATGATGAGAAAACCGCAAAATATATAGCCTCTCTTGTCGGTATCGACGACGTCATCGCCCATGTATTGCCACACGATAAGCTTCAAAAAATAAAAGAGCTTCAAGCACAAGGGAAAATTGTCGCTATGGCAGGCGATGGCGTGAACGATGCTCCAGCCCTTGCTCAAGCAGATGTCGGTATCGCAATGAGTACTGGAACTGATGTGGCTATCGAATCAGCGGGCATTACACTCCTGGGAGGAGATATTTCGAAACTCGCGAAAGCAATTCATCTCTCACGGATTACCATGAGAGGAATAAAACAAAATCTCTTCTGGGCATTCTTTTATAATATCGTCTGAATACCGCTCGCAGCGGGAGTGTTCTATCCTCTCTTTGGATGGCTCCTCTCGCCTGTCTTCGCTGGTATAGCAATGGCAGCTTCGAGTGTATCGGTGGTGGCGAATTCTCTCCGTATTAAAACTAAGAAATTATAACATGAAACAATACACTTTCCATGTCTCTGGTACCCACTGTCCATCCTGTAAGATCCTTATCGAAGATATACTTACCGAACAGGATGGTATTGCTAGAGCTTCTGTAAACCTGAAACAAAAGACAGTCCTGATCGAATGCGAAAATGACTGAGATACAGAGGATCTGGTTTGCAATTTGTCAGAGAAGATAGAAGTTCATGGTTATAAACTCTCACAAGAAGAAATCAAAACTGAGCAAACCGGTGTTATCTGGAAGGCAATTCCTATAGGCCTCGTATTTCTGGCTCTTTTTTTCTTGTTGCAAAAATCAGGCATCCTTGATTTCGGCATCGGTGGCCAGGTGACGCCTCTGACGAGTTTCATCATCGGGCTCGTTGCTTCTGTTTCGAGTTGTCTCGCTGTCGTCGGTGGCCTCATCCTCTCACTCTCAGCAAAGGCCTCTCAGGATAACGTGAGCGATAGGAAAAACATCATTCTCTTTCATACGGCCAGAATACTCGGTTTTTGATTGCTTGGATGACTGCTTGGATTTCTCGGGCAGGCCATGAATATCAATCCTCTCTTTACAGGAATTCTCGGACTCCTCGTCGCCATCTTCATGATACTTCTGGGCGCTGACCTTGTGGGGATTTTTCGTCATAGCAAGATCACTCTTCCAGGAGGAATTTTTCAGACATTCCGGAAGATAGAACATAAAACCTTCACACCGATTATTATCGGTCTTGGTACTTTTTTTCTCCCGTGTGGATTTACTCAGTCCATGCAGATTGCAGCACTTTCGACTGGCTCATTTGTTATGTGATGACTGATTATGCTCTCCTTTGCTCTTGGTACTTTTCCGGTCCTTGCGTTGCTCTCCTTTGGTACAGAGACATTTTCGAAGTCACAATACGCACCACTTTTTTTCCGGTCAGCTGGTATTGTCGTCTTGTGACTCGGAATTTTTGCACTGCTTACAGGACTCGCTGGCCTGGGTATTATTGTCCCAGTTTTTACTCTCTAATTTATTTTTTTATGAATAAAACTCTTTCTCTCATTGCCACAGCTGTCCTCGTCATGCTGATTGTTTTTGTTTTCATCAATAAACCAGCAGTCACAAGTGATACTGCTTCAAATGTTTCCCTACGAGGTGGTGTCCAATATGTCACCGTCCATGCTCGTGGCGGGTATAGTCCTCGAAGTTCTACGATACAATCTGGCATCCCAACAAAACTTATCGTGAAGACCGATAATACCTATGATTGCTCATCATCTCTCGTTATTCATTCAGTCAATTATCGTGGGATGCTTCCTGCAAGTGGTGAGACCCAGATAGATCTCGGTACCCCAAAGTCTGGGGAAAAAATCCAATGAGTCTGCGGAATGGGCATGTATAGTTTTGCGCTTAATGTTAATTAATTCTTATAAAAATCTCTTATGATTCAATCTAACCCTACGCTCCAAAAAAAACTCCTTCTTGCTATCAAAAAAACGCAAGGAACTCTGACAAAAGTATCGCAGATGATCGAAAATGACGATTACTGTGCTGATATAGGTCAGCAGGTCAATGCGGCTCTCGGACTGCTCCGAGGAGTGAATGTCGACCTGATGAAAAACCATCTCGCGTGTTGTGGGAAAAAAGATCTCTCCCACTGAGATCCAAAGAAGGGACAAAAATTTATCGAAGAATTCGCCCGCATCTGGGATGTCTCGACGAGGAGATAATATAAAAATGTCATTTCTCTTTACAGTGAGATAAGTCTAGATAGTATGTGTGATAAATATGGAAAATGACGAAAACGCTGATGTCATCACAGCCATTGCCCCTCTTGGAGCATACTTTCGGGCTCTAGAAGGGTTTAACAGAGCTATCTGTGATATGCTCGATAATGTCATGGTTGCATGAGGATCTGGCATACAAGAGGATGTTCTCCGATCATGGAATGAAGGACAAGGAGTAGTCGATCATCATCGTGCTTTTTGCCTCGAGTCGGCAGATGCGGCATCTGAGTTTATGGAGGAAACGACCTTTGGAGGATTGGATGGGTGAAAGAAATCGGACTATTGGAATATGATGGAGAATATTAGTCGAACTTTTGTTCAAATAGATGCGCAATATGCCCTCTATCGCCTCCTCGCGATCATCGACCACGGAAAGCAAACAATTGATTTCCTCTGGAACAGACTGAGACAACAGAGCGATACATTTCTCTGCAGGAAAACTAATGGAGACCTCGTAAAACGTGGTTTCTATCTTCATAGAGACCGAATACGGATGACTCGAGATAACATTCGCTGTGAGATTCATATCATCCTCAAACAGTTAGAAGCTGCGATTGAACATAAAAGTTTCTCGACTTTGCATCGGGAAAAGCAGCAGGAATGCCATAAAAAATGGAGGGATTATCGGCAAATGCTTCTCAATATAGATGTGGACTAGTTTCGTGCAATATTTATCCAAACACTTTCGGTCTCTTCTCGTTGATCTTTTCCTGCATCGCTTGTTCAAAGACATGCGCGACCATGAGGACTTTCTCTTCTCCGAGTTTCGGGCCCATGATCTGTAATCCCACAGGGAGTGAGAGTGAGGCGTCGTCGGCTGGTGCGGCGTATCCTGCTGGGACCGAGATTCCTGGGATTCCTGCGAGAGCGCCAGGGACGGTGAAGATATCGGCCATATAGTTTGCAAGAGGATCGTTGTCCATCTTACCGATTTTCCATGCGACCATAGGGGAGACGGGGGTGGCGATGACGTCGACTTTTGTAAATGTTTCCGCGAATTCTCTTCGCACGAGTTCTCGGACGAGGGAGGCGCGGTGGTAGTAGGCGTCGTAAAATCCTGAAGAGAGCGCGAAGGCTCCGATCATGATGCGTCGCTTCGCTTCTGGTCAGAATCCTTCAGAGCGGGTATGGCTGATCCAGTCAGCGTAGTCGCGGAATTCTTCGCCCGTGATATGTCCGAACCGGACACCATCGAATCGCGCAAGGTTTGAGGAGACTTCACTGGGCACGATGACGTAGTAGGCAGCGAGGGCGTAGTCGGTGGAGGGGAGAGAGACTTCGATGAGTTCGGCTCAGAGGTCGGTCAGGGTTTTCTTCGCTTCTTCTATCGTCGCACGAGTACCTGGCTCGATACCCTCTCCGAAGTATTCCTTCGGGAGACCGATTTTCACTCATTTTAGATCCTTCCTGTTCCAGATATCAGCTGAGACTTCGATCCTTCCATCGAGCGATGTCGCATCGAGAGGATCATAGCCCTGCATCGCATCCCAGACGAGGTGCGCATCGCGGACATTTCTCGCGAGGACGCCCATCGTATCCAGGGACGAAGCCATCGGTATGACTCAATAACGAGAGACGCTTCCGTAGGTTCCCTTGAACCCGACGGTTCCCACGAGGGATGACGGTTGACGGATACTTCCTCCTGTGTCGGTGGCGATAGAAACAGGTGCCATACCTGATGCCACGGCAGCCGCAGATCCGGAGCTACTTCCGCCAGGGACTCGGGTAGTATCCCAGGGGTTTTTCGTAATACGGAGAGCAGAATTTTCCCCAGTAGCTCCCATCGCGAATTCATCATGATTGACCTTGCCAAGACTTACCATACCGGCTTCTTTCAGACGTTTGGTTGCAGTCGATTCGTAGGGGGCGATATAGTTCTCGAGCATCTTGCTCGAAGCAGTCGTTGGAACGCCTGTTTCGCTGTAGACGTCTTTTATCGCGAGAGGGATCCCTGAGAGAGGCCCTTTCTGGGCTTCCGGCCGAGAGGGAGTGCGGAAGTTATACGTCTGGAGCTCTGGATCGAGTTTCGTAGAAACGTTATCGAAGTGTTCCCAGACTTGCTCTTTCGTGAGAGAGCCGTCTTGGAGTGCCTGGAGCATTTCGAGGAGGGAAGCGGTGGAGAGGTTCATAGTGAAACACAAGAGAAGGGAACGAACCCTCTAGTAGAATAGGCGTAGTATAGGAAAATTTTGGAAATGTAAAAACTAGAGTCCATCATTCGAGCACCCCTTCCGTCATCCTCGGGCTAGTGAGACCATTGCGATAGCAGGGACGAACGCGACCCGGGGATCCAGGTAATTTATAAAAACATTTTATTCTCATAGAGAACTTGCTCGCAAGGAGTAATTCGCCTGGATTCCAGATATTGCTCATGCCGATTTGTGCATCTCGCAATTCTGGAATGACGAGACATAAAACCCGCTTTCGGATAAGCTTCTTAGTTTTTTTATAAGTGGACTTGACAAAATATATAAGGTAATTATTATGTCATTTATGAAAACTTCTCTTTCTTCTCTCACGGCTGCAGCCACATTGGCTCTCTCTTCTTGTGCAGCACCAGGATGATCTGTTGTTATAGATAATTGTGCACATCCCTATCATAGACACCATCATAGGAGTCGTCATATACACGTAACACCCGTAGTAAGACAAGAAGTCGTACAAAGAGTGGTCAATCTCACTCCTCCGACACCCACCGTTCAGATCAGTAATGAGCAACTCGTCATCTTTGAGCGTTTACTCTTGCAGGAAGCGGCACGACAGGAATTGGCACGAAAAGAACTGGAAGCACAACTGAAATGATGGTAAACCATAATGTTTCAGTATGAAAAGCTGCCTCAGGGGCAGTTTTTTCAAAATGTCTGAAACCTGGTAAAAGAAGATAGAGAAGAGAGCTTCCTGGATACAAAATTGACTCATAGAGGATAATACAAATATATTTTTATAGAAGAAACTCTTGCAATTTTATAGATAAAAATATTATAAGCTTATAACAGTATTTCCTTTATTTCAAAATAAATACTCGCGATATGGATTTTGACAAAATTGTTCAAAGAATGCAAAAAAAGTGACAAAAGCTCTGGTCCTTGACGGATATAGAGGCCTATCTGGAGGACGGGAAGGGTAAAAAGAAATCCCCTTATAAGCTCATTCATCGATTGATCTCGACGGGAATCATCATCTCGATCCGTAAGGGCATGTATCTCTGGAATCGCAATGGAAAACTCGATCCGGAGGATTTCTATTGGCCCATGGTGAAAAAGGTCATCGCTGAGAACTATCAAGGGCAGGGAATTATCATTGGTATGAAGTCTCTGGCCTTTGGTCTCAGGGATTATTCGCTCTCAGAGACCCTCTCTGTCGCCGTACCGAGGGATGGAGGAAAGATAGCCCTTCTGGGCCAGTATGTCATGGTGGCGCAGCATATCAGATCCGAGAAGAGATCGCTCTATCCCATCATGCGAGAACATGCGACACGTATCCCTATCGAAGGCGTCGAACTCCTCGTGACCGCCCCAGAGCATGCGCTCTTGGAAGCCCTGACGACTCGTTCTGGACAGGACATCACTGATACAGGAGTAGTACTTCGTTGGCTCAAGAAAAATGCTTCCACACTCAGGGAAGAAGTATTCGGGGAGTTCATACCGTATCGCTATATCTCTGCGACGAACCGTCTCAAGTATCTCGCCTATGACCTCGGCATGACACCACTCTATGAGATGATGATCCGGTTGATAGATAATCAAGGGAAGGGATGCCATCTGAGTCGAGAGTTTTTGCGAGGGAAGAATGCTCTCAAATGAAAAATGAAGAATTAAAAATGAAAAATAGTGGAAGTATGTATAATTGTCTTGTTTCAATAACTCTCAACGTTTAACAATTAATATTTAACGCTTGTTGCCATGGAAATCGAAACAAAGATATTTGATATAAAAAAAGTACGGAAAGTACTCGAGAAAAAGGGTATCAAGCCTAAGAGAGTTTGCGATATCACAGATTTTATCTTCGATATCAGCCATTTCTCACCGAAAGACTGGAGATATACTCTTCCGGTAGGAAAAAAATCTGGATTACTCGGTCTCGGGACCGTGTCGGTCGAAGTCCCTGATGTGGGTGCCCTTGTGGAGATACGGGACTTTTCAGAGAATCGATATGGGAGAGGAGCGAAGATTCGTCTCCGGATGGTCGATAGTGTGCCCTATATCACCATCAAATGAGCGAAAAAAACACAGAGAGGAGTGAAGTCACGGGAAGAAATCGAGACGCGTATCGGGTCTCTCTCAGATATGTTACAAATATTGCTTGCTTCTGGAGCGAAACTCGAGAAGAGCATCGCTCGGATCCGGGAGATATACCATCTTCCAGGATACAGGCATGCGGAGCTCGTCATCGATACGCTCGAATCAGCACACGGCACTCTCGAATATGCAGAGATCGAATGCAGCTCTGAAAAAGAGCTTCATACCATCCTCAAAAAAGTTTTCCAGATTGATTCGGATGATATCTCCGATGTTGGTATCACCGGGCTTCATGCGAAGAAAATGAAGAAATCGATCTCTCGTCGACTTGAAACATTGGAGGAGATGGTCGAGGGTTAGGAGAAATTCAGGTGAAATTTCTCTTTTGTACTTTTGTTGCCAAAAGTACCAAAAGCATTCAGGGGCGAAAAACTCGGTCTGTTTTTCTTCATACTATATCTGTAGAGCAAGGACCTTAAACAGTTTCGCCCCTGAAAACCCATTTATGCTTTTCGAGAGAATTCATATACATTCGGATGTCTTATCAAAATAAAATAAAAACCACCTTTTCTGGTGGTTTATAATTTGTAAAATGGCTTGCCATGAGCGAGGATTTTAGCCCTTCGATTCCTCAAAACTTTAATTATTAGATGACATTTTTCGTCACTCAGGACATTCTCCTCGGATAAATCCGAGTCGAATGGAGCGGACGATGGGACTCGAACCCACAACAACCTGCTTGGAAGGCAGGAGCTCTAGCCAATTGAGCTACGTCCGCATAACAAAGTAGTGGCATTGTAGCGAGAGAGAGGAGAGTGTCAAAAAATTCTCTCAAAATGCTACGGATGAAGAGTTTTTAAAATCTGGCGTATTTTTATAAGTCCGAGCGTAACCATGGTCCCTTCTCCAGCGATAGCTCAGAGTATGATCGCGAGGATTTTTCCATGACTATCTCCGATCGCGAGTGAAGAGAGAAAAAAGACAAGCGCAATCGAAATTGCTATGCATTCGCGAGAGAGAAGCCACCTACTTCGATCGAAAGCAAAGAGTGTGATGAGGATGAGATCGTAGCCATAGGAGATGGCTGCGAGTGTGAGCATAAGCGGGAGGACGTACCAGAACTCCGGGAGGAAATATCTCTTGTGAGTCAGAAGTGTGAGCATGCTCGGCCCCAGAAGCGATCCGAAAATGATGAGAAATATTCCAGCTCCAGAAAGGAGTAGAAATATTTTCTTATAGAGGATTCGTACTTTTATCCAATGCTTCTGACTGATATATTCCCTGAGACCTGGAAGCACGGAGAACATGAGAAAGGTTGAGAAGAGACTGAGGACTTGGGCCATATGAAAGGAGAGAGTGAATGTGGCAAATTCCTTGTCCGTGAGGGTGAGTTGACTGAAATAGTCTGGCAGGAAACGGAAGTAGAGGCTGTTTATGACATTGATGATACCGAAGGGAAGTCCCATTTTGAATATATTCCATGCAAAATGCGAATCGATTTTCCATACCAGGTGGATTTTCCGAGCGACGAAATAGAAACTGAGAAGCAGCGTGATCATACTTCCGAAAATAAGGGCCAAAAAAATGAGAATGATGCCATGTGTATTCGGGAATACAGGGAAATGTCCGGCATATTCGAGGAGAGCATACAGGGTGATAAAAGTCAGGATCTTCCCGATGACGAGAGCGAGAGTGGCTCGCCCCATCATATAGTTTGCCTGGAGCATACCATCACACACCGAAGTCAAAAAATCCAGGAATAATACTGTGAAAAAGAGAGAGGTTCAAAGTATGAAAAAAAAGCTCTGTCAGGTGACGAGGAGAGCCACGATGCCAAAGCCGAAGAATACGAGAGCGGTGACTATCCGCAGATACAGGGAATTGATGAAGGTTTCCCCATCAGACGGATTCACGGCCATCCGGCGTATGATATTGGCAAAGATTCCGAGATTCGCTGCCACAGAGAAAAAGAGTGCGTATTCTGTGATAGTTGCGTAGAGACCGTAGTTGTTTTCGCTCAGGAAATTGGAGATGAGCTTGAGGGTCAAAGCAGCTAAGACTATCTGTACTGCTTTTCCAGCATACTGGACAAGTGTAGAAAATATTATCTGTCTCCCCAATATACGTAGCGAAGGATTCGGAGTGTTCATAGATTATTGAGGAGGCAAGACTTCGAGTATCCTTTTTTCACCACTCTGGATCGGTATTGCAAAGTCATGCATGGCAGACTGCAGAACGTCCCAACTGTAGACATAATTAGCACCATTTTTTGTCCCGACATCGTGTGTGATAATCTTTTTCCCTGGTTTATAACCTTTTACCACGAGGACATGATAGTTCGGTCCACCGTTTGTGAAATACGGATTTCCGAGTTCTTTTCCAGCGAAGAACATGATGATGAAGTGACCTTTATTGAGAATTTTTTGTACATCTTCATAAGTGGGATCTTCGTGGGTAATAGTTTCGAGCCTTAGATATTTCTGGAGAATTTCTGCAGTTTGGGCGACAGTAGTGTCGAGATACGTTCCGAAGTTTTCCTTTTGCCAATCAACCAACTTGAGAATCTCTTCATTGAATTCCGTGCGAGTCCAATTGTGCTTCTGATAGACATTTGCCACGAGGAGGACACTCGCTTCTTCACACGCTTCTTGCCATGGGAAATCCCAATTTCCAAAAGGTGCCTGAGAATAAAAAGGTGCATCCAGGTTGATCTCGCTTCTTATTTCTGTCTTTTTTTCTGGAATTTTTGTTTCAGATATTTTTTCTTCTTGTCTGACATCTTCAAATCGAACAGGAAGAGGAACTTCTTCTTTTTTATATTTTATGCTCTTGTATCCATAGAGAGAAAACACACCTATGAGGATGACCGCTCCTATAAAGGAAAGGGCAAGAAGGAGGGATTTTTTTTCTTTATTCATGGTCCAGATTAAGGGAAAAACTATTGTATCTGGAGACGGTGAGCTGTCAAAAATTTTTCCTGATTTCCCTTTTCTTCATATACTCCGTTTCTATGGTACAAAAATGAGCTATATTGGAAAAAATACTCGTCGAAAAACTTATCCTCTGAGGTATTGGTCTCTGACGTGATGCCACTGGTAAGAAAATACTTATTTCCGGAGGTGTTATCCCCGAGGGCATTGTTGATGTCCGTGTTCTCAAGAATCGATCCAATCGTATAGAAGGGCAACTCCTGCGAGTAGTGCAAAAATCTCCTCTGGAAGCTTCTCTTCCTCTACATTTTCAGGTGTACGGTGGTTGTCGTTGGCTCCCAATTCCACACGAAAAGCAGTTAGAGATGAAAGAACAGCAGATCCGAGAAGTTTTCGTCCATACACCCGAGATGGTAGAAAAGACGGTATGGCATCCTATCGTGGCATCGCCGGAAATCTATGGATACCGCAATAAGGTCGAGTTCAGTTGGTGAAAATACATCTCTGCTCGTGAAGGGGTCGATGATAAATATCGGTTTGGTTTCCATGAATCATGACAATTTGATCGTATTGTTGATTGCACATACTGTGTTCTCTGAGACAACGCAGTGAACGATATATTTCGGGCCTTTGATGCATTTGCACGAGAGAATAGGCTTCCAACGTATGACGTGAAGACCAATATCGGATTCTGGCGCCATCTCGTCATCCGTCGGAGCAAGAAAACGGGGGAGACAATGGTCATCGTCTCTGTGAATACGATGTATCTGGGAGAAGGTCAACGGGAAGAATTCAAAAAGATGTTGAGATCGTTCATATCTTGAATCCCGCTCATCACATCAGCGTATCTTCTCCACAATACCGGAAATGCTGATATAGTTCAAGGCTCGTATGAGCATATTTCGGGAACTCCGGTTATAACAGAAAAACTCTTTGATCTCGAATTTGAGATCAGTCCACGGAGCTTTTTCCAAACAAATACCCTTGGAGCTGAAGAACTCTATCGCGTCACAGGCGAGATGATCCGTACGAAGAGTCCTGTCCTCTTCGATCTCTACGCTGGCACCGGTACTATTGGTATGGTACTTGCGAATCGAGCAAAAGAAGTTTACTCAGTAGAGATCGTTCCTGAAGCAAGCGAAGATAACCTAAGGAACCTCTCAAAGAATCATATTACCAATGTTTCTGTCATCAATGCTCCTGTAGAGAAATTTCTCGAGGAGTGGAAGAGGGAAGGAAAGTCTGCTCCAGACGTCATCGTCGTCGATCCACCGCGTGCTGGTATGCACCCCGATGCGCCAGAGATTCTTTGCAGCTTTGGGCCAAGAGAGATAATCTATGTCAGCTGCAATCCTGCTACACTTGTCCGAGACATTGCTCTGATAGCCCCAAATGGTGAGTATCGGATCACGGACATAACTCCGGTAGATATGTTTCCTCATACGCATCATATCGAAACGGTTGTAAGATTGGAAAAAGTCGTCTAAGCTGGACTTCGAGCGCACGTGTCTATAATAGAGCAGTATTCTTTTCCCTTTTCTTATGGACATATTCCTTCTTGGTTCCTTTTTCCCTATTTTGGTCGTCATCTGTGCTGTAATCGGACCTCTGACCATACGCATCATCGATCAGTATGAAAAAGGAGTTATTTTTACTCTTGGTAAATACTCTCGTACGGCTGAACCAGGACTCCGCTTCATCATACCATTTATCCAGACCTGTACAAAAGTAGACATGCGTGAACGCGCGGTTGATGTGCCCTCGCAGGAAGCGATGTCCAAGGATAATGTCTCTCTCACGATCAATGCAGTCCTCTACTACGCCATAGATGATGCTATGAAATCTGTCGTCAATGTTCGAGCTCTGGAATATGCAATCATGCAGTTTGCGATGACGACGATGCGGAATATAGTCGGTCAATTCGAGCTCGATGAACTCCTCGCAAACAAAGAGGAAGCAAGCCGAAAAATCAAAACAATTGTGGACGAAAAGTCAGAAGCATGGGGTGTGAATATTCATTCTGTCGAACTCAAGGACCTCAATCTCCCAGAGTCTCTCAAGCGAACCATGAGTAAGCAAGCAGAAGCAGAACGTGAGAAACGAGCGAAAATCATCGATGCAGAAGGTGAGCTTCTTGCCTCTGAGAAATTGGCTCAGGCTGCGGGAGTGCTTGCTACGACATCAGGCGCATTACACCTTCGTACACTTCAATCTATCAATGATATTTCATCAGATCAGTCGAATACTGTTGTATGGATGGTTCCTATTGAGGCACTTCGTGCAATAGAGGGTTTGAATACTCTCCTTCCAAAAATTACTGAGAAATTTAGTAAATAGAATAAATGCCTCCTAAAAAAACTCTCCAAAAATGGAGAGTTTTTTATGGGATCAAAAATTACTTCAAATCACCGATATAAAATTGTTCCTTCAGCGCTTTTGCACTCTCTGGATGACGAGAGAACATCTGAGTGGCATCTTTCCCACACCCACGAAGGATAGAGTCTCCTCCTGGATGTTTTGATATATATGTTGTTACATCGAAGACTCTTCATTCGAGGATCATCCAACAGCTTTTGCCAGTATTATGAGTAGCTACTTCCGCGCTCGTATATCATTTAGTTGTAGTTGTGGTAGGTGTAGTTTTGGCTAGTTCTGTCGTCTTTGCATCTGCTGAAACTGATGCATCTGTCGGTGCTTCTATCACAGTTTTTACACTTTCCTGATCTATGCTTGGGTTTGTATTTGGTTCTGCCTGAGTAGTGATGGCTTGTTTTGTGCAAGAAGCGAGCAAGATCGATACAGCGATCATGAGGAATAGATGTTTTTTCATAAAAGAAAATAATGAATATGTGGAGGGATTGTAAGGGATTTTCGTATTTCTCAAATCAGAGCTCTATACTTTTTATGAAAAATATATAAAAAAACTGCCCCTGGAAGAGGCAGTTTTTGGATGAGTATTTTCGAGAGTATGAATTACCAGCGATTTCCACCACCACCATTACCTCCACCATTGAAGCCACCTTCACGGCGACCACCACCTGCAGGACGCTCTTCTTTTGGACGAGCTTCATTGACAGTCATGACACGAGGTCCACGATCATCTGAGATTTCAGTCACACCGTTGTGTGCTGCTATAGCTGCATTTGCTTCCTCTTCTGTAGACATCTCTACGAGAGCAAAACCACGAGGTCTTCGTGTCTCTCTATCGAGAGGAATAAATACATCTACTACTTCACCATTCTGAGAAAAAATTTCTCGGAGCTGGTCTGCTGTCACACGATACGGAAGATTTCCGACAAAAAGGCGTTTGCCCATACTGAAAAAAGAAAAAAATAAGCATCGACCTTGCACGCCTCTTCGCGGAAAAACCACTACTAATCACGTAACACTGACGATGCGCACAGTATAGTATACAATTTATGAAAGTAAAGAGAAAAGCTGATTTATCTCTTACTTTCACTCACTTGGGCATTTTTCATGAGCGATACGAGTTGCTGGATAACACGCACAGTACCACCGAGATAGCGCTTATCTTCGGTGAGTTCCACCTCTATCATTTCCAGAAGAATATGAGCTGTATAGGTCTTTTCGAAATTCTCATACATCGAAAGAGCTGTATCCATTGTTCTGCGATTGAGATCATATTCTTGATTGATCTTATTGGTTTCTGTTCCGAGTACTGTACTCCACTCAGAAACGCTATAAACTGATTTTCCGGCACCAAGGATACCTATATTTTTTTCTGCTGACTGTTGATAGTAATAGAGATACATGCTGTAACCGCACTGTTCATACGTCATAGAGTCGAGGAGATCCTTGTAACTGTATATCTTATCACCATCGCGAGGGGGGATGCATTTTTGTTCCTCTATTTGTCACTCTATCGTTGTATTAGCTTCTTCGAGGATTTTCTTCGCTTTCTCAGATATATCATAGTCGTCGATTATTTTCTTATGGAGAGTATATTTGGATTTCAGTATAGCACAGTTCATGATACGATTTTGAGTATCTTCGTAAATCTTTCTGATATCATCGAAACTGATAGCTTTTGTTTTTGAGAGGTCAGGATACTTGCCCATGTTATGCTCAGTGATGAGCTGCTTACTCGTATCAAAATTCCAATAGTCTCATCCATAGCGTTGCCCGAGACAGAGATTTTTCACATTACACTCATAGGAATATCGTCCATTGCTATACTCCTCATATCACTGTGCATTGCTCGATGACGAGCAGACAGCCAGAGCTTCTCCATAAAAGAAGAGAAAAAATAGACAGCAAGAGAGAGTAATCTTTTGATACATGCAAAAATTATATTTATGGAGCACCAATACGGAAAAGTATTTCACGATTGACGAATTCTTTTTCACGACCGTACTTGAGACGAGAGAGCTCCATGTAGGCACGCATAAGCTTCGGGTCACCCTTGTCGAGGTAGATATTTTCTGGTATGAGACTAAACGCTCGAGTTGCTTGACCATCGACCATGAGGCGCATGACACCCTTGTATTTATCCATATTGACGAGATCTCCAGCAGAGAAATTTGGAGCAAATTCTTTTTCGAGCTTCTCTGCATCTTCAGCTCCCACTTTATAACTCATCATAGTTCCGACGTTACCAAAGATGGCATTTTTGAGATTGAGGGAGCTTTTTGTGAGTGCATCAGATTGTTCGAGTTGTGACATATACTGATGAGCCACGTGCAGAGAGAGGCGATATTTACGAGCTTCGGAAAGGATAGATTCGATAGAGTCGGTGACGAAATTCTGGAATTCATCTATGTAGAAAAAGAAATCACGACGTTTTTCTTTCTCGATTTTTTGACGTGCCATCGCTGCTGTCTGAATCTTTGTCACAAAGATCATACCCAGAAGTTTTGAATTGAGATCACCGAGGAGACCCTTTGACAGATTGATCAAGAGAATTTTTCCAGTGTTCATAGCTTCATCGACCTGAAATGAGCTCTTGGTTTGCCCGATGATATTTCGGAGGAGTTCGTTTGTGATGAAACCTGAAAATTTTGCTTGGAAGTAGGGGATCATCTCTTTTTTCTCACGATCACCCATAGCAGCGTAGGTATAGTCCCACCAGGATTTCACGATTTTATTTTGCAGGGTACGACGACGCTCCATCTGGAAGTTTTCATCCGTGAAGAGACGGACGATGTCGGTGAGGGCTCCACCAGCAGGATACTCCATGAGCGTATGGACACCATTGAGGAAATAATCCTGAATACGTGGACCGAAGACTTCGTTTCCGAAGAGCTTTATCATCATCTTATTCGCATCTTGTGCTATAAATTCACGCTCTTCTTGATCACGGGCTTCGAGGAGATTGATACCCATAGGGCGAGCCGTGTCACCAGGGTTGAAATAGATGACATCATCGGCACGACTCCGGGGAATATGTGGCAGCATGTCTGCCGCGAAGTCTCCATGAGGATCCATAACTGCGAGGCCATTTCCTAGCTGTACGTCCTGCCGAGCCATCGCTTGTAGAATAGTTGTCTTACCTGTACCGGTCTGACCGATGACGTAGAAGTGACGCATGCGATCTTCTGATTGCATATAGACGGGTAGTTTTTTCCCACGATAGACATTGTGTCCGAGAAGGATTCAGGATTTTGGGATATTATCCGGAGCTTTGACGATTTTGAATTTTTGCCATTTTATTTCAGGCGTGAGATTGTATTTCGAGTGGGGGAAGTGGAAGAGGGAAGCGATTTCCTCGACATTGAGAATCATGGTTCTCCATTTTCTCCATCCTGGTCGAGCGAAGATTCTATAGAGAATATTCCTCACAGTGCGAGGACTAGCATGTTCATGCATTTCGTGGAAGTGGTTTGTATCAGGACTTCGGAACTGTTCAAATGAGGAGATGATATTTTTCATCTGTATCTCACAGGCATGGTGATCCCGTGCAACAGTGACGATACGAATGACCGCATCGTAGCCGATTTTTTTACTTTTTTCATCGATGAGTTTTACTTCCTCTGATTCGAGCGCGGAAGGACCCTCTTTTTCTTCATTTTTATGCTCGTCTTTACTCTCTGTTTTCCAGAAATTGATAAATCCTCTTATGAGATCAAAGGGGCTAAAACCACCTCATCCATGTCCATGTTTTTGCATCTGGCTCGCATGTTTGCTCGCATGTTTCTGCCAATGGTTATTTGTAGGACGGAGCATGATCTGTATCATGCATGACTCTTCTTCTTCGAGTTTCGAGAGAGCGTTTGTGATATTGTTGATCGGATCTGATTCGAGTTTCTGGTGGGTCTTTATCGGGTAGATATAGTTATGCCCCAGAGTGAGGGATTCGGTAGCATAGTGGAGATGATCACCTTCAAAGAGATTGATCTCGTCGACTTCTTCTATCACTGCATCAGAGAAGAAACTCGTAATCTGCTTTTCGACAAGTCACTGATATTTCCTGGGAACCACCATGTGAAAATATATCTGATTCTGGTAGGCGATGTATTCTAGGGAAAAAGTATGCTGACCTCGGAGCTTATTTAATATCTTTCCTGAATAGAGCGAATTCATAGCAACTAGGAGCTGTTCCATGAGACCGATATAATCCTTGAAATCTTTTGCATTGTCATGCTTGGCATCTGCATCTGAATCCTTACGAGGGATGAGAATTTGTAGGTGAATCTTCTCAAGGATTCGTTTTCGCTCAACACTTCTTTTGAATAAGAAAACTCCTACCATTCCTACGAGAGGGACAATAATGAGGATAAAGAGGAGTATGACGAGTTCTGGAGACATCTTCTATATAGTATAATCATACTCTATTTTTTCTCGAGAGAAAGCAGGAAGGTTATGAAAAAGACATAAACTGGCTGGACTTCTCCTCTAAATAGTGAAAAAATCTCCCTTTTTCCTCTTTTTTCTTTCCCTTTTTCCCTATACTAGCCCTGTGCCCTGATATTTTAATGGAAGAACAGCTCACTCCTCGTGAGCAGATACAGGTCTACTCGAAATCCCATTCAAGGCATTTCTCCCCTGTTTGCGGCACTATGTCCTTATAGTTTAATGGAAGAACAGCTCACTCCTAACGAGCAAATGCAGGTCCGATTCCTGCTAAGGACACCATAAATAAGCTATGAAACTACTGCAAAACTGGAGGAAACTCTACGGATATATGCTCCCACATGCACCCTCTTTTTGGTGGGGGATGGTGACGACACTTATTGGAATAATTATCCTGCATTTTTCGAACTATTACTTGAGACATTTTGTGGATGCTCTCTGAAGTGGTAATAGGAATCTCGCATGGCAGTCTCTTGTCATCATTGTGGTGAGCTATTTTATTGCTCAAGTGCTCACATATATCGGACAAATGTGGGAATCAAATTGGAATGGGTCATGGGATGCCATCAGAAAAGTGCACAAAAAACTGTTTGTCCATCTGCAGGATTTAGATTTCGCTTTTCATAGCAATAAATCAAGTGGTGCCCTGATGAGCATAATAAAACAGTGAGAAAATGCATTTTTACGCATGGGGGTAGAATTTCATTTTCAAGTCGTACCGACGGTCCTGGAGGTATTTGTGGTCGGATATTTCCTATTTGGATTTTCTTCCATGATCAGTCTGATATTCGGAGGATCGATGGTGATATTTTTTTCTTTTATCACTTGGTTTGGCTGGACACAGCACATCGCAAGAAAAAAACTGCGACAGGCTTATTACAGAGTGGATTCCATACAAGTAGAGAATCTCACAAATTTTGATACTGTGAAATTTTTCTCTCAAGAAAGCAAAGAAAGGGAAAAATATTATCTTGCCACAGATTCGTACAGAGCTATTGAACGTCCCTACATTACTCGATATCTCTTTTTGCAGATTGGCACAGCATTGCTCTTGGGAGGTATGATGTTTGGATGTTTTTCTCTTGCGATATCGGATTATTTTTCTGGTAGGATGTCTGTTGGTGATGTCGCCTCCATTGTCGCTCTCGTATCTGTACTTCTCCCAGGCCTTATGGTTCTAGCAAATGAATGGAGGAATATAATGAAATACCTCACGGATCTAGAGCCGTTTTTTGAACTCCTGGAAACTCCCAATACCGTTATAGATAAACCTGATCCTACTTCTGTGAAGCTCTGGAGTGAGCTCGAAAAATCTGATCCATATAGTATAGAGTTCAATCATATCACTTTTCACTATCCCGACAGAGAGGCAATATTCAATTCGCTTTCGTTGGCATTTCATCCTGGGAAATCTTATGGAATAGTTGGGCGTTCTGGTGCAGGGAAAACGACCCTTATGAAACTCCTCCTTCGTTTTTATGATTTGCAGTCTTGATCTATCGCTATTAACTGAATCAGTATTGATAGCATCACAAAATCAGATCTACGCTCAAAAATAGGGATTGTACCCCAGGAAACAATTCTCTTCAATGATACTCTGCGACATAATATCATCTATGGTAAGCCAGACGCGAGTGAGTCAGAAATTCGCGAAGTACTCAGGAAATCCTATCTGCTTGAATTTGTAGAATCGCTTCCTCTATGACTCAATACGATTGTAGGGGAAAGAGGAATAAAACTCTCTGGAGGTCAGAGGCAGCGAGTTGGGATAGCAAGAGTATTTCTGGAAGATGCTCCTATCATAGTATTTGATGAAGCTACTTCACACCTCGACAGCGAATCTGAGGCAGCAGTACAAAATGCGTTTTGGGAATTAGCAGAAGGGAAAACAACTATTGTCATAGCTCATAGGCTTTCGACCCTCCGTCACTGTGACCATATCTTTGTACTCGATGATGGAAAAATTATCGAACAATGAACGCATAAGGACCTCTCGTTGGAATCAAGTGGACTCTATCATCATCTTCTAGAATTGCAGAAGATGAAAGAAATCCAATAAGGGTTTTACCACTGGATCTCGGTGAGCCCATGTTCTCCGAGCAGGACATTAGTTTTGGAAAAATGTTTACTTCAGAGAAAGCCTCGATGAGCTGAAAGAGGCGAGGGATGAGGCGCCTCGAGAATAGCGTGTTTGTTGGTGTCGATGAGGGATTTTTTCTTTTGAGCATGGCTTCACCAGAGGAGGAAAACGAGAAAATCACGTTTTTCTGAGAGGGTATGGATGATGGCATCAGTGAAATTTTCCCATCACTTCCCTGCATGAGACATTGGTAATCCTGCCTGAACCGTGAGTGTCGTATTGAGGAGGAGAACGCCTTGTTCTGCCCATCGAGAGAGGTCGCCATTTTTTGGAACTGGCGTACCGATATCATCACTTATTTCCTTGAAAATATTCACGAGGGAAGGAGGATTTCGCACTCATTCCTGCACTGAGAAAGAAAGGCCGTGAGCTTGCTTTGGTCCATGATAAGGGTCTTGTCCGAGAATCACTACTTTGACTCTATCAAAAGGTGTCTTATCGAGTGCTGCAAATATATTTTTTGGATGAGGGTAGATCGTTTTTCCTGCGATGATTTCGTTTTTCACAAACTGTGAGAGCTCGCCGAAATATGGTTTCTCGAATTCTTCCTTGAGAGCATTTTTCCAGCTTTCATCGAGTTTTACTTCTGTCATGCGTCACTGTTATTGTTATCGAGAGAATGTCGAAATTCATCGATGTAGCCATGAATAATTTTTGAAGTGCCTATGGGGTCCGCAATTTCAGATATATGGAAGTCAGAACGATCGGCTGAGGTATCGCTGGCTGTTTTGATCATAAGATTTCCGTATGAGAGGACATTTCAGAAAAGTCATGCAGTTGATGAGCTCACTTCTTGGACGAGGTCGATCGTCGTTTGCGTCATTTTCCTATCGAGAAATTTGACTTGATCGAAACAAATGATTCGGCGGTTTGTGACTATGAGCAGATCGAGTTCTTTGTTTACCCAGTGGACGAATATATATTGCAGACCGATCATAACAAGACCGATGATAGTGAGTAGAATAAAAATGATTGGTATACCGGAAAAAATCCCAATGAAATAGATTCATATACATAAAAGGCTTAACATCAGAAGAAAGAAAAAAGTTGCGACTAAAATAATCCAGTGCTTTCTGACAACGAGATAGAGTTGTTCATTTGTCTCTAGATTTATCCCGACGCATTCGTGGATACTGGCATGTACTTTTTCTTTATTGAGCATGGGAGATTTTTTTGAGGGTTATATTTGGATCTCGGGCGTAGATAGGAATGATACGTTTTAAGGGCTGTAAAAGAGGAATTTCAGCTATCACTTTTTCATAGTTCGTTGCTCTATCCATTGTATGATTTGGTCCAATGAAGTCAATTGAGGAAATACCACTGTATGAACCCTCTGGCAGGTCTGAAGTTTGCGCGATAGTGAAAAGATTTGTTTCTTTTCCTGTCCAGAGAAGTACCTCTCTTTTTGTTATTGGTGTTATCCAGGGAAGTGGTGCATCTTGCATGGCAAAAAACTCTCCAACTGTCAGAGGGAAAAGTGGTACATGAAAACTATAACTAATAGTGTTTGCTACGAGGGTGGTTATGCGTGTCCCGGTGAAGCCACCTGGTCAAACCATAACCACGATACCTGAAAGGTCTGTATAGGGGAGATTATTTTTCGTAAGCAGGTTGTTTATTTCTTCTACTAGTGTATCAAATTCATGATGTCTTCACGACCATGAGTATTTATCTATGACCACTTTTTTTGTATCAAAAAGAAGGAGAGAGTTCGGATCCGAGATCGTATCTATAAAGAGGTACATGGCACTATCTTACTCATCTTTTTCGATAAGACTATACCGCATATCTATTTTTCCAATAGAGTTGAATCGAACAATATCCCTCCATCTTGGTATAGAGATTGCTTTCCCAGAAACATTTTCATGACCTTCGTAGCTTCATTCTGAGAAAACCCAGCCTTGAGCACCATTAGCGATATATTGGATTGTATGTTTACCTGTCATATTCCTGCCATTTCTATAATAATGCACGAAATCAGCTTTCGAAGGTATAGCGACTGGCCCAGAAACTATATCACCAAATGGAGGATAACTAACAGAGATGATATGGCCTTTTTTTCTCGAAAATGTGACCCTGAGATAATTGATATCGTTGGCGTACATCGGGAAGATCTGTTCCATCTTTCCTTTATCAATATGGCTAAAATATCTCTGGACTATTTTTCGTTGTGTTTCTCGTTTGGCAAGCACACAAGGCTGACCTACGAGAGCTCCAATAGTTCTCAGCTCATGCCAGCGTCTTAATTCTTCCTCGAAATGATTTTCTAATATGCTACCTCCTGTATTAATAGGGAAGGTGCAGAAATTCAGGGACTGTCCTATCCGAATGATTTCATCCATTCAAGGCATATAAGCAACTGTTGTCGGTACAATAGCTTTTTTCGTAGCACTTATAAGATGCTGCACTCATCTGGTTAAACCCTCATATCATGGGCACCATTCATCGAGCATATTGAGCTTGCTCCGAACAATCTCTGCTACTTTTTCACAGATTTCCAGAGACCCGGTTGACTCATTTTTATCAAGTATTGAGAAGTGAAACGCAGGAACATCCATTTATATATTATAAATGGATTTTTATTAAATCAAATTACTTCTTTTCTAATATGGGACCATCCTTGCTATCAGTAATATTGTAGCCTGCTGACTCGATTTCTTTTCTGATTTTATCAGCACGAGCAAAATCTTTATTTGCTTTTGCCTCTTGGCGATTATGTGCGAGTTTTATGATTTCATTTGGTATGTCTGTATTTTCGAGAATATTCCAATCAATCACTCCCATGACCATATCCCAGGACTTCAGAATCTCCTTAAATGATGCAACTTCCTTTGTTGTGAGAGAGTCATCGTCGATATCCCGATTGATCATACTGGTGATCTCAAATACTTCTGTCAGAGCAATAACTGTATCAAAATCATTTTCGAGAGCTGTGACAAATTTCTGCATCGATGCCTGGAGCATATCGCGAAACTCTCTTCGAACTTTCGTGTTTTTTGATGTATAGGATTTCAGCCGTTTTAGGATATTATCGAGATTTGTAACAGTTGCCATAGCGCCCTCAAGGCGCTCAAAAGTGAAATTGAAATTCTCACGATAGCGGTTCTGGAGGCACATCATACGAAATGCACGGTAGAGGAGAGTTTTTTTTAGAGGATAGCGGGCTTCTAGGTCATGCAGCCTGTAAAAATTCCCTGCTGATTTGCTCATTTTTTTACCATCGACGAGGAGATGTCCTGTATGCATCCAATACTTCGAAAATGTTTTCTCAGTGACACTTTCTGTCTGTGCTATCTCATTTTGATGATGTGGAAATATGAGATCTACACCTCACATGTGGATATCGATTTGTTCACCAAATCCCCATAGATTACAGGCGCTACATTCTATATGCCATCCTGGTCTTCATTTAAGTACTACATTTTTCAACCCCCCCTCCCCCCCCTTGTCAGGGGGGCTTTTAGGATCTTTTATTTTGAAATTTGCTTCCCAGAAATTCTCCCCATCACCCTGATCATATCACTTCCAGAGAGCGAAGTCGCTGACGCTTTCTTTTTCATATTCATCGTGCTTCACGCGTGCACCAGCTTTCATGCCTTTCATGTCGAGGCGTGCGAGGTTGCCATAATTTTTGAAACTCTTGATATCGAAATACACCGATCCATCATCGCTAATATAGGCATGTTTTTTGTCGATCAATTTCTGTGTCATACTGATCATCTCTGGAACTAGCTCAGAAATTGGCTTAAAACGCTCGAAGCTCGTGATATTGAGTTTCTTCAGATCTTCGTAAAAGAGCTGTGTGTAGTTTTGTGTAAATGTTTTAAGTGGTGTATGTTGGCTCTGGCTATCACGGATAGTTTTATCATCGATATCCGTCAGATTCATGAGTGCATCGACTTCATATCCTAGGAACCTCAAGCTTCTGATGATGATATCCTCAAAAGTATAACAGCAGAGATTTCCTATATGCGCATGGTTGTAGACGGTTGGTCCACAGCCATAAAATTTTATTTTGTCTTCAGTGAGCGGTTTAAAGGGTTCGATTTTCCGAGTAAGGGTATTATAGAGGGAGAGCATAGGAGGATTATAAAAATAACTCTGTGAAATCAAAGCAGAACCTCTTGCAACTTCAGAAAATGACGATACATTGGGCCTATGAAGATATCCAGTTTGATCGGCATACTTTTTCTCATATGTATCGTTTCTGCCATATTTTTCTGGAACAGTAGGAACAAGTATTGTCTTGTCATCACTCCAGGAGGGGAATGGAGATTTGAGCTGGCTCGGACTAGCGAACAACAGACTCGTGGTCTCATGTATCGGAAGGATTTATGTGAACACTGTGGAATGCTTTTTATTTTTGAAGAAGAAAAACCACAGACTTTTTGGATGAAAGATACTGATATGCCTCTCGATATGTATTTTTATGATGCTCATGGGGACCTCGTAGATAAGGTATTTAATATGCGACCAGAAGCTGAGACAAAAGATCCCATGGTGTTTCATTCCAAGTCGGCACAATACGTCCTCGAAGTAGAGCAAGGAAGTCCAGTCCCTGCAAATTCTCTCAATATCCTTCAGTGTAAATAAGATGACCAATTTCGTTGCGACATGTATCAGCGGCGTCGAGTCTCTCGTACGAGGAGAACTTGAGAGACAGGATATCCACATTACCTACGGTCAGGATAGGCTGGTTGGTTTTGAAGGAGACATGATGACGCTGACAAAAGCCAATATCTGGTCGCGAGTCGCGAATCGGATTTATATAGAAGTGGAGAAAATCGAAGTAACTTCGCTGGAGATGTTCTTCGCTGTTGTCGAAAATATCGAATGGTCTAAATGGATTCCAATTGGGACGCCTATTGTTGTGTCTGCGACCACGAGTCGCTCTGTCATTACGCATACTCCCAGCATGCAATCCCTGGCAAAGAAAGCGATCATTCGGTCACTTATGAGCTGAGACGATTATTGGAAAGAAAATGAACATAATCATCCGATTGAGATATTTCTGCTTTTGGTGAATGACGAGCTCCGTGTCCTCATAAATACTTCTGGTGATGCTCTGCATAAGAGGGGATATAGGACTGAAGCGGGGGAGGCGCCTCTCAAGGAATCCCTCGCCGCAGCACTGGTTCTCTTCAGCGGATGGAAATTCCGTACTCCACTTTATGATCCTCTCTGTGGCAGTGGGACGATACTGATAGAGGCGGCTATGATAGCTCGAAATATCGCTCCATGACTCAAGAGGGAATTCGATTACCTCTATTTCCCTTGGTATGACCTCCCAAATCATGAAAGGGCCATCAAAGAAGCCCGCTCGAAAATCTATGATAAATCGTACCAGATACACGGGAGTGACCACGATAGTAGGATGATCGATATCGCTTGCAAAAACGCTTCTCAGGCAGGAGTCCTAGATACTATCAAATTCCAGGAAGGAGCTCTGCAGGATATCTCGTATGAGTCGGGAGCCCATCTCGTGACCAATCCTCCTTATGGAAAACGTCTTCTCGAGGATGACTTGGAGGGATTATACGACGATTTGGAAAGTGTTTTCACCAAAAATAACCTCTTGGGGTGAGTCATCACTTCTGTTGATTTTTTCCCGAAAAACCAGAAATATTGGACGAAGAAAAACCTGATGAATGGTGCAGAGAAATGCCAGTTCTGGAGAAGAGCTATTGCCGAAAAACCAAAAACCACGGAATAGCGGATTTTTGTTTGTTTTTCAGCAAAATAAATGGTATCATTGAGATAGGCTACTTATTTAACTTTCCCTTATGCAACTCGAATTCGTCGGCGCCGCCCAAACAGTCACTGGATCCAAGCATATTCTCCGTGTCAACGGGAAGACATTTCTTCTCGATTGCGGTATGTTTCAGGGGCGCAGGAAGGAGTCTGACGAAGCAAATCGGTTTTTCCCTCTGAAGGTCGACGAAATAGATGCACTTGTCCTCTCACATGCTCATATCGATCATGCTGGACTGATACCACTTCTCGTTAAGAAATGATTTACGTGACCGATCTATTGCACGCATGCGACCAGAGATCTCTGTTCGATCATGCTCCAGGATTCAGCGCGAATCCAGACCCACGATGCTGAACATATGTCTAAAAAGATAGGAAAAGCACTCGAACCGCTCTATACGGAAGAAGATGCTCGTACAGCCATCATGCAGTTTCGTTCCGTCGGATATGGGCAAAAAATTCCACTTCATACGGGCGTTTTCATGACATTTCATGACGCAGGACACATTCTCGGCTCTGCTCTCGAAGAATGGGAAATAGATGACAAAGATACTGGTGAACATATTCGTTTTTGTTTCACAGGTGATCTCTGACGTAAGCATCTTCCTATTCTCCGTGAACCGACGCAGCTCAAAGACATCGACATCCTCATCACAGAATCTACTTATGGTAACCGATTCCATGACGAGCTCCAGGCAGTTGAAGAAAAACTTACGCAGGTTATCAATGATACTATCAAACGTGGTGGAAAGATATTTATCCCAGCGTTTGCTGTTGAGCGTACGCAGGAGATCCTCTATGTTCTCCGTCTCCTCATGCATCAAGGGAAGATCATGAAGCTTCCAATTTACGTCGATTCACCTCTCGCGACAGGAGCCACTGATATTTTCAAAATCCATCCAGAATGTTTCGACGAGGAAATCCTCAATGCTGGTGAAGAGGGACTTTTTCCATTTCTCGAAGGAGAAGGCGTACGATTTACTCGTAGTGTCGAGGAATCAAAAGGTCTCGACCGTATTAACTATCCTGCCATCATCATCGCGGCCTCTGGTATGGTCGAATACGGTCGTATCGTCCATCACGTTGCCAATAATATCGAAGACGAGAAAAATCTTCTTCTCTGTATCGGCTATATGGCAGAAAATACACTCTGACGCAAACTCCTCGAAGGTGCCACAGAGGTCAATATTTTTGATGAACCAAAGCAAGTCAAAATGCAGATTGAGGTTTTCAATGCTTTCTCTGGCCATGCTGATCGAAAAGGACTCCTCGAATTTGCTGAACACTGCGGGAATCCGAAACAGATATTCCTCGTCCATGGTGAAAAAGAAGCTATGGATGCTCTCAATTCTGGAATGAAAGAATTACAAAATCTCAAGGATACGACGATCACAGCTCCGGCTCCAGGTGATATCTATGACATTCGTGTGGGGAGAAAATGTGAGAAAAATCCAACACGCAATATGCAGTGTAATGGTATCGTGTGTAAGATCTAAACGAAGTTATGAAATCTTCTGAACGACACATTACTGTACCAGGAAATGTTTCGAAATGTCCTTATCACACAGTCATGAGCCATATTTGACGTGTGAGATTCTTATTCCAACGGATTCTAGGGAAAGAAACTCCTAATGTGTCTGTAGCATGGAAATGGTTTCAAGATGAAGAAAATCTCAAAAGAATGAGAGAACAAATGAAACCTATATGGCAAAAAGAAGGGATAGACAATCGTCTTGCTTTTGCAGGTCTTATAGGTTGTATTATGCCTGAATTTACAGCATTTATTCAAGCAGAAGCAGATGATTTTTTTACCATGTAGGAAGCAGTTGGATATACATCTGGAAAATTTCAGGCAAGGATGGATGAGATAAAAAAACCTACAGCTCTTGATTCTCTAGATCAAATAGCTGATTTTGATTATAAATCCAGAGTTGCATTTAGTCTTTTTCTTCTTGATGTTTTCTTTTTATGGAGGTGACTTTGGAACGGAGATGTTTCAAGAAAAATTAAAAAAGATAAAGATATGAAGATTGCATCTTGGAAAATTGCTTTTGATCTTTGCGGTGATGTTCCGGTCCAAAAAAAAGATAAAGAAAAAAGATGAAAAAAATATATAAAAAAAGAAAAAAATATTCTTGGTATTGCACAGCCAATCTGATGATGAATGGCATCATTTTCGTCTGAGTTTATGAGAAGTATTGAGAGACAAGAAATATTTCAAGGAAGAACGCTTACTAATGAGGAGATTGAAAAAATACTCCCAGGAATACATATATGATTACTCGAGATTATGCATGAATTTACGGGCTTTACTTTTGTTGCCTCGCATATAGAAGGAGAACTGCAAAAAGCAGAGCCAGGTATCCAGATTTATGAAAGAATGCGTTCAGGAGATATCTCTTATACAGCAGATTTCTTTAAATTTCTTGAGGAAAATTTCATGAAAGCATATATCTTTTTACGCTGAAAAGGTAGATTCAAGAAAGATATCTGAACTATGACATGTCCAGTAACACGCTCTCACATCAATGGTAGAAATGTTGTCAGTATATTGTCTGAAGTGCTGATTATCCCGCTTATGCATAAATATTACCTCCCTTGGCGGAAGAAAAATATTCCTGGAATTTAGCTATCGATAATCCTGAAACTTAAATACGGCATCGCCGATCAGGATTTTCCCATCAATAGTGTACCAGAGACTTGAGGTATCAGCGAGGTTCTTCCGAGGATCATCTTCCGGGAGTTCACGGAGGACACATCGGATGATATCATTTGTAATCCTTCTCTTGTCCATGACATCCCATACTCGATCAACTGCCTCTGGGTATTTCATCGGGGTCATGCGGACTATTTGTTCGATACGGACACCAGTGACGCGATAATTATAATTTCCTTCAGGCGTCACGACAAAATCGTTATCATCTTTTTTATCTCTGAGGTCGATGATGACTCTCTCATCAGGTTTTGGAATCGAGATTTCTTCTGGGATGATGAATTTTATCAGCTCATTTTGGAGGTCTTTAAGCCCCTCACCAATAGGGGCTGAAATAGGGAAGACCTTTTTACCAGTTTTTTTCTCAATCTGAGATTTCAAATCTTCCACCATATCAGGATCGAGGAGATCACATTTTGCGAGGACGATGATTTCCTCTTTTTCGAGCAGAGTCGGATTGAAGAGACCGAGCTCATTACGAATCGCATCATAATCGGGGATACATGCTTCATATTTTCCAGCATCGAGGAGGTGACAGAGAACTCGAGTCCGCTCGATATGTTTCAGAAATTCTATACCGAGGCCTGCACCTTTGTGTGCTCCGGGAATCAGACCAGGGACGTCTTCGAGCACCATATTTTTTCCTTTATATTCCATGACGCCGAGATTCGGGATCAGAGTGGTGAAAGGATAATCAGCAATTTTTGGCCGGACAGAAGTGAGGCAAGAAATCAGTGTGGATTTACCGGCTGAAGGTATCCCAATAATTCAGACATCAGCGACGAGTTTCAATTCTAGATGGACGTCGAGTTTCGTACCAAAGTCACCATTTTCAGCGAAACTCGGGCTACGACGAGTTGCCGCAACAAAGTGGGCATTGCCATATCATCCTCGACCACCGATACAGAGCCGGACCATTTCGCCTGGTTTTGCGAGGTCGTGGAGAAGTACGTTACTTTCTTTTTCATAAATAAGCGTTCCAACGGGGAGTTTCACGATTTTATCAGATGCGTTGGCACCATGCATGAGCTGAATTCCTCCTCTCTCACCGTCTTCTGCGGCAACTTCTTTCACATAGCGGAAATCAGAGAGAGTATTGATATTGGGATCTGCGATCACTATGAGATCACCCCCACGGCCACCATCACCTCAAAAAGGCCCGCCTTTGGCTATACGGGCTTCACGTCTCCAGGAGACTATTCCGTTCCCACCATTTCCTGCACGGAATTTCACATCAACAGCATCGATGAACATTTTGACAATTTCTTTTGAGTATATAGAGTATGGGTATTATAGGAATATTTTTCATATGTCGACCGAATCTCAGAGTGAAATAATTTGGACAGCAACTGTCGGTATTTTTAGTCCGGACATGACAAAAACGATATTAGTTTGCAATGATCGACTAAATGCTCTGGTTCCAGCAGGAGGGCGATTCGAGGATAAACGAGATGGCAATATTTTTTCTACTGCTTGCCGAGAGACGAAAGAAGAAATAGGACTTATTTTATCGTCTGAAAATGGTACTTTTTTAGATGCTTCTGGTCACCCAATGAATGAGAAAAGAGCAGTACTTACATGGCCTTATTCTTTGCAAGGTAAGCCTGCACAAGACCATCTCTATCTTTTTCGTCTTCATACGCTCTCAGGACACACTTTTTCCGCTGAGAAAGTGTGACGAATTTTTACGAAGCAGGAACTTTCTACCAATACCACTCTCATTGAAGAGAGACAATATAATGTGTTAGTCCCTGGAACGCGAGACGTTATTCTCTTCGTTATGAAATAAAGCTTACTCTATAGAGAGCTTCTCTATTTTGCAAGTTTTTTCTCTTGCAAAGAAAATCCTGCTCTTAGAATCATATCATATTTCTCGTACTTCTATGGTTTTTACACTTTCTCGAGAAGACGCTTCTAAAATGCTCGGCGTCTCTACACGTACCGTCGATCGTTATATCCATTCTGGTAAAATCCGCACCAAACGTGATGGCAAGCTGATCATGCTCCATAAAGATGATGTTTCTCATGCTAAAAATGGCGGAACGCAGACTGAATATGAAGTGCTCGCACCAAAACCAACACTTGTTCCAAGCATTGGATATGATCCACGGGAAGCACAAAATGAGATCCTTCGAACACTCGAAACGGTTATTCGAGAAAAAGATGCTCTTATTCAAGAGCTGACTTTCAAGCTCTGAAAAATGGAATCTGATATTATGAATACAGTTCCAAAATTAGAGCATAAAAAGGCTATGATAGCCCTCGAAGAAGCCAATTCTAGCCGTATGCGTGATATGGATATGATTGCCGAGACGAAGCGTAATATAGAGTCAAAATATCAGAGAGAAAAACTCATATCTACTATTCTCATGATTGGAGTTTTTGTTCTTTTGTGTGCTTGTGCTGTCCTCGTGTTTCATTTCTTCAGTATCCGAGGAGTTACTAATCTCTAAAGTATGTTTGATAGTCTTACAAATTCAGCAGATGGTCTTTTTATCTTGCTTTACATCATTGCGCTCATTGTATTTTTTCTCTTTGGGCCACACAAAGTCTATGAATCGATATTTTGATGCCTGTTGGGTTTATGACTGTATCTCTTTATTCATGAGATAACATTTGTTTTTCCAGAAATCACACGCACCGCATTTTTCTGAAATTGGATCGTAGAGAATCGCGGATCACTCCTCTGGACGTCAAAACTCATCGCAGTACTCTTGTTCTTTATAACTCCTATGACGCTCTGACTCAATGTGTCGTGAGTCGTACGTGGAACAGTATGGTTCTTTCTGAAAACTATCGTACTTTCTGCGTTATTTATCTGTGTTGGAATTGTACTGTTTTCACTTCTTTCTACTGGTCCATGAGTTTTTTGAGAAGTAACAATACTCCCTAAAGCATTGAAAGACATACCATATTTCCAGAAATCTTTTCTCTATTCTTGGATAACCAACAAGAGCTCACTGGTACTCTTATGAGCTTTTATTTTGGGGTTTTATAAAATTATTTTTTCACATTGGGTGAATAGTATTTTCCTGTTTTGAGGCATTGCCTATATGAAATGAAGTTCAATTTTTTCAAAAAAGCCTCTTGATATGATCATACCTTCAGATACTTCGCATGACGAAGGTCATGATGATAATTGACACCACGGTGTATAGCGTTGCTAAAAAATTCTAATCATACGTATCAAAGGCACGAACAAAATCATTCATGATTTTTTCGACATAGCGCAGGTATCCCCAACCGGAAGTATCCTCTTCTAAATGGGCAATTCTATAAACTGTCACGAGATATTTTTTTTCTATATTGCGTATTTCCCAATCTTCTATCGGCGCGTAAACAAAGATATGCTGTATATGATTTTTCTGGACGAAATCTTTTGATCCACGATCTGACAAAAAGCTTTTTGTAGTTTCATAGTGCTTCAAACGATGATCTGTCAGTCAGAAATTAAGGAGGAAATTCTCGAAATCTCCTCAAATCGTGATAAATGGCATTTTTCGGTATTCGTTTATCCGATTTAACAAACGCTTGTTCATCTCATCCAAAAGATGTACGTAGTTTCCTGCGTTATCATAATAATATCAGCAATAATCTGAATTTACTTCACAGAGAGCATCACGTATGAGATCTATCTGATGTTCTATATCCGTGAGATGATATGTTAGAGCACGAGAGGGGAGTTCCGGTGTTGAAACATAGAGGCCTGTATAGTTGAAGGTTTTGACTATACTGTCTCCCATCGGAGTTGTTCCGAGGATCACTGCAGATTTTTGAAGTGAAGTGAGTTCTGCAGGAGATAGCTTTTCGCTTTTTAAGATTGTGACTTTTCCCTGTTTCCCAGCAATCATTTTCGCATGAACACCAAGAAGCATATTTTGGGTAAAAATTTCTGTTTCTTTATTTTCTCTTTTTGTTGACAGGCTATTTGAAGACTGGCAGCCATTGAAAAGGAGTGAAATACCCAGAAATACTCATATAAATAGTATTTTTCGAGACATGAAAGGAGAGAAAAACATACGGAGGAGTATAGTTATTTTTCTTGAAAATACATTTCTGTTTTTTAACATTATTGTTAATGTATATTAATATTTTTTATTATAGTAAATTTCACTATATAAGTAAATGTCAATTTTGTATAGTTACGTTCAGGATAACTAAAGGCTAATGAATAAAAAATCAAGAGATTTTTTCTTTGACTTTGTTTTTGCAAAAACAATAATGGGAAGACGATGCAACTCTCCGTACTCTCCCAACTCCAGAGCTTTTGTCAGCTCCTCGCTGATTCTATGAGAAAGCAGGATTTCCTGACTTATTTCCAGAAAATGAGCCTCGTAACCCATGAGGAAGATACTATAACATTGGGAGTTGTTTCAGGATTTATACGGGATAATATGAGCTATCGTTTTTCAGAGATCCTGCTCACAAATGCAAAAAAAATATGGATAGGTGTCGAAAAAATAGAAATAATCGTGGATAAGAATATTGAAAACCCTTCATATACGCAAGTCATCGACTGCAGAAAATTTTTCCGTGGTCTCCAGAATGCAAAAGATAAAAAAGAGTCGGTAGTTCCTGAGAGCCAGGGTCGAGAGGATTTCTCTTCTCGTTTTGATCTCCAGCATTTCGTCGTATGACCGAGCAATCAGCTCGCATACTCTGCTTGTGATGCAGTCGTCCGAAAACCAGGAGCAAATTATAATCCTCTTTTCCTCTATTCTGAAGTAGGTCTCTGAAAAACCCACTTACTTCAGTGAACTGCTCTTGAGATCAAGAAAAAGAATCCCAATAAAAAAATAGTCTATATCACCTCGGATCAGTTCGTATCTGAATATGTCAATGCGGTCAAGGATAGGAAAATCGATCAGATGCGTGCACGTTTCCGAACTATCGATGTCCTCCTGGTCGATGATATCCAGTTTTTAGCTGGCAAAAAGGGGACACAAGAGGAAATCTACACCCTCTTTAATATCCTCTATGATGCAGGAAAGCAGATCATCCTCAGCTCTGACCGTCCTCCAAAAGAACTCACTGAAATCGAGCCTCGCCTTGTAAGTCGATTTGAGTGGTGAATAATGGTAGATATCGATAAACCAGATTTTGAGACTCGTCTGGCTATCCTCCAACAGAAGGCTCGTGAAAAAGAATTTATCATTCCGCAAGAAGTAGCTGAATACATCGCCTACAATCTCGGTCGCAATGTACGAGAAATTGAGGGCATACTCAATCAGATGATTGCTGAATATGAGCTCGATGGCCGTATGCCGACGATTGACTCTATCGGTTCTCGCTTTACCCGACTCTGAATCAAGCATTCACAGATAGGAGAAAGAGAAAATGGTATCAAGAATATACTTCGCTCTATTTCCTACGAAGAAGTCATCAAAGCTGTCAGTGATTATTTCGGCGTCGAAGAAGAAGCGGTTCTCGGTAATAATCGTTCCCGAGACCTGATGATCCCGAGACAAGTTGCGATGTATCTCCTCAAGAATAAACTCCGCTATACGTATGAGAGAATTGGTAATATATTTAGCTGACGAGAGCATTCGGCAGTCATGTATTCCTGCAAGAAATTAGAACTTCTCCTCAAGAAAGATCAGCGTCTCTTGAGCGATGTTTATTCACTCAGAGAAAAGCTCGGAGTATAATCGAATCTGGTTAATCCTTCAAATGGAGATTCAGAAAGAGCTCTCTCCACTGACCCAGAGAGAGTTCTTCTGCCCGTGTATTCTCAGAGAGACTTTGTTCTCTAAATGCGAGTTCAATAACCTTTTTTTCATACCCACTTTTCGTAAGATTTGTGAAGAGTTTTTTTCTTTTCTGAGAAAATCCTTTCTTGATGAGCGTGAGGATTTTTTTTGCATCGGTTTTCTCATTTTTCTTGATGGTAAATCGTAGACAGGTAGACCATACTTTTGGTGCAGGTACGAAATTGTTCGGGCTTATGTCACAAACTTTCTCAATATCTGTTACCAGTTGGCAGCTCAGCGATAATACTGAATGACTTCCATCACGCGCTAGAATCCTTTCTGCGACTTCTTTTTGCATGGTAAACACCATCACGTCTGGACTTACATCAACCTCGTAGAGAAAGTGATAAATAATGGGCGAAGTAATGTAGTACGGTATATTTCCATAAATATGATAGGGTGGTGACTCTATGGTTTTTGTCTCTGATATAATTCGTATGCCTCTGATCTCTTTTTGTGAGTTTTTAGGTTTTATAATATCGATATTGAGGACATCATTGAGGTATACTTGGAAGGATTCTTCTGGAAAACGTTTCTGCAGAAGAGGTATCATATCGGTATCAAGTTCAATCAGCGTGAGTGATTTCGGATTTTTCTTGATGATCTCACTGGTGAGATCGCCCGGGCCAGGACCAACCTCTATAACGTGGATATTTTCCAGGGAATTCTCTCACACTATCGTCTCAAGAATCTTTATATTCCGGAGGAAATTCTGTCAGAGATGTTTCTTAGCTCGGATAGATATCATTATGCGTTATATACCTCTTTGGTGAATCATTGGAACGATCGGGCGATGTTTCCGAATATTTTGAGGAAGGTATCCCACACACCTCCAAGGGTACCCATTTTTTCATGGGATTCATTGAGATATTTGGCGTTTGATTCTTCTATTGCTTTTCCATGGTACCGAGCAACTTCTTCCATAGCCACTTCTTTATAGGAAGTGATGTATTCCTCAGCGAGATTTGGACAGCCTATATAGCTGTAAGAAATAAATTGAGAACTCACTGGTTCTGCTTTATTCTTATTTTTGAGTATTTCTGCAGTCTTGGCACGCGCAGTATCACAGGAAGCGAGGAATCGTCCATAAAAGGATTTCTCATCACACTCTCAGAAATATCCTCTACAAAATTTATTTCCTACATCTCGAACTATTTCCACGACAGTTTTATCCTTGATATCGCGTATACCCTGGATATATTCAGTCGCTTCTTCATGGATAGGGGAATTGAGTTCACAGAGCTGATAAGGGAATTCATAGTTAAAGCTCCCCTCATAGTCCCTCTCTACAAAGCTCTGAGTCGGATCTTTCAAATAGCTACAATCCTCGGCGAATATTCCGATTGATACAAGTAGTAAAAGAAAAGGGAGATACTTTATTTTCATAGAAAAATATCAAATATCCTGCGCAGAAGAGATGGTTTTTTTATCACATGTTCTTCATGACTTTTTTTGAGTCCAAAAGCGCCTGCAATGATAGTACCGAGAACTATGCTCGTGATAAGAATATCTATTTTTTTTATTTTTTCTTTTGATTTTTTTGGGAACATAATGTTATTCTTCGATATCTTCTATATGCTCGACTTTGACGCTCCGAGCATCGAGGATGAGATAGGGGATAGTGATAATGAGCATGCCACGTTCTATCGTTGCCCGGATAGTATCGAGAGCGAGATTTTCTGGGAGTATGATAGATCGGGAAAATGGACCATAGAAACACTCTTTCACAGGTATTTTGTACGCCTCTCGGTAGATATCGAGCTCAGGTCTATTCCCAGAGATAGTGAGTATATTTCTCGAAATCGTCACATCGACATCGCTTCTCGGTACACCAGCTAGAGGCGCTATGATGAGATATCACTCGTGTGTCTCGAGCACATCGACAGCGATCTGTCCGATATCTTCTCCGTGTGGTTCATCGGTTGATTCGATAGGGATCTCTCGGTCACCTTTTTCATTCGGAGAGTGGATTGGTTTTTTGAGGAATTCAAACATATGGGATAATTATAGTTTTTTTCGGATCTATGCAATATCTCCCGCTGATACTTTTTGGAGTTTTTCAGTTTGTTCATGGGCCCCGAGGCTCATGACGATATCGTCTATATTTCCGAGCATGATGGAGGGCAGATTTGAGTAATTCTCTCCGATACGGTGGTCGGTCACACGATCTTGCGGGAAATTGTACGTACGGATTTTTTCGCTCCTATCACCGGTGCCGACCTGTGCAAGTCGCGCAGCTCCGAGTTCTTTGTTTCTTTTCGCTTCTTCAAATGCATAGACACGCGAACGCATCACTCCGAGTGCTTTTTCACGATTTTTGAGCTGTGATCGCTCGTCCTGACACTCCACGACGATACCAGTAGGTATATGGACCATGCGGACCGCTGATTCAGTTTTGTTCACATGCTGTCCACCAGCACCACCAGCACGACTGACGGTGACCTCGAGATCCTCATCACGGATATGTATATCGAGTTCATCAACTTCTGGAAGGATAGCCACGGTCACAGTACTGGTATGAACCCGACCCTTGTTTTCTGTTGCAGGGATTCTCTGGACACGATGGATGCCTCCCTCGAATTTGAATTTGGAATACGCACCTTGGCCAGATATTTTCATGATGATTTCTTTGATGCCTCCTTCGTCATTGTGAGATTCGGAGAGTATTTCTACCTGAAAACCATTTTTCGTAGCGAAGAGTCGGTAACACTCGACTAGTTCAGCCCCAAAAAGCCCAGCTTCATCACCACCAGCACCAGCACGGACTTCCACTATCACATTTTTCTCATCATTTGGATCCGGAGGTATGAGCGCTATTTTTATCTTTTCTTCGAGTTCTGGTATTTTGACTTCGAGGGCTGAGACTTCTGCTTTTGCCATTTCACGAAGTTCTTCATCAGACTCATTTTGGAGGATTTTTTTCCCTTCTTCGAGATCGTGGCTGGATTTTTGATATTCTTGGTAGAGTCATACTACAGCATCGAGGAACTTCTTTCGAATCATCGTTTCTTTGAGTTTTTTCTGATCACTGAAGATACTTCCTTCGGCGAGGAGATCTTCTATGCTTTTGCTTTCATGAACGAGATTAGTCAGGTCAAATTTCATGGCTTTATACTATGAAAAATCTCCAGATTGCAAAAATTAGCCTTCTTTTATGACTTTCTCAAAATTTATAGAGTTCTCTACGCCATAGAATTTTCCAGAAATCGTGTAAATTATTAATTTTATAAGTCTACATGTTGACATGAAGACAACTAGGAATACAATGGAACCGTTAAATCCAATTAACCAAATTACTTTATGCCAGTAAAAATAACTATTGAAGGAGAAGGGCTACACTATAGTGGTGAAACAACTCTTCATAAAGCAGCTCAGATAATAGCGTTTATGGGAACTGAACAAATTAATCTGCAAAACAGTGAAACAGGCACAACAACTTCTAGTAGTTTGATAGTTACGCCCCCCTCTGCTGTACAGATCAATATGACACCGAGACAATTTATTAATGAGGCAACTGCAAAAACCAACGTGCAAAAGATCGCGGTTATAGCAAAATACTTGAAAGATAGAAACCGTGAAGTTTTTGTGAGATCGGAAATTGTAGAAGAGTTCAGGCGTGCAGGTGAAATATCTCCAAAGAATATTGGACGTGATATCAAAGAAACTGTTATAGCAGGATATATTTGTGAAAGCCCAGATCAGACAGGTGAGTACTATCTAACGAATGAAGGAGAAAGGGCTGTCGTTGAAAAATTCACCATGGAAAAGGAAAGTAAAAAGAGTAAGCCAAAAACGAAGAAAACAAAAAGCACTGCTTCATCGTCAGAGCCTACCAATACCTCCCTAAAGGCTTTGATGTTTATTCCAAAAATAGATGGTGTCCCACCATACTGGAATATGAAGAAAAGTGACAGGATTCACTGGATACTATTTGCTGCCAAAGACCACAAGATAGAGGAACTTACTAGCAAGGATATAGAATATGTGGCAAAGGCACTCGGAGATAACATCCCTAGCAGTAATGTAGATGCACTTTCTAGTGCGAATAGGAAACAAAGCCGTCTACATAAGAACGGTACAACTTATAGGATTCTTCAACCTGGTATTGATCATCTACAAAGTCTTCTAACATCAAAAGAAAATGGAAAAGAAAGTAAGTAGGAAAGACTGCCTAAATTCTCTGAGTTCTTTCGGGAAGACAGAGAAAGGAATGGCGGAGAGACTATTCTTTCTTTTATATCTGTACAGCAAGCTCTATAGTAAGATGCCCACTGTTCAGGAAGCACAAACTGATATGGAAGAAGCAGGTCTTGGTAAACCAACTGTTACTCGTATGAGAGCTTCCCTGAAGAAGGACAAGAGAACTGTGAAAGTTAACGATAACCAGTGGAGAATAAAGACGGCTGAGATAGATGAGGAAACCATAGTTAAATATTCAACCCATCTAGAATCTAAGCACAATAGCTTTGAGGGAATTTCTACAGATAACACGCTGGCCATGTATGAGCTACATCCAAAAATTGCCACAGCCGCCAGTGCCGCTTTCAAAGCAAAACTCTACAAAGAATCTGTACAGAATGCTCTTGTTGAAGTTATTCACGAAGTGAAAGTGAAGAGCGGGCATCCACGAGATTCTAACAGTAGAGAATTGGATGGGGATAAGCTCATGCAACATGTATTTGGTTGTGATAACCAACAGCCAATCATACAATTCAATTCATTGAGCACTTCACTTGATCAAGCAGAACAGCGAGGTTTAATGAACCTGTTCAAAGGAATCGTAGGCGTACGAGATAGAAAAGCACATCTGAACTTCATTCAGAAAGACCCCAAGAAGGCATTTGAATATCTTGTACTTGCTAGCCTTTTACTTCGTTTGGTGGACGAAAATACGGTGTAGATTACAAGTTCTCAGATGATAACTATTTAATTTTTTCTCCGCTTTCTAAAGAAATTTACCCTTCAGATAGTTAATGGCAATATCAACCATTTTTGGTTCCTGTCATTTGTGTATCCATTCATTATTATCCACGACGAGATCAGCAAATTGTTTGCAGGGCTCGACGTATTTCGCGTATCCAGCCTGGACGAAAGTTATATAGAAGAGTATATCATCCGCCATCCCTGGTTTTCCCATATCGGAACGTGCTTGGCCGCTTCCCCAATCACGGATCATACGCCGCGCCATGCGATTCACGGCTGAGAGCTCGATGAAAATACTCACATCTGTCAGCGCTCGCAACTCTGCATCACAGAGGCCAAAGAGGCTATCGAGGATGATGAATTCTTTTGGCTTGATCATCTTGCCTGGTTTCCTCTGGGAATTCCCTGTAGGGTTATGTCCAAAATCATATTCTGGAATCTGGACCTCTTCACCATTCTTGAGCTTTTTTATATGTTCTATAAGGAGGGGGATCTCGAGTGCTTCTGGAGTATCAAAGTTTTTGAATTTATTTCCTTCGAATTCCACATGGAGGTTTTCTGGGAAACGATCATGAGGGTAATAATACATATCCATCGGAATCGTATCCACCTTATCTGCTCAGAGCATCTGGATAATTTTCTCAGCAAGATATCCTTTGCCAGAACCGCTTCAGCCGATGAGATTAATGAGGTACATAATTATTTATTTTTTGGTTTTATTTTATTAAAATCCTCTTCTAAAATAGAAAGAATAGTTGGAATGATCTTATTTTTCGTTCATTCTCTTTGTCAATAAGTTTCTCTTTGAATCAATCGAATTCATTTAAATTTATTAAAAAATTCTTTTTCCATTCCGGAAAACATAAAGCTCTTTCATCTCTTCATTCAATCTAATTTTCCTCATTCAGATCTGATAAAAAGTATATAACTCATAAAATCATCTAATTCCAATTTATTTCAGAATTTAATTCCGATATTTTCTCCATATTCTACAAATTCTCTCAAAGCATCTATTGCATCAGATTCAAAATCTTTTGATCCTGTTCATTTTTTTACTTTTATTTCCAGAGAACGCATAATTTTTGATGAGAAATCATTCCAAAGTATTTCTAGATTTGCTATAGCTTCAGAAAAATCATCTGGAATACCACTGTATTCTAAGTCATGAAATGTATGAGGCCCATTATTGTTCATATAGAATACAGTATAGTAATTTATAAAAAACTAAGAAAATCCTGCACCATCGCTTCCATAAATCGATCACGATCAACATCGGTGACGACAAATGTATGGGTACTTGGTTGAGCGACGTTTCGTAGATCTGTCACTGTTTGTCCTCTTGTGAATTCTCCTTTTGTTTCGACCCTGATAGGGAGGAATTGACCATGGAAGAGGTGAGGATAGATGAGCATAGCGACGACGCTCGCATCATGGACGAGGAAACCCTCTACTCCTGCTGTTTCACGGAAGGCCATGTTGGTCTTGAAAGTATGGAGTGTGAGTGCTCTCAAGAATTTCGCTTTCTTGCCCGAGAGATCCCGGAGTATCGTATCCATTTCGTGGCGTGTGAAGATAAGCTGGCTCGTGACGTCGAGTGGTAGGAGGACACTGTGATGGATAATGGTGAATACTCTATCGGCTGATTCTGGATCATAGGAAATATTGAATTCTGCATTTGGCGTGACATTTCCTGGTGCACGGATGGCTCCTCACATGGAGATAATTCGGGCTGGATAGATCTCTTTTTTGAGAATCTGTGCGATATTTGTCAGCGGTCAGAAGGTGAGGATCTGTACTTCTGGATGTTTTTTTATGATGTTTTCGAGAAGTACATTGCTGGAAAGTGATATTTTCGGTACCCTCACACGAGGCAAGTATTTACTGGCTTCTCCGAGGCCATCAGATCCATGGATATGTGATGCATCAGGGCTCTTGACCATGACATCTGATTTTCCGACAGGGATATCGATTATATTGAGGAATTCACAGGCCCTTAGGGCATTTTTGTAGGTTATCTCGGCTCAGACATTCCCGCCAGTGGTCGTAATGGCCAATATCCGGATAGTCCCTTTCTTATGCAGTCCGAGAGCCCAGAGAAGGGCGAAAAAATCATCCGCACCAGGGTCGCAATCGATGATCACAGAGGGGATAAGTGGTTTCATGTCCTCATTAGACCATATTCTGGCTTAAAATGCAAGATTTTTATACCTTTTGAAAGCGTCTTTTCCCATCAGGGAGAATTTCGCAGAAATTCTCCAAAGTTCGTATGAATACAGGGTCTTTGGCAAATTCCTCCCCCAGATCTGTGACAGGGTAAAGTGCACGATAAGCAACCAGGTCTTTTTTGGTTTCCTTGTCCTTACCAATACAGACAATCTCATACTCTTTGTCTGGAGTTTTGTAGTGGATGTATTTTTCACCTATTTTTGGCCTTAGATTTGTCATAGTGCTATGGAAAGAGAGAGAAGTGTAGAGCTTTTTTGGCTGGCAGTACCGATGATGACACCGTCGGTGATAGAGAGTATCTGTGCAATGTTTGTATCATTGACGCTTCCGCCGTAAATAATATGCTTATTTTTAAATCATTCCAGGGCTTTTCTGAGGATATCATAAATAACCTCGATATCCTCCAGCGTCATGGTTTTCCCTGTACCGATAGCAAATCATGGCTCATAAGCTATTATAATCTCTTTTTCCTTTGGCCAAGTATCCAGTACCACGAGCTGATTTTTCATAACTCACTCGAGCGTGTCTTCTTCTTTCATCGGACCGACACAAAAAATAGGGATGGTGGATGTAGTTTTTATTTGTTCAATCTGTTTCTGGATCTCTTCATCAGTTTGCCCACTATGTCTATGAGACATATGACCGATGAGGCAATAGGGGAGATCTGTGCTTCCGAAGTTCTGTTTTCCGAGGGGAATTTTTGTCTGTAAGTTCGGGATCATATCATCTCCTGGAAAGAGAATCCATGTATAATCAGGATAGATATTTCGGACATCCTCGGCAGTTCTTAGGAGTGCTGGAGCCGATTCGAGAGTTTGCGTTTCCTTCCAATTAAGAGCGATTATTTTGTTCATAGATTTTTATGGAACGTCACGGAAAGTATACTTCCAGTTTTATGAAGACAAGTACAGTGACAAATTATTTTCTTTTTTCAAACAAGAACCCCCAAAAGATCATCACAACTCCTCCCGTGATGGCGATATCTGCGATGTTGAAGACTGAGAAATACTGCACACTGATAAAATCCGTTACCGAACCAAAAAACATTCGTTCAAGGGCATTCAGTGATCATCCAGTCAAGATCAGGAAATAGGCAGTCCTCTCCATCTCTGATATTTTTTCCCATGATTTCCAGAGGAATATTCCAAGAGAGAGAAGTACCAGAGGAATTATCCAAGCAATACCAGGCAAGGCACTCCCAAAAGCAATACCAGTATTTTTTACGTGAGTTATTCTGAGAAGATTTCCGATAACTGAAAATTCAGGATCTGAAATATTGACCCAGTATTTTGTGAGGATATCGGTGAGAATTATAAAAGAAAGAAGAATGATGTTCATGTTTATTTATTGTCTCTGAAGTTTTAGTTTTGCAAGATGTTCATCTTAGATTGATGAAAATAGAAAAAAACAATAATAATCTTGTTACTTAACTTTAATTTTATGACAACATTATTAGAACAATTAGATGGAATGATGATAGGAGAAGGATACTATCCTAATGCAGACGATGGAATTCGGGAATCATTTACGACCGATGTACGATCAGTAAAACTCCCAGTTGGAGACTCAGTTGCATCAATCATTGTAGGAGATTAGTTACTTTTTCTTCCCAAACATTTTTTTCTTCCCTGTATCACCTTCAGCGAGTTTTTTCATAATGATCTCATTACAGGTTGCTTCATCGAGGAGGCTCGGATCATCTTTGAACTTCTTTGGAAGAGGGAAGTTATCTTTGCCTTGTTTGATGTAGGGGCCGAATTTTCCTCGTAATACCTGGATATCACCGAAAGTAGCGATGACATTGCCTGTACCTGATTGTTTATTTGCTATGAGTTCGAGAGCTTGTTCGAGCGTCACATTGTACACTGTAAACGCGGCATCAGCGGGAACAGAGACATAGGTTTTTCCGATGACCACATAGGGGCCAAATTTCCCGATACTCGCTTTCACGTCCTCACCATCTTTGCTTCAGAGTGTTCGAGGGAGGACAGCGAGCTCGAGGGCTTGTTCGAGGGTAATAGTTTCTAGCTCCACACCAGCGGGAATGCTCGCATATGTCGGCTTTTTATCTTCTGTCTGTACACCGATTTGGATACAGGGACCAAATCGCCCCATACGGACAGACACTTGTTCACCTGTTTTTGGGTGTTTCCCGAGTATACGTTCACCAGTAACTCGCTCTGATCCTCCAGCATTTTCAACCTGAGGATGAAATCCTTTATAAAAATTTTCGAGCATTTTCTGCCATTTCTCTTCACCGCGAGAGATTTTATCGAACTCTTCCTCGACATTTGCTGTGAATTTGTAGTCGACCATCTGAGTGAAGTTTTTCTCGAGGAATTCATTTACTATACGAGCCAGCGAAGTCGGAAAGAGATATTTCTGTTTTTTCTCGACATATCCTCGATCCTGAATAGTCGAGATAGTCGAGGCATATGTTGATGGACGACCGATGCCTTCTGATTCGAGTTTTTTGACAAGCGTCGCTTCTGTATACCGACCAGGTGCACGAGTGAATGTCTGTGTTCCGGTAAAGAGTTCAGAATCGAGGTCCGTTCACTTGGCAATAGCGGGAAGTGTGATTTCGCCTTCTTTCTCTTCTTCATCGTCGGTACCTTCTTCATAGAGCTTCAGGAATCCATCGAAGAGGATCACTTGCCCTTTTGTCTGCCACTTCTGGTCGATGTCTTTTGGGACGAAAGTATAGGTTGTCGTCTGCACTTTCGCTGCCTGCATCTGTGATGCGACAGTTCTTTCCCAGATGAGCCGGTAGAGTCGGAGGTCATCGCCATCGAGATTGATTTTTGAGGGATCGTTTTCTATATGTGTCGGACGGATAGCTTCGTGAGCTTCCTGAGCGTTGGCAGTTTTGGTGGCAAATTTCCGACCTTCCTGGAGGCTATACGTAGAGCCGTACGAGCTATTGATGTAGTTCTGGCAAGCAGCAATGGCTTCTCCTGAGAGGTTCACGGAGTCGGTTCGCATGTAGGAGATATGTCCGTTCTGGTAGAGGATCTGTGCTATGGTCATTGTCTTTTTTACGCCGAAACCGAGCTTCCGGCTCGCTTCTTGCTGAAGTGTTGAAGTCGTAAAAGGTGCTCCCGGCATACGGAATGTCTCATTGGTATCGACATCCTCGAGAGTAAATCCATATTTTTGTTTCAGTGATGCGACGAGTGTTTTTTCTTTTTCTCCTGGCTTTACTTCCACGCCATCTCCGAATTGTTTTAGGAAAACTTCGACGTCTTTTTGAGTTTTGATATTTGGTGCTTTGCCTTTCACTTTTGAGAGTTCTGCAATGACATTTTTCTCTTGTCCTGAGCTGGTCGAAGTGGCGAGTTTCACACGCATCTTCCATGATTCAGTTGGCACGAATGCTTCGATTTCTTTTTCACGGTCTACGATAAGGCGAACGGCGACTGACTGTACACGACCTGCTGAGAGTGTTGTGGTGCTTGGAACCTTTCTCCAGAGAATTGGAGAGACTTCGAATCATACTATACGATCGAGGATACGTCTTGCTTGCTGAGCGTAGACCAGATCCATATCGAGCTTTCGTGGATTCTTGAGAGCTGCTTCGATAGCTTTTTTTGTGATCTCAGTATAGGTGACACGTTTAGTTGTTTTTGGATCAAGTCCCAGGGCTTCGCACAGATGCCATCCGATTGCCTCTCATTCACGATCTTCATCGGTTGCTATATAGACTGTATCAGCTGATTTGGTGAGTTTTTTCAGATCAGCGACGATTTTCTTTTTATCTTCATCGACGATATAGGTCGGAGCGAAACCATTTTTGATATCGATCCCCATTTTTTTCTTCTCGAGATCACGGATGTGGCCGACGGATGCTTTGACTGTGAAATCCGCTCCGAGATACTTTTCTATGGTCTTTGCTTTTGCAGGAGACTCTACTATGACGAGGTTTTTTGGCATGCCCCTAGCGTAGAAAAAAAATCATGCGAGCAAAAAAAGAATATGTTGACAAAATGAGTTTATAGAAAACAGTAAAAAATAACTAGAGGGATTTGCGGTTTCGAAAAAAAAAGTACACTTAATCACGTTTTCTATTTCATTATTCCTTTTTTCTATGAAGCGTTTTACTCTCCTTTTATGGATGATGGCATCTCTCGTATCAGCGCAAAACACTCTTCCTCTTGGTGACCTGGGTTCAACATCAACCGGCATAGTAGAGGGTATTGTGGGAGTAATTATGGTAAGTATTTTCTATATTGTTGCCCCAATAATTATGTATTGTCTTGGATCTTATAGTCTCGCTCGTCTCGACAAGCATTACAAAAAGGCACGTACTTCAGGTGTTTCTTGGATACCATTCATGCGATATCACCATATCATAAAAAATGCTACCGGATCAAAAAAGAAAGCTTTTATTATTACTATTCTTCCCTGGATAGTTACGGTCTGTGGTATAGGTGGATTAATAGCAGTTGCTATTTTGGGCGATACTATGTACCCTGGTGATCCATCAGTGATATGGCCTCTGCTCGTTACCATGGGAGGTATCTGATTTCTGGGATTCCTTGGAATAGTTTCTATGAATTTCTGGCGCGCCTTTATCATCAAAAAATATGTCAAAGGTGACACGACAACAGCATTTGGCCTCTCTACATATACAACTCTCGTACTCTGGTATATAGCTCTTGATAGAACAACAGGTAAAACCGATATCATTGGCAAGATAGGATTTATCTGCCTCGGCCTTGTAGCTCTTTTATATGGGGTCGTGTTGGGGTCTGTCCTCTCTGGTATAATCATTGGTGGTTTCTCTCATTAGATTTTTTGACTTTAATTTTCTCATGCACTACCCCTTGATTATTATCGGTACCTGATCAGCTGGACTTCCGGCCGGTATGTATGCGAGCCGCTACGGGATTCGTAATCTCATCATCGGTGCACAACCTGGTGGCGCTCTTGCGACTTCCCATTGTGTAGAAAATTTCCCAGGAATCCTCAGTGAATCTGGTTGAGCTATCATGAAACGATTTGAAGAGCATGCAAAAGTTTCTGGCTCTGAGGTGAGCTATGATACAGTTGTACAAATAGAGGAACTTCCAGGAAAAATCCTTCAGGTCACGACTGCTCGAAAAGAAATATATACGTGTGATTTTCTCATCTATGCAACGGGGAATGCTTATCGCCACTTGAATGTTCCTGGAGAAGATAGGCTTCTGGGTGCCGGAGTTTCTTATTGTGCGACCTGTGATGGAAATTTCTTTCGAGGAAAGGATGTGCTGGTCTCTGGGGGAGGGGATTCTGCTTTCACAGAAGCTCTCTATCTCGCGCAACTGTGTAAAACGGTAAAGATACTTGTCAGGAAAGACAAACCAAAGGCAGAGGAGATCTGGGTGAAAAAAGTATCTGAGCAATCAAACATGGAGGTGATATACAATACCGAAGTGGCTGAGATCAATGGTCAATTTGGTATCGAATCTATCACGACTACTGATGGTCGAACAATCCCAACACAGGGAATATTTATCGCTGTTGGTTCAATTCCAAGTGTTGATCTCATTAAGGCTCTCGGTGTCGAGGTGGATGAGGAACAATGTATCAAAATCGATGAACATCAGAAGAGTACGAATGATCGGATCTACGCAGCGGGCGATGTCACGACCGGTTCTGCGAAATTTCGCCAGACGATCATGTCAGCAGCTGAGTGATGCCTCGCAGCCCATAGTATCCATGAGGCGATGCTCAAGCAGGGTATTAAGATGCAATAAAAAAAACTCTCAAACATTTTTTAGAATCAAATACCTCCACTTGCTGTTTGTGCTCTTACGTGAACTTTATACGATACGACGTATTACTTCTTTACTTCTTTGAGAATTTCACATATTTTGCAAGCTGTTGTACCACTCGTTATTGGCATATTACCATCTGTTTTAACAGGTTCAACGAGAGTTGTTACTGTTTTCTGTTGAATTCAGAATTCATCAACGAGCTCTTTGAATTTCACCCAGGTTCACCATAACACAAGTCCACATGCCCCCAGTACAGGGAGAGATTCCAATAAAGTAGGTTTATGTTTTCTTAGTCATTTTTTTCGTTTCGTAGATGTAGATATTGTATTCATATTATAATTATATAATATATATATTTAATGTCAAATATATTCGTATTAAAAATTTGCCAAAACTACTTTTTTTTATAATATCTCGCCAGAATCTGGTAATAGAATTGATCTATTATCTCTCATCTATTATCTATTATCTGTCTGTTTATGGCAAAAGGAAAAGGTCAAAAATTCAAGCTCGTCTCTCTCGAATCAGGGAAAGAATGTGGATATATCAAGATGAATCCTCTCGATATGGACAAGGCAAAGAGATTTATGCGTTTTGATAATCATCCAAAAATGCGTAAGCACGTCGAGTGCAAGCTCGTTCCTATCAAAAAAGCTGGTACGAAAGCTCTCGCGAATTCTCAGAAAGAAGGTGAATAATATTCTGCATTTCAAAAAACCTCTCAGGAATTGAGAGGTTTTTTTATTGCTTCATGTAATTAAAAAGGAACGTCCTCGATAGATACTCTTTCTTCCTGAGGCGGAATTGTCGTGTGGACAGGGGCATCGTGTCATTCTTCGTTATTTTTCGAAAAATGTGTAACACCTTCTCCTCCACTTTTTGGAGTGAGCATGATCATCTGTTCCCCGACTATTTCAGTTTTGTATTTTTTCTGGCCTGATTGATCTTCCCATGAACGAGTCTGGATACGACCTTCCATATAGAGCTTGTTGCCTTTTTTGACATACTGTTCTGCTATTTCAGCGAGTTTCCCGAAGAGGGCGATATTGTGATATTCAGGGACATCTTGCTGTACTCAGGCGCTATCCGTGTAGCGACGATTTGTGGCGATAGAAAAATTGGCAACCCGTTGACCGCTTGGCAGTGCTCGCACTTCTGGATCGGCTGTTACATTTCCGATGAGTTGTGCTCTATTGAGGGAATACATACGTCGTGAAATTAAATAAGTAAAAAGTAAAACGCAGTACGCACTATTAGTATATAGCGATTGGTGCATATACAAACAAAAAAGAGTGGAATTTCGGGTATTTTCCGTAGAATCAAAACAATCTCGTATCATGCCTACAACTACTACCTGTCAAATAAGTTGAGAAACATTTTCTATTTCTGATCATGAGATGACCCTGAGGGCACATTTTGATTTTACAGACGTACCTATCTGGAAGCCAAAATATCGCTTGCAGCAACTCGGAGCATTTTATCCAAATTGGGAATTTTATAAACGAAAATGTGATAGAACAGATAAAGATATCATCTCTATATTTGCTCCCGATTGTCCTTATCCTGTTTGGAATCGCGATGAATGGTTCAAATTTGCAGATCCTCCATATGTCGACATTGATTTTGATCAACCCTTTTTCCCGCAAGCTCAGAAACTTTTTTATAGATGTCCCATTCCACATATTTTCCAATTTCAGTGCGAAAATTGTGCGTATGCAGACGATTGGTATGAATCAAGAGATTGCTATCTATGTCATGGAGGTACATGAGCTGAAGGTTTGCGGTATTGTGCGCGCATGAATAAAGGATGTAAAGATAGCATATATTGTACTTCATGCGTCAGTAGTCAGTGGTGTTATGACTGTACGAATTGTGAAAATGCTTATCACTGTATACATTGTTTAGATGTTCGAAGTTCACGTAACTGTACGATGTCATTCGATTGTCGTAATTGCCAGGATTGCTTGTTTTGTTTCAATCTTCGAGGTAAGCAGTATTGTGTTGGAAATATACAACTAACCAAGGAACAGTATCAAGCGGAACGGGCTAAATGGAAACTAGAGACCCGAACTTGATACAAGAAAGCGCAAACTTATTTTGCAAAAATGATGCACGAGATTGCCTGGCTGCGATCCACGTATGTCGAACATTCTGAAAACACAACATGAAACTACGTACAACACATGAAAGACTGCGAAATGTGCTTTATGGAACTAGATCATGAAAATTGTTGTCACGGTCTCTGGTCCGGATGAAGCGTCAAACACATCTGTGAAGGTCTTGGTACGTATGGCTGTCATGGAGGATACAAGGTGACAATGCCAATCAAATGTTTCGAAATTCGTCTGTCATTTATGTGTTTTGAATGCAGATTCAGTGATTATTTGGCATATTGTGTCGGTTGTGAGAATTGCTTTGGCTGCTGTGGACTGAATAAAAAAAATTATTGTATTTTCAATAAACCATATTCAAAACAAGAATTTGAGGAATTACGGAAGTGCCTTACAGATCATATGAAATCAACAGGGGAGTGGGGACATTTTTTCCCAGGAGATTTTGCGCCAAATGTATATGAAGGCTCTCTGAGTGCTGCGTTTTGGCCTCTTACACCAGATATACAAAACATTTTCTGATTTAGAGTATTACAAAGTCCTCATGCAAAACTTGATTCATATCTGCCAAGTGATAGTATCTCCGAATCCCCATTTGAAGCTGATGAATCAATTACAAAAGAGATTTATTGGGATACAGTTGCTAGCAAGCCATTCACTATACTTCCTCAAGATATCAATTTTTGTCGAGCTCTCTCTGTCCCACTTCCAGAGACTCACTATATCAGACGGATCTTTCACAATCTTTCTTGGATGCCCTTTAATGGGGAACTGCGAACTACTCGATGTGCAAAATCATGAAGAGAAATTCAAACTTCTTGGTCGGCAGACTTTGAGGGCAGAATTTTAAGTGAAGAAGAATATATCAAGTGCGTAAGCTAGAAAAATCTAATTTATCTATATTATTATTACATATGGCACGAAGAAAAAATGCACTTGGATTATCCCAACCAACTCAAACTATGATAGTTGGGTTTTTGTTGATATTTGCGGCAATACTTGTTTTCTTTGCCCAGAAAGATTATCTCGCACGAGCTTTGGTACCTGTTTTTTGACCCTATTTCCGTTGGTTTTTCTCTCCCATAGCCTGTCTGGTCGGCCTGCATATGATTTTTGGGAAAAGCTCGTTTGATCTCAGGAGGGGGTTGGGGCTTTTGTTCTTTTGGATCTCAAGCGTTTCGCTCTGGAGCAATTTCTACGATAAGCGATGACTTTTTTTCGATGTCCATAATCCGCTCATCATGTGGTTTGATGAGATACCTGCCCTGACTCTTCTTTTCGGTTTCTTATTCTTTTCCATCTACCTCCTTTTTCATGTTTCCTACAGGAAAATACTTTCCCAATTTGGAGAAGCAGGATGATATGCATACCGGAAGCAGATCGAGATGCTCAATACCTTCTCTGACTCCATTCGAGAGCGTCAGGAAGAGAAAAAACAACTCTCACCGAGAGAAGAAAAGCGTCTCAAAACCCGCAATGAAGAACTCGAAAGCAAGATCGAGAAACTTTCTTCCACGAGGAAACAAACGCCCGATGACGAGAAGCCAAGCTTTTTTGAAAAAATACGAAACAGAGGATCTCTCCTGGAGAAGAAGCCGATGACGAACCAGACTCTTCTCTCTCAAAATACCCCTGTTGGTGGACGTTCTGTCCCGATCATTACCAAAAATGTTTCTTCTGATAAACATACCGATATAAAACCATTTAAGGGATCATGGCAATATCCTCGGAGTGAACTCCTCACATATCATCCAAAGGGGAAGCCTCTTACACAGGAGGAAATCGAACTCCGATCAGCTATTATCGAGCGCACTCTTCTCCAGTTCCGTATCGAGGTCCATATGGCTGGATATGAGGTAGGACCAACAGTCACTCAGTATCGGCTCAAGCCAAGTGAAGGAACGAAGCTGAACCGTATTGAAGCACTCAAAAAAGATCTGACACTCGCATTGAAAGCAAAAAATATACGTATTCAGGCCCCTATTCCTGGATTGGGCTTGGTTGGTATCGAGGTCCCAAATGATCGAAGAGATGTGGTGAGTTTGCGGGAAATAGTTGAGAGTCCGCATTTTACGAAACATCCCTCAAAACTGGCTCTCTGTGTCGGTTCAGGAATTGCTGGCGATGCTGTAGTATGTGACCTCCGAGATATGCCACATCTCCTCATAGCGGGACAAACTGGTTCTGGAAAATCAGTTGGAATGAACGGTTTCCTCATATCACTCCTTCTCCGTAATTCTCCAGCTGAGTTGCGCATGATCATGATAGATCCAAAACGTGTGGAGTTGGGTGTCTACAATGGTATCCCGCACCTCCTAGCGCCAGTCATCAATCATCCTGATAAAGCCCTGAATGCCCTCAAATGGTGTGTGGCTGAGATGATACGCAGATACGACCTCCTCACAGAGGTCCGCACACGAAATCTCGTGGAATATAATGCAAAAGTATCAAAAGAGGAGAGAATGCCTGCCATCGTCATCGTGATAGATGAATTGGCTGACCTCATGATGAGTGGCAATAAAAAAGATGTAGAAAATGCGATTGCCCGTATCGCTCAGATGGCGCGAGCTGTGGGTATGCATCTCATCGTCGCAACACAGAGACCTTCAGTAGACGTGATCACCGGTCTTATCAAGGCCAATATCCCAAGCCGTATAGCCTTTACCGTTGCCTCCCAGGTGGATTCTCGAACTATCCTGGATCGAGTTGGTGCTGAGGATCTCCTCGGGCGAGGAGATATGCTCTATGCTCCAAGTGGAGTTATGGATCCAGAACGTGTTCAGGGGGTATTCGTAAAAACAGAAGAGGTGGAAGCTGTGATCCACTTTATAAAAATGCATACGGATGCAGATACTGCTGCCAATATGTATGATATGACCATTGTAGAGGGGCGTAAGAATGAATGACCAGGTGATATCAATGGAGATGGCAGCGCTGATGAAGAAGATGATTTTATCATCCAACAAGCGATAGAAGTTGTCCGATCAAGCTGAAAAGCATCCACGTCACTCCTTCAGCGACGTCTCAAGCTCGGATATGCACGAGCTGCTCGAGTTATGGATGCTCTGGAAGAGATGGGTGTCGTGGGACCATCTGAAGGGAGCAAGCCGAGAGAGATATACTAGGCTTTATTCTGCAGATTGGTTTGCCATTCGTGCTCGACGTGCCTCGATAAGAGCTTGTCTTGCTTGCTCTGCTGAATCGGTATTTGTTTCTTCTTCGAGTACTGTGCTTCCGAGATTATTTTGTTCTTCTGTTGTATCCTGATTTGGGAGAGTAATGACAGGAGTTGTAGGTCCTACTTTCTGGATCTTCGTATCCAGTCCTATGATAGGGAAGATAGAACTATTGAGGATATCGATAAACTTATCTGTTGTATTTGTCATGAGGGTTACGACGATCAGTACTCCCAAGATAGCTACCACCCAGACCAAGAGGCGTGCAATTTGAATAGCAGCGTCTACGACGATATCAACGAGCTTGAGAAGGCCTTCGAGACAGAGTCTCAGAAATCCGAGGAATTTATCGAAATTTCCTTGGGGGAGAGGTGCTTTTTCCTCTGAGTGAGTTGTGAGAAAGATGGGATGAATCTGACGCATGATAGCGTCCTTTTCATTCTGTGATATATTTGCACCAGCAAGACCGTCTATCCCATGTGCCTCATTAAGGCCTGACCCGGCCAAGGCAGGTCCAGCAGGGAAGAGGTTTTGAACTGTTTGTGTTGGAGGCGTAGTTTCTGGCATAAGGCACTATTTTTATTTCTTTGAAAATATCTTCTCTATTTTGGATGTCATCTTTCCATGGTTTCTTTTGCCTAATCCATCTTTGAGGACTGATTTCAATTGATCGAGATAATCTTTTTCTATGAAATGTCGATTACGTACTTTTATCTTCATTCCAGGTCGTAATCCTCATTTCTTGAGTAGAGAATTCTTGGCTCTGAGAGCTCGGCTTGTCATCGTAAATTTGCTTCCAAGAGAATCGAGCGTATCTCATTCCTGAACTGTATAGCTCATCCACTGGCTCTTGTAGATCATAAAATGAAGTCCAGCAGCAAGTGCAGCCAGGAGGGTAATCACACCGGCAAGGGAGTACTTGGCTACTTCTTTTATTACTTTTCTTGTTTCGGGAGAAGTATTTTCGATTATTTTTTGTTTTAAGCGTTTTTCTATACTATCAAAAGTATCAGAAATACTATTTATGCCTGAATCAATACCGTCGAAAGCAGAAGAGAAGCCATCGCCAATTGCATTTCCAGCTACTTGCAATGCACTGAGGATACGTCAGTTTCCAACAATACCTCCATTAGCGAGAGCATCTGAACCGAGTCAGTCATTCGTGAATCTTACCTCACCGAAGTAGAGACAGTCAGAACTACAATAATTACTTCCTCTACCATTATTGATACCATCATCGCATGTTTCTCATTCTTCTTTTACACCATCACCACAGATAGAATTCTGGTTCGCATATTTCTTGATCAGAGAAAGACCAATAGGGGAGTAAGAATTGGCAAGAGGCACATATCAGTTTTTGAGTAATGATATGAGGGAATTCTCAGAGAAAATATTGCTAAAACTATTACCACTAGCATTACTCGTGCTGCCTCCAACAATATCATCAGTCCCTGTTCCTCCATCGCCATCTCATCCTCACACTCTATTGATTATATTGTTAATCCAATCATTAATCGATGTACCAGAATCTGTAGTTGTCGTAGTAGTATTGTCTGTGCTGTTTCGACGGAGAAGTTCTGCTACTCCAGGATCCAGTTCACTAAGTTTGAGTCCTGAGAAATTTGCTCAAACATTTGCATCCACGATGGTAACAGACTGCGTATTCGGAAATATATATTGTTCATTATTTCTCGGTCGTACCTCATATGTTCCTGCAGAGAGACCGCTCGCTACATAATTACCATTGGCATTTGTGACTGTACCGAGAATTACATTTCCATTTCTCATAACATCAACTGTGATTCCAGAAAGGCCAGATCCACCACCAGTTACGACTCACTGTATAGAATAGGTTTGATCACCATTTGATGTGCCACTCGTGAGAGGATTTACTATTTGGGTAGTAGAGGTCGTTGAGTTTCCAGTAGAGACTGTGTTTGAAGTCGTCACTATTGTCGTAGAAGCAGTCGTTATGATCGGAATTGGTGTATTAATACGTACTCAGACTTCTAGGCTACAAGAAGCTGTAACTACATATCGTGAACCATTCCAGCCTGTACAATTCCAAGTTAATTCTTCTCGTTGATAACCATTTACTCTGACTATTGGTAATACTGTGATAACATCACTATAAGCCTGCTTGTAGAGATTACCATCGGTCGAGCTATTACCACCACTAGTACATGCTCCATTCTTTTTATTCCGTGCAGCATTAGCAGCACCCCAAGAATCATATGGGTGTCCACTAGCATCTCCACATCTTGTAGATGATAGGGGATTAATAGGTGGGTAGCCAAGAATTGTTTTGGAATCCTCTTCTGATCATGCCTCAATATTTACTCCGAGACTACAGTTGGCAGTGACAGCATAGTATCCTCCAGCTGCATATGCAGGATTGACTGTCCATGTAGTACAGTTCCATGAAGATGTCCCACTGAGAGGGAATCCTACAACGGGATTATATCATGGCTGTAGAAAGCCATCACCATTTGGACATGATCCATAGGTCAGACGTCGTGCTGCATTTGCATCACTCCAAGAAGTATATATTTTTCCTGCTGCAGAGCCACATCATAGTTGGGATGTGGGGACATCATAGCTGGTTCATGGATTGTTGGTACCAGTTCATACATCTCCAACTTCGGTATTTGATGAAGAGGATGTAGTGGCCTGTGTATTTGAGGTATTACTCGTAGTTACTGGACTATTTGTTGTGAGACTTGTGCCACTTGTCAGACCTGCACTCCCAATAGTATAGGTACAATCTGTGTCGACAGTTTCACCATTGCTACAGAAACCAGAAAATGATTCCACTGTTCGGTTATTGATAACCTGTGAGGAATTTCCTGTGTAATAAAAGAGTCCCCCACTCGAACACATGTTACGATTTGCACGGTTAAATTCGGCTACAGATAAACTGTAGTTAGGTTTTGTAGTAAAAGTTTTTGAGAGACAGCGAGTATCTTCGAGAGTTCGCGGTATATTTGTAGGGATACATAAACCACTATTTGTTCTCGTAAATCCGACAGGACAGTTCGCAATTGTTTGAGGAGTGGGGTTGAGCCGACATGAGGAATCTGCCTGACCACAGTCATAAGAACAACTACATTTTTCACTTATATCACAGATAGCATCACCACAATAAGAACACGTCCCGTCGCCTTTACCACAGTCTGCTTCACAACTACAGTTCTCGCTTTGTTCACATATGCCATCACCACAGTAGGTTCCATCACATGATCCATCACCTTCACCACAATCATCAGGACAACTACAGTTCTCATCTTGATCGCATGTCCCATCACCACAGTAGGGTTCTCCAGTACCGCTTCATCCACTTCATCCACTTTGTCCGTAAATTGGAGCAATACCTGAAAATACCCCTAAAAATGTTATTAGGAGAACAATAAAGAGCTGTTTTTTCGTTTTCATACACTCATATAATCATACTTTAAAATGATTTGCAAATTTTTGATATATACATATTATGGACAAGTCGAAGACAGTAGGCATTGATTGTTATCAATCATACAAGACCTACCGAGGCAAAACTCTCTTGTTATACTATTATACTTTTGAGAATACGCCTTTTCTGGCGTATTTTTGTTTCATCCGACATTTTATTTCCTATCCTTTTTTGTATATGACTGTGTCAAAGGCAAAAAAGTCTGAGACCCTGGCTGAACTCAAAGCTGATCTCACTCGTGCTACATCGTTTGCTCTCGTGCAGAGTAATCGTATTACGGTAGCTGAGGTAAGCAAAGTTCGACGATGACTTCTCCCTGTCAGTGGAAAGATGACTGTCGCCAAAAAGACGCTCATCCAGATCGCTGCAAAAGAAATCAAGGGTGTAGATATCCCAGAAGAGATGCTTCCTGGTCAAGTTGCCATTATCATGGCTTTCAATGACGCGGTTGCTCCTCTTTCTCTGGTAAATACTCTTGCGCGAGAATTTGAAGGGGTCGATAAACTCGTATTCACGGGTTCATACCTCGACGGTTCTCTCCAGGACGCTCAGACGACCAAAAAGCTCGCATCACTCCCATCTCGGGATGTCTTGCTTGCCAAATTCATGGGTTCTCTCTTGTCACCTGTGAGCTCTCTCGCTCGATTTTTCGATGGCGCGAAGCAAAAACTCCAAGAGACAAACAAAGCTACCGTTGGCGATCTCGCCACTGCAGCGTAATATTTATTTCATTATTTTTATCATATGTCAGATCACTCACAAAAAGTCCTCGATCTCGTCGAGAAACTCACTATCGTCGAACTCGCTGAGCTCGTCGAAGCTATGGAGGAGAAATTCGGTGTCTCAGCTGCTGCTCCAGTAGCTGCTGCAGGTGCCGCTGGTGGCGCTGCTGCCGAGGAAGAAGGCGGAACTGTATCAGTCGTCCTCAAGGATGCTGGTGCTAACAAAATCGGTGTCATCAAGCTCGTCCGTGAATATACTGGTCTCGGTCTCGGAGAAGCTAAAACTCTCTCTGAATCAGGCGGAAATATCAAGGAAAACATCGAAAAGAAAGAAGCTGACGAAATCGTCGCTAAATTCAAGGAAATCGGAGCTACTTGCGAAATCAAGTAATCATTTTAGTTTATAAAAAATCCCTGCCTTTTGGTGGGGATTTTTTATTGCTTGAGAATGATCTCAACTTTTTCTCTCAGCGGCTCTGATAAATCAAGTCGACCATACATAGGATGTCAAAAAACACTCGCATTATTTCCTACACCACCTCTTTTACTTGATATCATGGCAAAATCCTCGGTAGCTCCAGTATTATCGAGCCACAAAGAAAGTTCCGTATTCACGTTATGAAATACTGATCTATTTGCACCCGGAACAAACCTTCCAGGAACATTCGAAACCATGCTATAGAGAAGATCTATTCCTCAATGAGATAGGGCATTTGCTTCCTCAAATGTGAGAGCAAAACCAGATAATTCACTACCAGAAACGCCGAAACGGTTTGATACAGCGGCAGCAGAAAAATAACTCGCTAATCATCAACCATCTTCCCAAGGTTTGGCTCGGTAGATATAGTCACTTCCAGTTGTATTCATTGCCTTTCTGTCAGTTTCTGGATCTGCAGTGCTTGTCATCTGCACAGGCACAAGTGGAATAGTCATCATACCATCAGGCCCTGGATAGAGGAAGCAGGGAAGATGAGTGATGGTATCAGCTCTTTCAGGTGAAGAAAAGATACTTCTCATCTTCAAAAGTGATGGATCGACCCCTTGGAGATCTAGACAAATTATCGAACAAGCATGCAAAGCTTCTTTGTCACCCATGTAGTCACTATCTTTCACACAATTAATTCTCTTAAATTCTTCCAATTCTCGTTTTTTCTGCTCAGCAAAATGCTCAATAGGGGAGAGAGTTGGGCTTTCTGGAACCGGAGGTGATTTTGCTGCCTGGATCATATTCATGTAAGTATTTTACAAGAAGCTTCAGCTAATTGCAAAGCATTATCCTCCAAACTTAAATACCACCGTATCACCATCCTGCATCACATAATCTTTTCCTTCCATTCGGACAAGACCTTTTTCCCGAGCGCCAGCCCAACCACCATTATCGACGATATCTTTCCAGTTGGCTGTCTCTGCTTTGATAAATTTATTTTCAAAATCTGAATGAATTTTTCCAGCAGCCTGCGGAGCCCTATCTCATTTATGTATTGTCCATGCTCGAGCTTCGACCTCACCGACAGTGAAGAAGTACTGAAGTCCGAGTGTAGAGAAGCATGTTTTGATAAGTTCGTCCACCGGATTTTTTGTGAGTCCTAAATCGGCCAAGAACATAGCACGATCCTCTGGGCTGAATTCCATCATCTCCATTTCGATTTTTGCACAAATTGGTACGACGGGAATTTTTGGATCGGCCATTCCTATTTTTTCACGGAGGGATTTCTCATCCATCTTGAGGTCAGATTCATTGAGATTGGCTGCATAGATAAAGGGTTTCATGGTGAGAAGATGGAGATCCTTTGCGAGAGCTTTTTCATCATCTGTCATCTCCACCTGAATTGCAAGTTTTCCTTGATTGAGAGCTTCAGCAATTTTCTCATACACCGCAAGCAATTTTATCGCATCCTTATCTCCTGAACGAGCTTTTTTGGCCACATCACCATCTTTCCGCTTTGAGAGGGTTTCGATATCCGCGATGATGAGCTCAGTGTTGATGATTTCGATATCACGTTTTGGATCTATGCTTCCATCGACATGATGGACATCACTATCCTCGAAGACTCTTACTACCTGAAGTATAGCATCGACTTCACGGATATTTGCCAGAAATTTGTTCCCAAGACCTTCACCAGTACTCGCACCACGGACGATACCAGCGATATCGACGAATTCCACAGTTGCAGGAACTATTTTTTCAGAATTTATAGTCTTTGCGAGGGCCTGGAGTCTCTCATCTTGCACATTCACAATACCAGTATTTGGTTCGATAGTACAAAATGGGAAATTTGCCGCCTCAGCAGCATAGCTCTTCGTGAGAGCGTTGAAGAGTGTAGATTTACCGACATTTGGAAGTCAGACAATACCGAGGTTCATAGGAAAAATTGAGGATATTTGTGAGCATCTTCGCGAAGTTTTCTTTTTTTGCAAATTATTTGCATTCTGATGCGGGGCGTGGTAGGATAAAATATATGCCAAATGAAGAAAAATCAAAACTAGCTGTTTTAAATCCTAAGGAAGGAACTAAGGTAAAAGAAGTATCTGAGGAACAGAAAAAGGGGAAAATTGAAAAAAAATCAGATGATGTAAAAAAAGAAGCTAAGGACAAAATAGAACGAGCAGGATGAAGATTAAAAACAGCAATAGATAAGCTGAACTCTAGTAAAAAAGAGTCAGAAAGGACCAAGAAATTTCTAAAAGATGAGTACAATTATGAATCAAATTCTGCTTATCCTCCAGAACCAGGCAGCGAAGATGAAAACATAGAGAATAATTATTTATGAGATGAGAAAGATGCAGAAAAAGAGTATAAGGATGCCGTGAAAGAAAAGCATGGGTTGGAAACTGAAATTGTAGAAGAATTAAAATCAATTGATACACTAGATCCCGAAATGCAGAAAAAAGTAAAACATGCTGTACAGAGAGAATTTATCCGAAGAGCTATAGATACTGATAAAATCAACAAAGAAGCGAAAAATATTGCAGAAAAAGAGGCACGAATACTTGATCAAAATTTTGATAGTAGATCTTCTGAAAAAAAGAAACAAATATTACTGAAAACAAAAAGTATCACTGATTGAATCGATTCTTTTGTTGCTGATTATGAAAAAATTCAGTCTTCTGGGAAATCATTATCTCCAAAAGACATAGCAGATTTGGTCAAGAAAAATATAGGTTTAAGTTCTTTTGAGGAAAAACAGGATTTATCAAAATTTACAATACCAGAGACAAAAAAAATACTTGAGGATACTACTATGGTTGATACGGCTACGAGAATAATTTCTGAAAAATATTTTGGAGACCTTATTACTACCTTGGGCGATAAAATAAAATGGGAAGATATGCCAGATAGTATAAAAATGAGAATACAGCTTGATCCAGATTTTCGAATGGATGAGAGTGGATTGCCAAATTTTTTCAGAGAAGAGATAGAAGAAAAAAGAGCCACGTGGAGAGAAGAAAAAAGACCAGATGAAAGCCAAGAAGCTTATGTAAAAAGAATTCAAGAAGCAACGGGTGTGAACGAAAAACAGATGAACAAAATAGCCGCCAGAGTTAATAAAGGCTGATTAAGTCCTTTTGTTAAATTTTTAGCTGATTTGTTAGCGCCAATAGGAGCTATGATGGGATGAGAAGTATGAGATTTTTGGCGTAAATATATGGAGAGTAACCCCGATGCTACCCAATGAGATATGTCAGATCGTTTTGTTCGAGGCGCTGGAGGTGGTTGAGAAGTACAAGGTTCCATGGCTGGTTATTTGTTTGACGTAAATGGGGAAATAACTGAATCTGAAAAACAATCTGTTACAAAGATACATGAAGCATTTAAGAAACAAGTGAAAGATCCAATTATGCAGGAAAAATTACTTAAAGTACTTGAGAGAAATGCTAAAAATAATCCTAATTTTAACGCAAATCAACCTTTCTTAGCTCATGATGTTGGTACCAAACAAGCATTTGTATATTTTCCAGATGGAAGTGTAGAGGTATGTCCTGCTACACATGGTTATGCAGGAATTGGAAACAAAGAAGGAGGAGGAGGTACTTCTCTTGGTTCAAAACTTCTTGCTCCATGATTTGAAGGGTGAAAATTAAAATATAGAACAATTGTAAGATGACTTGAATCATGTAACGCTAATGATGAGCAGAGATTGGTCCGTGTTCATGAGTGGAGATGACCCGGTACCAAAACAGCGGGGTGTTCTGGCCTCTTAACTGAGGTTGCTGCTCGACTAAAAGAAGCTGTAAAATCAGCTGGAGGTGGGGCAGAAGAAGTCTTTAATTCGCAATCAGTACAAAGTAGTAAATCAGAATTAGTCGATAAAACTCAACCTCACTTTGATGCAAAGACACCTGAAGAATTTCTCAAATCTATAGGTTCTAATACCGATAAAATCCCAGCAGGAATGAAAAATAATAATCCCTTTAATATCAAATGGACAAATTCTAATTTTCAAAAAAGTATACTGGTTGATGCTGTTGGTCCATCTCAAAATAGAGATCAATGAGATCCACAGGTTGTCTTTAAGAGTCCAGAGGCATGAATGGCATCATGAATTCGTCTTTTGTTACACAGGCATAACAGTAATTGATTGAAAACTGTACATGATCTCATAGCAAGTCTCCCATACTGATGGACGCAGGATGGAACAAGTGGCAATCGTTTATGAACGAATGCTGCAAATGAGATTGCTCAGAGAATGGGTGTTGGGGTACATAATTTAGTCAATCTTAATGATAAAGTAGTTTTATCTAGCTTTGTTAAAGAATTACTTTCCCAAGAACAGGGAAATGCATCTAAAATTTATGCCTCTCTCATAACAAGTACTATAAACGCTCGATCTTAAAGTGTGTTATTCTAAAAAATGAAATGAACTTGTATTCCTCCAAACACAGGAGTATCATACTTGAGTAACTATACTTTATGACTCTCGAATCTGTATCCAGCATGATTAAAGAGATACCTTATAACCAAAGAGAAAAGGTTATTCAAGGGCATGAAAAAGAATTCGGTATAGAGGGAAGATATGTAGGAAGATGATCACAAAATCGTCAACTTTTAGCATCACTCAAAACAAACCCAGATCTTCTGGAGAAATTTAGATGAGAGAAGGACCAAGTAACCAATTTGACAGGAAAATCTCTCAGAAATTTGAAGCAAGTAGTAGTAAATGAATCAAAAAAAGGGAAAGAGCTTGTTCCTAAGAATACTACAAGTTTATATGTGAAAGATGCAAGTGTCTTCAATGAAAAGGAAGCCGGAGGTAGCAAAACAGCTCTAGGGGGACTTCTGCACTATAGTAGTAATCCAGAGATACCTACATCATGTGCGGCAAATTGGGGTAAATTCCCTCCAGGAACGATACTCCGTATCAATGATAAGAAATACATAGTTGAGGATTATGGAAGCTTTGTAAACGATCATCCAAATAGAATTGATAGATATATGCCATATAGTATCTATAAGGGTGGACTTGCAATAAGTCCCCGTGTCGAAGTCCTGCAGTGGTGAGATTTTGCTTTGGCAGAGAAAATCCTCAAAACTCGAAAACCCAATAAATACTCTCATATTAGTATGATGCTTCAGCAGGTGCGAGAAAAATTAGCATAGCTCGTGACTTTTCCCGGTTTTCTCTAGAATAACGGTGTGAAAGTCCATATAATTACCAATTTTACTGATGCATTTACCTCGTATTTTGATTCGAGTATAATGCGTATTGCCCGAGAAAAGGGTCTTTTTGAGCCGATTTTCTACAATTTGGGCGATTTTTCACTACAAGCGCAGCATAGGGTCGATGATAAGCCCTATGGTGGTGGAGCAGGTGCTGTCATGCAGATAGAGCCTATATATCGAGCTATCACCAGCATTGACCCAAAAAATGCTATAAAAAAGATCTATCTCTGACCTCGAGGAGAGCGTCTTCGTCAAGCAAAAATCGAAGAGTTATCAAAAGAGCTTCGAGATACAGAGTATATCATTCTCTGTGGCCATTATGAGGGTGTGGATCATCGAATCTTTGAAATGTTTGAATTTGAGGAGTATTCTATCGGGGATTTCGTGGTGAGCAGTGGGGAAGTGGCGACGATGGTTTTTCTCGATGCTCTCGTACGTCTCATCCCAGGTGTCGTCTGAAATGATAAATCCCTTCATGAAGAATCATTTTCTGAAGCTCTTGATGGAAAGCCGGAATATCCTCAATATACACGTCCAGCGGAATTTATGGGATATGCAGTACCACAGGTTCTTCTCTCCTGAGATCCGAAAAAAATACAGAAGTGGAGAAAAACGAATATGGATTAGGCGGCTGCTTTGCTATTAAGCAATGCAAGAGCTATACGACGTGCTTTCTCAATCGTTTCTTTTGGTGTTGTGGGCCTAAGAATCTCTGGTTCTTTTCATGGCAGTTGGGATAATGTTTTTGCAGGTCAATTAAAATAAAAATCACTAGAAGGAAGACCATCCAGTATATTTATAACTTTTCTTGGAACTTCTATTACAACTAATCCTGATCATTCAACTATACCTTCAATAGCTTCTTGACCATAAATAATACGCTCATTATCATATGCTATTTTTGCTGTGTCTTCCATAAAAAAATGGTTAAAAAAAATCCCCTGAACAGGGGATTAGAAAACAGGGAATAGAAAAGATATGTTGTGTCACTTTTCTGCAATGTTGTGATTTTTTCACTTCATTGAAATCTTATTGTAGTAAAAATTTTATACTGTAAAGAGTATTTCATAAAAAATTATGAGTGAGTGAGTTGCCTTCAAATACTTTTATCTATAATCGAATATATGAATATTCCTAACGGCCTTACGTTCCTCTCATTGATCAATCCGGATGTCCTCTTCCGGAGTATCATCGTTTATTTTTTCCTGGTCTGGTTTTGCCTTGTGGTATGGGTTGTCCGCGATATCACGAACCGTACGCATTCGATCATATTTCAGGTCTTTAGTATCCTCCTTGTTCTTTTTTTGACACCTCTCGGCATATTCGTCTATCTGCTCCTCCGACCACAGAAAACCTTGTTTGAACAGGTATTTGAGGCAGAATTTCTTCGTCTCGATAGTGAATATCAGAAAGAAGGGGAACACCACAAAAAATCACATACCGGCATGGATATCACCCATAAAAAGTAGGGTATTATGAAGAAGAAACGAGTCGTGATGACGTTTGGAACGTTTGATCTCCTCCATCCTGGCCATCTCCACTACCTCTGGGAGGCGAAGAACCTTGGTGATTACCTCATCACAATAGTTGCCCGAGATGCTACTGTAGAGCGTCTGAAATGAAGAAAACCACGAGAATCAGAAGAAAATCGAGTAAAAAAATTACAAGAGAGCGGCGTGGTCGACGAAGTAATACTCGGTGTACCCGCTGATTATTATGCTGTTATCAAGGAGATAAAACCAGATATACTCTATTTCGGGTATGATCAGAGATCTTTTAATGGAGAAAAACTTACAGAATACTTAAAAAAGCATGACCTTCACCCTCAAATTCTTATAGGAGAAGCATTTGAGCCAGAGAAATGGAAGAGCTCAAAGCTATAGAAAGAAAATTGACAAATTAATATTAATTTTATTATATAAACATAATAATTTTACTATGAGTTCTGAACTAGAAGATAAACTTATCAATGTAACTGCTAAAGGTATAAAAGAATTAGGCCTTAGATCTGATTATTTTACTACTACGCTGCCGAATGGAACATTGTGAGTTAAAATCTATGATGGAAACAATAAGAGATGAATTCCCCGTGATTTTTAATGCTCAGGGAACTTTAGAAGTTTCTTATAAAATGGCCCAAAGAGTAATAGCATTATTGGGATAGGGCAGCAAATATAAACCGATTTATAATCCTGTTGTGATAACTTTTTCCTCGAAGTAACTCGCGAGGATCTGGATTCCGACGTGTTCTGTACCAGCAAAGAAGAGGCCTTGTCCGACGGGAGCGTTGAGGAGGATATATTTTTCTTGATCAGTCAGTTTAAACACATTTTGCATTGCATCGATAGATGCAGGAGACTGTTTCATGAGGAGCTGAAGGGAAGAGTTGGTGACTATGGCTTTACCATGCTCACTATTGATGAAATCTTCTACATCCTGGGTGATAGTTGTGACTCCGAGGTGGTATTTACGAGCTCGTTTTACGAGACCATGGAGGAATTTTCCACTATCCTCATATTGCATGATATTCCAGGCTTCATCCACGACGAGCATGCGCTTTCGATTCGACGAGCGTACGACATTCCATATATAGGAGAGGATAATATACATGGCGATAGGTCGGAGCTGTTCATCGAGATCACGGACAGAATAGACTTGTAATCCTTCTCCAAGTGTGACATTGGTTGGCTGTGTAAAGAGTCCACCGAAGACACCACTCACATATTTCTCAAGCCGCTGAGCAACACTTTGAGCACCTTCCATAGTCTCTACAACCGAGAGAAGGTCAGACATAACAGGTACTTCTTTACCAGTTATATCATCATCTTCAAATGTGATACCCTTGAGACTATAGGTTGTGACAATCGCCTTTTCGAGAAGGGCTTCTTCTGTTGGACTCATGGTACCGAGCATGAGTTTGAAAAGACCGATAAGACTGATAACTCCACCGCGGAGGAGATCACCAGGATGGCTCTCATAATCCTTGAATGGAAGAGGAAGGTCAAAAGGATTGATACGTTGTGTCGCATTGATACTCACATTGAGATAGCTTCCTCCAACAGTATTCACGAGTGCCTTATATTCATTTTCGGGATCGATCACGATCACATCATGTCCGAGCATGAGGGAACGGAGGATCTCAAGTTTTACTGCGAACGATTTACCTCCTCATGACTTTGCAAGGACGACCATATTTGCATTTTCCGTGCGGAATCGATCATAGATGATAAGTGAATTATTATGCGTATTGATTCCATAGAGTACTCCATCATCCTGCGAAAGCGTTGCAGAGGTAAATGGAAACGTCGTTGAGAGACCGCGGGTGGATATATTTCTATAGACAGAAACTTCATCTCGGCAAAATGGGCCTGTTGCTGTGAATCCTTGTTCAGCCCTGAGAAGCGCTGGTTTTGTGAGGATATTGCGACCATGGAGCATATTCTGGATATCATTGGTCATTTTTGTGAGTTTATCGGCATCGTCTGCATAGAGAGTGATGTAGATAGAGAAATGGAAATATTTCTCAGATCCACGTGTGAGGAGGGTTCGGAGTTCTTCGACATCCTGAAGTTGGGCATCTGTATAGGGGTTGGCTGTGAGACCACGTTCCTGGTTGAGGTATTTCTCGGATTGGAGTTCTGTGAGACGCTTTCGGAGGTATTTCATGACCTGTTGAGCATCTGTAGGATAGACAAACATGGAAACATCGAACTTGCTATCCCAATTTATGAGGGGGGAAAGCCAGTTTCACTCGAGAAAATCTGGATAGGCATAGGTGAAAAGTGTTTTACAAAAAGTATCATTGATCTGTATATCATGGGGGCTCACCTTTACCATGGCAGGAGCTATGGCATCTTTTATATAGGCAAGTGCTTCGTGATAGATACGTTCACCTGCTTTTATATCTTCAGGAGTAGCGGTGCTGTCATCGATCATGGTTTGGGGACTCCCAAGTGCCTGTTTTTTGGTATCAAGGAGTTTATCATGTACCACTTTATCTCCGGTAGCTTGTATTCCTGAAGCATCTCCAGTCACTGGCTGTGAGAGGATTTCGAGAAGGGTAGTGTGTGTAGTAGCCATAATTCCCTATAAAATTACCATTTCTTTGCATGTTTTTCAACTTTTAGACCACTTTTTCTGTATTTTTGAACATTTTTGGTATTTTTGTAAAGTGTAAAAATGCTATTTACCCCTCAAAATGGGCATTATGTGCTTGCATTTTGTTTTCGTATCGATAGTCTAGCCGTGTCCTTGTATTTCTTAACCCTTTTCTTCTATGAAAAAACAGGACCTCATTAAGGCTATTGCCACAGCTGCAGGCCTCTCTCAAGACGCTGCTGCTAAGTCTCTCAAGGCTTTCATCGACGTTGTTACAAAAGCCCTCAAAAAGGGTGACACTGTTGGTATTACTGGTTTTGGTACATTCCGCGTTGCTCACCGCAAGGCTCGAATGGGTGTCAATCCTCAGAATCCTAAGCAGAAGATCCAGATCAAGGCGAGCAAGTCTCCATCTTTCAAGTCTGGTAAGACTTTCAAAGAGTCAATCTAATTGATTTTCAGCTAAAAATCCTCCCTTTCTGGGAGGATTTTTTTGTAATCTATCTGAGAATTCCTAATATGCAGCCATGCAAAGATATATTTTTCTCCTCGGACGTGAACCATCGCTCTCACTGGCTGAATTAAAGAGTATTTTTTGATCTGTGGAAGAAATGGGTGGTTTTGCCTTTATAGAAGCACAGGAGGATGATATAGAAAACTATAAAAACAACCTCTGAGGAACGATAAAAATAGGTGTCATTTTGGCTGAAAATATCAAAAAACAGGATATAGTAGAATATGCTCTCAAGAGAGTGGAAGAAAAAACTCAACCTGAAAAGAAGCTTCGTGTTGGTTTTGATGTTTTTGTGCCTAGTTTGAGCAATCTCGTATTCAAGGTAAAGGATACCCTAAAAAAACGTGGACACTCAATACGAGTTGTGCAGCATGATAATTGACGTGTAAAAGCAGCAACTACCATTCATGAGAAATTGATTGAACAGGGAATAGAGCTCATGATGCTGCCGGATAAGGCTGGTTTTATCATTGCAGAAACTGTTTGGATACAGGATATAGAGGGATATTCACAGCGAGATATCGAACGTGAACGATCGATGACGGTGGGTATGATGCCCCCGAAAATCGCTCAAATCATGATCAATTTGGGCACAAAAGGGAATAAAAATATGATTATTTGGGATCCATTTTGTGGACTGGGAACAACCCTCATCGAAGCACTACATTCAGGATATAGATCACTACGAGGCTCAGATATAGAGCCTGCTATGCAAAAAATTACCCAGAAAAATATGGAGAATCAGCCGAAGGGACCTACCGATATTGATATTCAAACATTCATCCTGGATGCAAAAAATATGGATAATTATGAACTTTCTTGACCCACAGTGATTGTTACAGAGGGCATGCTCGGGCGGCATTTTTCGCCCAATACTCTCAGTCAATCATGAGCAGTCCAGGAAAGAGCAAAATTGATCCCGCTCTATCAAGGATTTCTGAAATCGGCATATCAAAATCCACATATTCAGAGAATGGTATTTTGTCTGCCATTTTGGAATATTGGGAGAGAAAGTCTTTTTATGCCAGATGTATGAGTTCTTTCCCCAGATTGGTCTCTTGATAGAGTGTGCCTGAAAGGGAAAAGATATCTCACTCATCTCCGCCCATGACAAAGCGTCTGAAGGGAGATAGTTGTTGTAGAAAAATAGGAGTTTTGGTTATCAAGATAAGAAAACTCTTCAGGAAAAATCAAGTAATCTGGTTTGGGAATACTATAAAATTCATATACTTAAAGCACTTTATTATTTTTTTACTCATCACTATGAAGAAAATTTTCTCTCTTCTTTTTGTGTCCGCGCTTTTAGCGAGTTGCTCACTCCCATTTTTTGGTAAACAAACATCTACAACTCCACAAGACGGTGATACTGTTTCTGTTCATTATGTAGGGACTTACGATGATGGAACTGAATTTGATTCTTCTCGTAGTGACGGCCGAACTCCTCTGGAGTTTATCATAGGACGATGAAGCATGATAAAAGGCTTCGAAGATGCAGTTCGCACTATGCATATTGGAGAGAAAAAGAAGATCCGTCTCGAGGCAAAAGATGCCTACGGTGAGGAATATATAGAGCAGACTAAGCCTCTTGCAGAATATAAGGAAGTGATCACTCAAACTGTCCCAATGGATGCATTGACAGGTAATCTCGAACAAAAAGTTCCAAAAGAACAAGCACAGCAACTTTTTGGGTCGACTGAGATAGGAACAGAGAAAAAAATCGGTGAGGCAACTCTCAAGATTATCTCTATTTCCGGCACTGATGTAGTCATCTCCATTAACGATCCAAAAGCTCCATTTTATGGACAAAAGATCACAGGAGGAATGAAAACAGTCGCTCAAGATGGAAGTGAAATCACAGTGAAGAAAATAGTTGATAAAAATGTAGATGTAGATATCAAACCAAAACAAGAAATCATTTCTAAGACTGACAAAGAAATAACATTAAAAGTGAAGAATCCTCATCCTCTTGCTGGGAAAGCACTCAATTTTGACATTGAGCTCTTGGATATCAAATCACCTGTTACTCCTGGTCAATAAATTCTTGACAGAAAGTAAATCCCGCTCATGATGAGCGGGATTTTTTTATGCATCGTTTCTTTACTCCATGACCTCTTTGAGAGGAATTTTCACTCTCTGAAGGTCCACAATTCCATCAGATTGTTCATGTCTTTCGGGCCAAAAAAGGTGATAAGGTAGTTTTTTTCGAGGCAGGAGGTGATGATATTATCTATGAAGTAAAAGAGGTATCAAAAAAAGAAATAGCATTTACTCGGCGAGAGGTGGTCAAACATAGAGATTATACTGCCTCCAAAAAAATAACGGTTTTTCAAGCATATCCCCATAAAGTTGAAACTATGGAGTTGATAGTGCAGAAATTGGTGGAACTGGGTATAAGTGAGCTCATATTTTTTGTCTCTCAATACTCCCAGAGAGATGAAATTTCACCTCAAAAACAAAGGAGAATACAAGCCATAGCAGAAGAAGCACTGGAACAATCGGGTGGCAATAGGCCTATTTCTCTGAGTTATTCTACAGAAACTATCGAAACAATATTAAATAAATATTCCAAGATGGAGCATATTATTTGATTTCCGGGTACTATAAATCCTATTTCTCCTCAATTATCGACTTCTCTGTGACTCTGGATATGACCTGAGGGATGATGGTCGCCTCAGGAGCAAGAATTATTTCTCGAGAAAAAACTATTCCTCTGGTCTTTTAACGAGCATATTCTTCGCCTAGAGACAGCAAGTATTGTTGGTGCATGACTATTATCGTATCTTTCCTCAAACGTACTGCAGTAGACGTGCGTTGTTCGGCCATTTGATTGTTTCTTTTAAACAAGAGTTATCTCTTGTAGAGGGAAATTTTTCTTTTGACCCAACATAAACAAAAACATTCCCGGGAAGGATGCTCAGATTTTTACAAAGCAAACCTTTTTTATATTGCATAAGCTTTTTTTCTTCGGAGGACCAAACAGAGGATGAAATTCATTGATAGAGTGAATATATTTCACTTTCTGTAGAACCAGTCATCCAGGACATATATGCTCCCGTAAGAGTTACGAGAGTGACATCGTCTGGCAGATTTTGAGTCACGTTTTGGATAATCCCATATTCAGTAGTATCAATATAGGGAGTATGCCATCTATAGGCGTACCCTCACCAAGTTATCATTTGTATCACTATCAAAAGAGAGAGCCATTTTTTCTGAATACCATGGTAGAGAGTTTTTGTCAAAACTATGATCAAAAAAAGATCAAAGAACGATCCGAGTCTTGTATGTGCAATACAACGGAATATGACCATAAAAGCTATTACAGCAAGGGTGAGCACGTGAGGTTTTCTGATAAGTTTTCCTATATTTTCATGTTTACCATATTTCGTATATCCTAGAAGCGTAACGAGGAGGATCGGAGTAATATAAAACCAGAATCTCTTGCCCTCTAAACCAGTACCATAAGAGCGACTTATCCATACGAGTTGAGTAGTGTGTCAGGTAATATTTTGTAGGAAGGGTAGGACCTGGTGGGAAAAAGTATCTCTGTAGGATAGTATGCCAAGAATGATCACCAAGAGCAGTGTGTATATATTTCCAGGCTTCTTTTTTTTATAGGAAGCCACGAGAGAGAAAATCAGAAACAAAATAGCTATAAATCCTGTCAGTCTATGGAGTCATATACAAGCCACGGAGAGAATGAGTGTAATTGCGGTATTTTTGTGGTACCGCATCAAGAGTATGAGGAAAAAAGTGGCAAACATCTGCTTCCCAAAAGCCCACCAGAGATTCGTATACTGTAGAACTGAGAAAAAGAAAAGAAAGAGTCCTAAATATGATCCAATCGTGTATTTATTGCCTCTTTTACCCAGTAAAAATAATCCTCCTGAAAGAGCTATATAAATACTTAAATATCACCAACTAAAGAGTGTTTTTGTTCCTATAAATGCTGAGAGCGTATAGAAAAATGTCCCAGAAAAGGGTTCAAATTGTTCTTGGAGATACACAGGTAACTCGCGTATGTTCTGAGTAGAGGAGAGTAACTGTATAAAATGCTTATAAGCACCGTGATCATACCCGAGGGGTAATCAATGATTCTGAATGTACCAAAAAATCATAATACACACTCAGACGCTCCACAGAAAAATGATTTTTTTTGTAAACATAGAGATTATCGGATGAAATATCTATATTCATTTTCTCATCCCCAAGCGCCTCCTATAGCATCAGTACCTCGTGTACGTCATCCATCCTGAGCATCACTCGCCGAATAAAAAGCGAGATGCGGATTTGCATTTCCTATGAACTCATTGCACCAGTAATTTTCATGACTTACTCACCAACTGACACCCTTGTGGTTCATAATAGCCGTGAGATTGTCATATTTTATTTTACCATCTTGATTAATGATGCTCCAGGTAGCATCTCCAGGTATATCGCTACATCATTTATTGCTTCTTCAGAGGACTCTTTCACCGAGAGCCCAGGTGAGAGCAGATGGTGCACTAAACGAGAACTTTGCCCACTTTGTTGGATCTCCGGTTCTATTGCGGATCAGCACTTCTTTTGCACCGAGATCGGTGAAATAGGTATAGTCCAAGAGCCCCGCCAAGTTCGGGTTGTCGTACTCTGAGAGCTGAGCCATCGGCGATGTATCGAGACTATCACGCATAGCCTGGTATGACATTTTTATTTCAGAAGATGGATGGCCATTGTTCGCATAAAAAAGCGTCCAACCTCCTCCAGACGTTTTCATATCACAATAGACTGTGACGAGTTTCCCTCCGGCTTCGATAACATATTTTCATGACGTAGAGTCGGATTGTTTTTCGAGTATTTCCTGACAGCTTTTTTGAGCTTTCCAACCTATTTGTTCTCTTTTTGCTTCATTACCGAGGTCGACTTTTTGCGCATTTTTCAGTATGGAACTCACGAGCTCTCCTTTATTCTTACCAGAATTGATGACCAGCATATGTCATTTCGACGTTCCCAGCGAATAAGCGGGCTTTTCTCAGACCTTAAAATTCGCATATTGTGTATCATTGAGTAGGGCAACAATCTCATATTCCTTGGTATCAGGACGGATGAAATAATGATACATTTCACCCGTTTCAGGATCTTTGAGAAACTCGATACCGAGAGCTAAAAAGAGATCTTTACCCGCACGTCATTGGTATCACATTTTTATATCTCCATAGCTGAGCTCCAACGCATTGGTAGGGAGGGGAATATTGACCCCCCGGCGAAGTGCATCATCTACACGCTCTTTTGTGAGAGATAGGTGTGCAATGCGTGTTATGTCGGCATCTGTACTCTTGAGAGAGGAGACGAAAAATAGCACAGGAAGTATCGCAGCCAAAAACACCACTCAAAATAAGAGGATTTTCTTATATGGAAGCGGCGGCTTTGGTACTACAGGGACAGGACTTGTTGGGGTAGGTTCCATTGTCTTCCCCAGAATATCATATCTTTTTGCCAAATGCAAGCGCTCCCGTGGGCTAAAAAACTAGCTCTTTTTCGGCTCTTTTTGAGGCTCATTATTATTTGTAATCTTCTTTCCAGAGAAAAACCCAGTTTATGCCATAAAACATCCAAACAGGGGCTAAATTTTCATGGAGTAGTATAAAAGCCAAGGGCAAGGTGATCGTATTTATGAGGGTCAGAAGGGATCAAAGTTTCCAAAAAACATCCGGGATACCCCAATTTCCACCCCCTATAAAAGTATGAAACTGCGATTCGATGATCAGAGAGAGGATTGCAAGGGCGATATTGACAGAGAGAAAAATAACAAGAAACATTTCCCAGAAATATCCCCAGGGCTCATAGAAAAACCAGGAAATCATCCCGATAAATATAGCATGTTGGAAAATAATCGAAACAGATCTCGCCTCGAGAGGTATGCCAGATAGCCTCTCGTAAACGATCATAGTGCCAATACCTAAAATGAGCAAAAAGAGTGTTTGGGAATCATAAACACCAGTATGTCGAAACTGTTCTATCCCTATGCCTGCATGGAAAAGACCGACAAAAATCTGTGCCAAGATAATGTAGGGTATGAGTTTTTGTATCATCTTAAAATATGATAACTATTTCGCCACGAAAAACATCTTTTTTTGCTTCTTTTCGGAGATTTTCGAGCGTATCCCGATGGTAGGTTTCATATATTTTTGTGAGCTCTCGAGCGAGACAAACTCTATGTTCTCCTCAAAAAGTATTTTCGAGGTCTGAGAGAGTCTTCTCAATTCGGTGAGGAGATTCATAGACGATACCAGTATAATCCTTTTCTTTGAGGGATTTGAGGAGAGTTTGACGACCTTTTTTGAGTGGTAGAAAACCCAGAAATCGAAAATCATGCATATGAAGACCAGAACCGACAAGTCATGTCAGAAGAGCAGAGGCTCCAGGAATGACCTCAATTTTTATGTTTTGCTCGATGGCTTCTTGGACGAGGAGATAGGCAGGATCCGAGATGCCAGGCGTTCCGGCATCAGAGATATAGGCAATATGTTCATTTTGTGCTCTTTCCATGAGTTTTTTTGCCTGTTCACGAGTACTATGGCTATGGAAACTCTGAAGCGGCTTCGATATTTCAAAATGCTTGAGGAGATGCCCGCTATGTCGAGTATCCTCACATACTATCAAATCTGCTTCTTTTAGCGTTCGGAGAGCTCTAAGAGTTATATCTTCGAGGTTTCAGATAGGTGTAGAGACAAGAGAGAGCATAGAAGTTTTATTGTGGAATATTGGTAATAATTTTTCTTAAAGCCATAACCAAATAAGAACTTACTTCTATTTCATTAAGAACAAAGGCTTTTATTTCTGACGGAAGTTCATTGAAAGATATAGAACATCAATTCTTTATGAGACTTGTGAGAGCTCAGATAGATTGAGTTTTTATAGATCGTTTAATGACACCAGAAATATGTTTTGGACTAGTGGGTGGTAAAAATGAAATGAATCAGAGTAAATTTGCAACAAATTTTGGTAATGATTCCAATTGTCGAAGCCTTCTCCGTTTTACTAAGATTCAAGCTTCGACAGCCAATGTATCTAGGGGGTGTGCCATTATTTCACAACAATATTAAGAATTTTATTTGGGACAAATATTTCTTTCACAATTGTTGCCCCTTCGAGCCATTTAGATATTTCTGGCTTTCCCTCAACGGTTGCTCGGACTTCTTCTACAGTGACGCCACGGAGGAAGGGATAGGTTCCACGGAGCTTACCGTTGATTTGAATCGCGATCTGCACTTCATCGTCGATCGTCATTGCTGGGATATACTCTGGCCACTCTGTTGTGTAGATTGATTCTTCATTGCCCATAAGCGACCAACATTCTTCTGCCATATGTGGAGCAAATGGTTGGAGAAGTCGGACAAGAACTGATTTCCATTCCTGGGCTTCTTCAGAATCAGAAGGAATTCCCTCATTGACCATGATATTGATGGCTGCAATAGCCGTATTGAACTTCATATTCTCTATATCTTCTTCCACTTTTTTGATAGTTTTATGCATAGTTTTCACAGCGCGGAGACTATCTTTTGTCGTCCAAGATGTATATTCTGGAGCAGTGGGGTTAGTTGAAAAGATACGGTGGATTTTCTCAAGGAGTCGATAGCTTCCGATAATGGCCTTGGTATTCCAAGGAGCGACATCAGAGAAGTCAGCCATACCCATCTCATAGAGGCGAAGAGTATCGGCACCATATTCCTCGATGACTTCATCGGGATTGATGACATTTCATTTGGATTTACTCATCTTATTGCCATCTGGTCAGAGGATGAGTCCGACATTGCGAAGGCGGAAAAATGGCTCATCAGTTGGCACTACACCGATATCAAAGAGGAATTTATGCCAGAAACGAGCATAGAGAAGATGGAGTACTGCATGTTCAGCGCCCCCAATATAGCTATCAACTTCTCCCCAGTACTTGACCACTTCACGATCAACAATCGCTTCACTATTCGTCGGATCCATAAACCGCAGGTAATACCAGCAAGAGCCAGCCCACTGAGGCATCGTATTCGTTTCACGATATCAGACGAGATTTTCTCCAAGCTGAACATGAACCCAAGAGGGTATAGTGGCAAGAGGGGATTCACCATCACCAGACGGTTCATATTTTTCAACCTCTGGGAGCTTTAGAGGCAGATCCCAGTCAGCGAGGAGCCAGCCAGAAATGCCACGAGTCATTTTACCAATCATTTTGAACTCAAAACCGATAAGTCCATTTTTATTCACTTCATCAGCATAACCAGATCGGAGGTTGTTCCATTGTTTTGTGACATCTGAGATTTTATTTGAAACTTTTTTTCAGCATGTCTTGATGAAATTTTCTTTGTCACGGGCAAAATCCTCCAGCGAATCCCAGCGATGAATACTTGTAACTTTTACTATATATTTCTGTTCTCGGTTTACATCATTGAACACCAACACATCTCCTTTGGCTACATTTCAGAAATATCGTTGTGGTTCGTCTGGATTGAGGGCTCTTGTTTCAATTGTTTTTTCTCCTAAAAGTACTCTATTTACAATTTCAGTTTTTCTGAAATTAAGACTGATAAGAGAATTAAAATCTTTATCATGAATATGGATGAGCGGAATCGGTTCTCCCCAATATCGCTGACGAGAAAATATCCAGTCTCGGAGTTTGTAATTTACTTTTCTTTCCGCAAGTCCATTTTTATCGAGATATTTGATGATATCTTCTCTTACTTCTCACCATTTTCTACCTTTGAATAGAGCAGGTTCTTCCATGATACCTTCGTCGTCTTTTACATACGCATATTCGAAATTGCGAACTTTTTCTGCTTCCTCTGGATCAGCTGGGAACATGACAGGATGAAGCGATATGTCATGTTTTTTTGCAAAAGCAAAATCTCGAACATCATGCGCACTACAATTGACGATACCAGTACCATAGTCAGCAAGGATATAACTGGCTACCCAGATAGGAAGGTCATTACCAGTGCCCGCAAAGTTCTCGACGTACCGGCCAGTAAATATACCCTCTAAATCTTTCTCAAAATCAAATTTTCCAGTCGCTTTTTTCTGTTTTATTTTTTCACAAAAATCCATCACTTTCTTTTCATGTTTTGTTCATTTCACGAGTTCATAAACAAGAGAATGCTCTGGAGCTATGGCTGTAAATGTCTCAGCATGATAGGTTTGAGGGACAGAGTTGTAATTCTCAAAAGTGATATCCATATCTTTTACTTTGTTCTTGAAATTCACTCATTCGCTTCGTCCTATCCAGTTTCTCTGCATTTCTTTGATGCCTTTTGGCCAGTCGAGACGCTCGATATCAGAGAGGAGACGGTCAGCATATTTGGTGATGGCGAGAACCCATTGTCGTATAGCTTTTTTTTCTACTGCAGTACCACAACGTTCACACTTTCCATCGATGACTTCTTCATTGGCTAATCCAGTTTTGCAGCTCGGACAGAAGTTGATGGGTTTATCGCTCTCGTAGGCAAGACCAGCTTCGAAGAGTTTCAAGAAAATCCATTGAGACCATTTGTAATACTCGGGATTGGTCGTATCAATCTCACGATTCCAATCAAAAGAAAAACCAAATTTCTTGAGTTGAGTACGAAATGTATCGATATTCGCAGATGTTGTGACTGCAGGATGTGTACCAGTTTTTATGGCATAATTCTCAGCGGGAAGACCAAATGCATCCCAGCCCATCGGATGAAGCACATGGAATCATTTTGCATGTTTATATCGAGCTATTATATCTGTTGCTGTAAAACCTTTTGGATGACCGACGTGAAGGCCTGCACCGCTCGGGTAAGGGAACATATCGAGTGCATAGAACTTTGGCTTATGGCTCGTCTCAAGCTCCCTTCAAGGGTCTGAGGACCCTTCAGGGTCTCGAACGACAGGATTGACGCAAGCAAAAGTATCGTGTTCTGACCAGTATTTCTGCCATTTGGATTCTATTTCACCGTGATTATACATACAGCACTATTAGCGATAGAGAGTTATTGAGTTGAATTATATCGATTTTTTCTTTTGTGGAAGAGAAAGTATAAAAAAATACTCCCACAAAAATGGGAGTATTTTTGCAGAAAAGTAAATTAGTTGGCTTCTATTTGATTTTTTACTTCTTGAAGTTGCTTTTGGAGTTCAGGATTATCATTGATTTCTTCCATCATTTTTTCCTGTGCTTTCCCCATAAAATCATACTGTCCTTCGAGCCCCATCATACCTCTGCCGACACCTGCAGCACCGAGCATAATACCGATAAATACAGCCACCATTGCTCATACTCCGAGAATCCATGCCGGGGTTGTAGATTTATTATGTGCTTTGAGTCACAGATAAGGGATCATGATAACAGAGAAGAAGAGTAGCAGTATAGCGGTACCGATATCTCGTCCCAATTTCTTTGCGAGCCAATAATAGATGTAGATGAGAGATCCCAGGACGATAATACCTCCTATTACTGGTACAAACGAACCGAGGAGAATAGCAGCAATCCACCAAGGAGATTGGCCAGATACGACTACAATTGGATATATCTGAGCTATTGGGATCCATGACCATGCTGGATGAAGTTTCGGTGCATGCTTTTTTGACAAAAGATACGTACCATAAGAGATGGCTATATAAGAAAGAATAACTCCTAATATCATAAAAAGACCACCTACACCCGCTGCCATAACTGCCTCTGGACTCACACTACGGACCATACCTTCCACATCTTTTGCAAATGTCAGGGTTGCGCTCGTAGCAACCAGTCCCATAAAAAGAGAAAATTTCTTCATAAGAAAAATAAGTAAATAAGTACTACTAGTCTAGTATTCCTCTTATGCATAACAAGAAAACTCTCTTGATTCAGAGAATTTTATCATTGTAGTTATAAGAGATACTGTTTATTTTTGAATTATTGATCACTCAAATTTTCCATCTTTGAGTCGAGTGAGAGAGGCGAGTGTATCAATATGGCAGACGCCTATACGGACATTGTGTTCACGTGCGAGAGCAATGGCTGCTTGATCCATGATTCGGAGATTTTTTGCAAGCACTTCATCATAGGATACTGTTTCATATCTTTTGGCAGATGAATCCTCTTTGGGATCAGCGGAATAGATACCATCAACACTCGTACATTTGATCATCATATCACATCCGAGCTCGATAGATCGAAGAACAGCCGCAGTATCGGTCGTGAAATACGGATTTCCTGTACCTCCAGTCAGTATCGCGACTGTATTATTTTTTAAATCAGTTGTTGCTTTTTTTGCATCAAAAATTTTGCCTATCGAGGATATTTCTCGCGCAGTATAGAGTTCAGTTGCTTGTCAGAGAGTGGTGAGAACGTCTTGGATAAAAAGGCCATTAATTGCTGTTGCCAGTGCCCCTCCTATAGCATGTCATACATTCGGGGAGATTCATTTCTCGGCAAAGAGAGCACCACGGCAGATATTTCCGCCACCGCAGACTATGGCAATCTCGAGACCACTGTCGACCAGAGTTTTGATCTCGAGACCTATTTTCCTCAGATAATCCAAATCAACAGGGAAAGAGATTTTTTGACTGAGTGCTTCTCCAGAGATTTTAATAAGTATTCGCATAGGGGATTGAGATTTAATTTGTCTAATGAATGAAACCCAATAGACTCAAGAGCAGTATAGGAAAAATATCGTTCTTGCAATGACCATTTTTACTCTTCATATTGGACCTTTCGTGCTCGCTCCCACCTGGTATGGCCTCATGTATGCGATGAGTTTTCTCTTGGGATTACTCTTTATAGAGCGAGAATTTAAATCAAAAGATGCTGATTGGCTCTTTTTTTCCACAATTTTGGGGGTGATCATTGGTGGACGAATCGGATATGTTTTCTTTTATAATCTGCCCTACTATCTCGGAAATCCGCTTGAGATCTTCATGCCATGGAAAGGGGGTATGTCATTTCATGGGTGAGCTCTTGGTGTCATAATTGCCTGGTATTTCTCGGCAAGAAAAATCCATCAACCCTTCTTGGTCGTCGTTGATAAGCTCGTCTGGATAGTACCCATTGGTCTCTTTTTCTGAAGAATAGGGAATTATATCAATGGTGAACTTTTGGGATTCCCCGGATACACCGGAATTCTTAGTCGTACAGTAGAATGAATTTCCTATTTCCCAACACCTCTCCTGGAGGCATTACTCGAAGGTGTCATTCTTTTCTTCATCCTTTTCTGGAAGAAGAAGCATATCAGCTATCCAGGACAGCTCGGAGTCTGGTTTCTCGGATGATATGGTATTATGAGATTTGTAGTTGAATTTTTCCGCACACCCGACAGGCAAATATGATACATCTTGAGTGACTGGATGACACTTGGACATTTCTTCTCGATTATTATGGTGATCATTGCTTGTTTTCTTTCAGGCATTTTCCAGAAAGGGAGAAGGTAAAGCTAAAAATTGACACTCATATAAATATATGTTACAGTATACATATGTTTATACGCACTTGTCTTTTTTTCTGTTTTATTTTCGTCAGTACTTATGCACTGGGCTTGGAAGGAGAGAAGAGAAAAATACTCGTTGATCACTGAATGGAACACCCTGATCACGTCCCACATCATGACGGAAAAAATCCTATCAAAAAAGTCACACAGGATGAGCTTATATTTCCTCGAAAGCGCAAGAAGTTAAACCGTCTTGTTAGTATTTAAAATACCTTATTCGTGATGATATTTCCCTCCAGAGAGAATATTGTTCACACGGTAAAGTTGCTCGATCAACATAAGGATAGCCAGTCAGTGGGGAAGTGTCCAATCCGTGAAACTGAGAGTGTAATCTACATGTCATTGTAGAAGAGTAGAATCAAGCCCATAAGCACCTCCGATAACAAAGATAATACTCTTGTGTTGCTGCATTTTCTGGCTTAACCAAGTGCCAAATTTTTTGGTATCTCCGATTGATTTCCCCAGAACATCACAGAATACTACAAAACTCTCTGAATATTTATCAAGTTGCCCCAGGACATCCAGGGTATCAAGTTTCCGAATGATCTCAATTTCCCCCGATTTATGAGGTTTGAGAAGGACTATTTCGAGCTCTTTCTGGAGTCTTTTTTCATATTCAGTGATAGGTTTCTCGAAATGATGCCAAGAATCTGCGACAGTGAGAAGTACGAGTTTTTTCATGGGAAAATCATAGGTTCTTTTGAGAAAATAACAAACATCTCTATAATCCGTGCATGGCAATCAAAGATACCTCAAAAGACATCCGCAAACGCCTGATAGAGCCAGTGACTTCCCAGGAAGACAGTGGGGAAGAGTCTCTCCGACCGAAAAAGCTCGTCGACTATATCGGTCAGACGATGATAAAAAAGCACCTTCAGGTCGCTCTTGATAGCGCAAAAATTCGCAATACCAATGTCGAGCATATCCTTTTCTACTGACCTCCAGGTCTTGGGAAGACAACCCTTGCTATGCTCGTTGCATCTGAAACCGGAGCTAATCTCCGACATACATCTGGGCCCGCCATCGATAAACCAGCTGATATGCTCTCAGTGCTGACGAGCTTGCAACCCGGAGATATCCTCTTTATCGATGAAATCCATCGATTGAAACCAGTTATAGAGGAAATTCTCTACTCAGGAATGGAGGATTATCAGGTTGATATCATGGTGGGGACTTGACCAGGAGCAACTTC
>CAZWBM010000001.1:206020-255303 GCA_964632405.1 uncultured Candidatus Peribacteria bacterium | reverse complement strand
TGAAAAGTATGGCAGCTGATAGCGCTGAATCTATAGCTCCGAGTGTCGAACCCGGATCACAGGAAGTGAGTATCCAGATTAGTCTCAGGTACGAAATAAATTAAGCTGACGGTCGAGTAACAAGTCTATCTCAAAAATTTTTCACAAAAACAACTTCTTCAAATGCACAGAGAGTACTGTGTATAATTTCAGACCAGCCTAGTACCTGTATTGATTGATCAAAACGAGCACTGGCAACCATTTTTCTGTTCTCAGATCTTCGTGAATCTCAATACAGATGACGCCAAGACTGATCTGCGGAAGCTGAACTATTGTGTTGATCAGAAGGATTTCCACATATATTTCTGATTGTTTCTATTTTAGTCTCACAGACACGAGCTATAGCTTCTTGAATAATATTCATCAATACATCAAGACTATACGTATGACCGCAAGCCAAGTTGAGGTGCCTTCTCGTACAATTCTGAAAAAAACGTCACGGACTGGAATCTCTTTCATGTTCAAAACCGCAAAGTGCTATATGCACATTCCCTCTGACCCAAGATCAAACTTCCTCTATAGGAACAGTAAGAATATCTCACAGAGCATATTCCCATATATCCGATATCTGTCGATCATCTAAGAGTTCCCCAAATAACATATATCTATAATAAATAGATTATAGATATGTCAATTTTAATGCTCCCTCGGTTTTATGAGTGCTTCGATTCTCTCCATCTCTGTTGCCTGTTTTTCTGTTTCATGATCGTAGCCCATAAGATGAACAAGCCCATGAATCACGATGTATTGCAGTTGCTGTTTGTAAGTCACTCATCGCTCCTTGGCGTAGAACTTAATTTTCTCTAGGCAGAGATAGATCTCGCCAGCGATATCAGTTGACTCTAAATCCGGAGAATAATAGGAAAACGTGAGAATATCGGTCGGACCTGTTTTTTTACGAAATTTCTGATTCATACCAGCCATCTCAGCTTCATCTATCACAATGAGATGAATAATTCCCTCCTGTGGTTTCTTGATGACTTTTTCGAGTGATTGAAGTACGCGTTTACAATAGGCACGAGAAAGAGTTTTTGGGATGTTGAAGTATTTGAATTGGAACATGATCGTGAAGAAGATTTTCAGAAATGGATTTTTAAGGGGCGAACTGTCTGAGCGGCATGAAAACAGTATTTTCTTGAACTTGGTTTATAGCGAGTTTTTGCCTCTTAAATTGTTTTGGGTACTTTTGCAATCAAAAGTACCAAACGAATCTGAACGAAGTATACAGACTGGATACTCGGGTCAAGTCCGAGTATGACGGAAAGTTATTCATAAAATTTCTGATAGACCGAAACTCACTGTTTTTGAATAACAATACGAGTATTACGAAGTCCTGGCTGCTTGAAGAATTCTGTTCGGTCCTCGCAGTATCACTCAGGGAGGACATATTTGATGACCATGCTTTTCGTTGTTCCTGGGCTCGTCGTCTCATAACCGTGGATAGTCGTAAATGCTTTCTCCTCTGTTGCCTGGATACGGAAATCAGGATCAGATTTCGGTAGGAGTTTGGTTCCAGGAGGGACGATGAATCGCAGATACTGGATATTATCACCGCCTCACTGGATCGGAAGGAGCATCTTCAGTTTATCTTCCAGGCCGAGTTTGTAGGCAAGCTCCCGTATACGAGCTGCCTCGACCAGATCAAACCAGTGCTTCTGACGAAGCGTGAGTGTCCGATCACATCGACTCAGATGGTTTATCTCGAATGTCCTCTCCATCAGACGGTCTGATTTATTCCGAGAAATAGATGTGAAGATAGGATAGACCCAGTCTCATTTTTTGTTTTGCCAACGATCAAATATTCCGAGATTATCGAGAGCGGATTGGATATCGGTACGAGGTGATCCTGCGATGAATTCACCACGATAGATATGCGATGCGAAGAGAAATCCTGCCTGCTGCATCTTACCTTGATTCTGTAATTCCTGAAGCAAGGCATCAGAGAGAATTGTGACCGTTCATTTCGGCGTCTCAGAAGCTCCTTCTTGAAGGAGCTGTCCCGCCGTAGGTGGGACTGAGGATTTATTATTTCATAAATCCCCCTTATTTTCTTCTGTATTTTTCTCCCCCTTCAAGAAGGGGGTTGTGATAACTTTCTTACCCTCCACGAGCATAGAGAGGATGAGAGTGACGTTTCGGTGATCGATCGGAACTGCGACGCCAGCTATATTGATGGGTTCAACGAGGCGGACGAGATCCTCCAGGAATTTCTGATTGATGCCAATGACGAGATCGAGTTTTCCTATGCCCGCTTCTTCAGCCAGTTCATTCAGTTTTACAGCGCTATCATGGAACCGAGGATAATAGTTCGCATCGCGGATCTCAAACTCGACTGGTTTTCCCGGATAATCAATCGAACGTAATTGATTAATCCCCTCCGGAGATGATCGATATCCACGAAGATTCCAATCTAGAGCATAGATATCGAAGAATTGGAAACGAGTCATCTTTCACTCAGTAAATTCGATGATAAAAGCTGTTCCCGGGAAACCTCCTCATGCCCGAAGTTCATCACTATTTTGATTGAGGAGAAGTATCCGGGTCGGACGATTTTTACCAAGGATACCGTACCAAGTCTCTCTGTGCTTGAGAAGATTTTCCCAAACAGTGAAAAGAGCACCGATATCAAATCCCGGCAATCCTCACTGAATCATGGCATGCAGATCCCGTATCTCAGAATCGATATCACCGAGCCATGAAAACGTATCATCCATGATAGGAAAAATACTCTCCGTCTTTGCGGAATCTCTCCATTGCATAACGTCCGATTCGATATCTGCAAGAGTGTCCAGTTGAGTCACGATGCCGTAGAGAATATTAAGTGCTCGCCCGTAGGTCGCAAGTGGTTCGATTGGAAAAATCGGATTTTGCACAAAAGGAGCCATTATCTGGTAATCCTCTTTCATGGATCTGAGTTTCCGAAATCCATCTCTCGTAAAAAGTGTTCATGGCTGATTTCGGAGGTTATCCAGATGCCTCTCAGTGCGAATGAGGAAACCAACTCCGTAGACCACATAGGCCAGGAGAAGCAAGAGTGCGACGATAAACCAGTGTCTCCGGGTCAGGGTTTTGAGATATACTGGGAATGCTTCACAAAACTGAAGAATCTTTTTGCGAAGAGAAAAAGAGGTAAAAGATTTCCGAGTATCAAAAATACCCTGAACCAGCGATATTGGACTTCGTTTCTTGATATCCCGATAGCTCGTATGTGAGTGATTCTGTGCCACGTCATCCTTGCTCTTCAGGGAAGTCTCAGGACTTTTGTCAGAAAAAAGAGAGTCAAACCATTTCATTGGATATGAGTATATGGAAAGTAGGCAAATTAAAATAAATTCCTCTTTATTGACACGCAGTAACTCATCATAATAATAATGGAATGAGAGAACGTACGCTCGCCATAGAGATGATACCTGGATCATGCGCAGCTGCATGTCAGTCTTGTCCTGTGGGACGAGATAAACCTATCAAGCCTTGAGAGCTAGAAAGAATGGCCGATATTGCGTCTGCCATACGAGAGCGAGTAAGTGATAGATTGCGTACTGTCGTGTCCATAAATACGCCACATCATCGCATAGGAAATATCCGGGCTCTCCATCCACTTCTCACAAAAACTGATTCACTCATGCTCACATTCTGAAGAGGACTCAATGACGGAATAGAGCAACATGGAAAATGACATATAGAAGCTGCCGCACAAGATTTCGTCGAGCGAGTCCAGAGAGATCTCGAAAGTGCTCCAGCACTCCCTGATAGATTGACGATTTGTATCCATCTCACTCCCGAGGAGAGCTTTGATGATTTGATTCGGCTCGAAGCTTTGATGATAAAAATGCTTCTCGAAAGCGGGCTTATCGGAAAAACAGAACGCTGAATCCGAAAGATCAATTTCCGAGTCACAAAAAATGATATCAAAAAAGAAGAGGTAAATGAGAGAAGGATGGAGATCTCAGAAAAATTTCTGGACTGGAAGAAAACTTTTCAAACCAAGAAAATGCAAATCGGACCATTGTTTGATATCATAGGAAAGGCAATATTTATAACTAATGGTCGTTTCGGTCTCTGACCGATGCATGTCGGCGTCAATAATATGTTGATTTGAGAGCAAATATTTGATAATAAAACTCTCTATATGGTGAATAGAGGAGATTCTCTCAGTATTTTCAAGGGCGAACAAAAAGTATGTGATCTCGAATGGGATTATCGTTTGCTCCATCATAAGTGACGATTTGGAAAATCAGAAAGCCCTCAAGAAGTATTGGAAGAAAAAAGGCTCTATGATTTCACTTTGTTACCTGGAGAAGTACATTTTGGACACAGCGCAATCAATATGCTCAGACCAGAATTACGGTTTAGAGAGGACGAATTTCATAAACTGCTCAGTGGCGGAAATATAGTCACGCGGACAAAGCAGGCTATCCGTGGAAGAATAAAAACGATTTCATCGTAATTATTCTTGACAAAAAAATGCTTTCCATAAGATAACGAACAAGAAAAGACAGTGTGTCTCCTGGCTTTTTGTGCACAAATTTCGTATTTTCTCCGTTTCGATACTCGAATCGTAGCATACTTTTCCTTATATTCTCCCGTAATTATGCCTATTCTCCACTCTGCCAAGAAGCAGCTCCGACAAAACGCGACACGTCGTCTCAGAAATGATCGCTTCCGTGATCTCTTCCGTGAATCTCGTGTTGCCTTTGAGCGTCACGTCACTGGAAACAATGTCAAAGAAGCAACTGAAGCATTCCCAAAACTTCAGAAAATCATCGACACACTTGCGAAGAAAAATCTCATACACAGCAATAACGCTGCGAGAAAAAAATCTCGTTACGCTGGCATGCTCGCCAAACTTTCTTCAAAGTAATCGATGCAACCTCCAAAGAAACGAATCAACGAACAGATCACCGCTTCTCGCGTCCAGGTTATCTCCGAATGAGGAGAGCAACTCGGCGTCATGGCTCTTCACGAGGCACTTACCATGGCTCGCGAACAAGATCTGGATCTCGTCGAGATGGCGGTCCGCGAAGGAGTAGTCATTGCAAAGATCATTGACTGGCAAAAGCAGCTCTTCATCGAGAAGAAACAGAAAAAGAAAAACCAAGCAACTTCCAAGAAAACAGAGCTCAAAACTCTCCGTCTCAGCTACGCCATCGGTGAACACGATATGGAGATACGCCGCAACCAAGCAGAAAAATTTGCAAAAGAAGGTTATGTCCTTAGAATCGAGCTACCTCTGCGGGGCCGTGAAATGCGTTTTCAGGACATGGCTCGCGCGAAGCTCCAGTCATTCGTCGATAGTATCGCTCGGATCTACCGTATAGATGGTGCCGTGAAACTCATGGGCCGTCGATTCAATATTCAGCTTCATCCCTTAACTCCTTCATCATGAAAGCAAAAACCCACTCAGGAAGCCAAAAGCGTGTAAAAGTCACCGCTACTGGCAAATTCCGCACCGGTAAAATCGGTAAGCGACATCTCCTCCAAAATAAATCCCGCAAATCAAAAGGCAAAGGCAAATATGGTGCTGCAACGCACATCGCCAATGAACGCAAGATGAAATGGGGCCACCAGGTTGCTGGTCTCCGAACCCCAACTGCGAAGAAAAACCTTCTCGTAAAAGATGCTAATGGAAAAATCATCAAAGCTCCTCGCCACGCTCCAGTGATCAAAACTGCCGTATCACAGAAAACTCCTCCCAAAGCACCAAAAACTAACCCTTCGACAAGCTCAGGGTCTACGACAAAGAAGCATCCGGCAAAGAAAACTGCTCCAAAGAAGAAATAGTTGCAAATTGTCTGGACTCTTTCAAAAAATAGTTATAATCCCCTCACTTATTTAAAATTATAGTATGGTACGCGTCAAACGAAGCATCATGACGAAGAAACGTCATAAGAAAGTCCTCGCCCTCGCAAAAGGGTACCGAGGAGTACGATCAAGCGCATTCAAGCACGCAAAAATCGCGACGATGAAGGCAGGTCTCAATGCCTACAAGGATCGCCGCCGAAAGAAGCGTGACTTCCGCAAGCTCTGGACTATCCGTCTCAATGCTGCAGTCCGACCTCTCGGTCTCACATATTCACGATTTATCAACAGCATGTATATGAAACACGTGAAACTCAACCGAAAAGTCCTCTCAAATCTCGCCATCTCAAATCCAAGCATCTTCGCTGATGTCGTGAAATTTGTAAAATAATCCAAGATATGGAATTTTCGGGCATAGACGCCGTTGAAATAACCGAAAGTGGTGATGGTGATTATGGTTGTACACCATTTGCTTCATGCGATGTAACATCTATAGCCTGTTCAGCCCTCGTTGATGGTCGAATACAGATACCTCCTCAAACAACAGAGTCCCCAAAATAAGGGGATTTTTTATGCCTGATATGTTCAACAAGATCATCATTCAAGTCATTCGATTCTATCAACTCTTCTTCTCCCCCGACCATAGCTTCTGGGCACGAGCCCTCGGGAGGAGTCATTGCCGCTATTATCCGACGTGCAGCATGTACGGACGGGAATGTTTCGAGCGATTCGGATTTTTCCGTGCGACCTATCTCACCGTGCGAAGAATCCTGCGATGCAATCCCTGGTCAAAAGGTGGTCTGGATCCGGTACCAGACATCGAACAGGAAAAATGCAACCACAAATACTCGAAAAAGTAGGCGAGAAGATTATACTCAATTCATGGCTTTACTTGCAACACTGCAGACCCTCGATATCCATATGCTCGAGATAATACGAAACGCTTTTGTGATAGATACAAAATGGTTTCAGATACTTATCCTCATCTTATCTGATATGGAACCGATCCTTTTCGGTCTTTTTCTGATAGGATTTTGGTTCTATGGTGCTTCTCTCAAACATGATGGACCAAAACACGTTGCCCTGGATCTTTTTTGGCACGTCATGGGTGCATTTATTATTTATTGGATTATCAATCATCTCCTTCCGGCTAGGCCTCGTCCAGAGAGTTTCACCAATATTCCGCCACTTATCAATCATCTCCCTGATAACTCATTTCCTTCGGGACACGCCATCTATTGGGGTGCTTCTTGGTGGGCTATTCACACTCTTCTGAACCGACCGCGTGTAACCATCACCTTTTTCATCCTCGGCTTTATCACTTGTCTCACACGTATCATCGCCGGCATACATTATCCTGGTGATATCATTGTAGGATTTTTCTTGGGGTGGGGTATCGTTGCTTGACTGACAAATCTCCCGCATGGGAAAAGATATCGTCAATATGCTCATGATCTCCCTCTCCGTATCTCTCGTTATCTTTGAATGTAGTGTCTATGAAATATATCATCCCGGTTCTACTTTTTGTTTCATCTGTATCAGTTGCATCCAGCCCCCTGGAACTTACGATAGCAGATACGCTCGCGAACTACAATATCATCGTCGATCAGAAAACTCCAGATGGCTATCGCCTCGGAGATACGATCACTCGAGCAGAAGCCATCGGAGTAGCCCTCAAGATCACTGATGCTACTCTTCCGGAAAAATACTACTGCCGGAATTATTTTCAAGACGTGCAGTATGACCGAGTAAATAATTGGATATGCCGTGCGGTCGAAATCGCTGCGGATCAAAATATCATCACCCGGGCAAATAATCTCGCAAAACCAAATACACCGATTTCCCGCATTGAAGCTCTCGCCATCATCATGCGCGCAGGTAACATACCATATGCAAGAAATACTGACCCAACAAACTATCCAAAAGATATGCCACAATGGGAAATCGATATACTCGCAGGGGCTCTCCAGTATCATATCATTTCTTCGACGAAAAATTTCGGTCCCGATGCACTCGCAGCACGTGTCGACGTCTTTGGTATGATATATAATATGCGATTTTCGGGAAAGAAAATGGAGTATATCACCGATACGAAAATGCCTGGTGTGGATCTCACATCCGCTCCTGAAAATAACCAAAATGGCATCACTATCGTGATCCCGAGTGAATGAGCAGCGTCAACTCTCACCAATACACCTGGAACAATCGCTCGTTTTGATGTCACAGCACCAAGTGAAGTCACGGTTGGTGAACCCTTTGATATAACAGTGAAAGCTCTCGATAAAGATGATAAGATCATCACAAACTATGCCAGTCCTCTTTATTTTGACCTCCTCTTCGGATCCTATCTCAATATCTCACTTCCCCTACCCGATGAATGATATGTCTGGATTCCCTCCGATCAGGGATCTGTGACCTTCCGAGATATCATCATAACAGAGGCAGGCGACTATGAGCTCGATGTCTATGAAAAGGAAAGTGGAAAAAATATCATGAAAACAATTTATATCACTGCCCAAAATTAATATCATCCTGTGCTCGATCCATTTTACGAATACATCTATCATCTCTTTCAAACTGTCGATTATTGGGCCATATTTGTCATGATGCTCATCGAATCCTCGATGCTCCCCTTTCCATCGGAAGTTCCCATGCTCGCTATAGGTATCCAGGCAGCCCGTGGCACCATGAATCCACTCGTGGGACTCGTCATATCACTCGTGGCGATCTTTATCGGTGCGACGGTGAATTATTACATCGGGTATTACATCGGTGATGTGTTTTTCGAGAAATATGGCAAATATTTTCTCATCAAGAGACACGCTTACCATGAAGCAAAGAAACTCTATGCGGAAGATGCAAATTTTTACACCTTCTATGGGCGACTCATCCCTCTCGTACGTCAGCTCATGTCTCTCCCCGCGGGAATGGTTCATATGCCTTTCTGGAAATTTATGGGACTGACGCTCGCAGGGTCGGCTATTTGGCATACTATCCTCATCACTATGGGATATCTCATTGGTGACAATGCGGCACTCATCAAAAATTATACTACTGGTATCACGCTCGTTTTTGTATTCTGAGGAGGCATATTTCTCCTCTGGAAACACCGCGATATGCTACACAAGATGCTGAAATATCTGAAAAAATCCTAGTGCACATCCGACACTCAGAGCGATATAGAAGGTTCCCGTGATAGCATGCGGTCCCCAGATAAATACTGGATCAGCTCCTACCAAGCGTCCCACAATACGCTCATCCTGGAAGAGCCGGAGATGATAGCGAATGATGGCTATAAAAACGAGAATCATAAGTGCTAGAGTAAGTCCTATAAATATCAGGAGGATCATCCAGATATCCCGTATCTCTTGCAGTGAATTCTCAAATCGCTCAAGTCGTGAACGCAGATTGGACACCTCTATCCCAGATTCGAAGAGATCACGATGTTCCTGTATACGCGTCCAGAGAATATCAGTATTCATGCCTTGAAGAGGTATTATAATGACATCTGGCAGAGGATTCTCACCGGCGAGCACGCTCGTGATACCCGGATTTTTTGCTATCTCATTATCGAGGGCTTGTTCGCGCGTGATATATTCGAGTGGTTGTTTTAGGCCGGCAGAGGTTAAACTTTCGGCGAAATCATGGACACGCTTACTCTCAAATGTATAGGCAGGATTCAGGGCAAGAGGATAGGTAAAATGGCTCTCAAGCTCTGTCCGTTCTTCCGTCAGAAACTGCAGCATCGAGACACCAATCAGGAGAGTCACTCCGAGAAGTGAGAATCCGAATATCACTCCGAGTGAGGCATACGGCATACGACTGATATGATGCCAGGATGTGCGGAAGAGGAATTTCAGCATAGATTGTTTCTACGATATATATTTTCAGGGAAAATACAAACAATGACCCTTGTTTGGATCATTGTTTTTTTCAGAAATTACGTTGCAACTATTTCGCATCAACAGTGACATAGGTCGCTCGGCTTTGTTTTCCGTCAAAGCGTGTGCGTCCTTTTTCATAGAATCGTACCACTCCATCAGTAACTGCTTGGAGTGTGAAATCCTTACCTTGGATAACGCCAACACCAGGGAAAATCTTGTTCCCTTTCTGACGAACGATGATATTCCCCGCAATCACCGAAGTCCCTGCATAGACCTTGACGCCTCGGCGTTTCGCCTGTGAGTCACGGCCGTTTTTGGTTGAGGAAAGTGCTTTTTTATGAGCCATAAATAGGAATTAGGAAAGAATATATTAATTGTTCTGGGTGGCATTTGCTGTACGGGCAAAACGAGCATTCACTTTATTTGCTTCAGCATTTTTGTACACATCGAGTTTCTTTTTAAATGCATTGCCTGTTTCCTGCGATGCTTCGATAAATTCTGTCGCAAGTGCCTCCGCAAATGGTGTACCCTTTTTTGCCTGTGCTGATTCACGTATCCACTTGGAAGCGAGGAAAAACTGACGCTTTGGGAGGACATCACCAGGAACCTGGAATATAGCACCACCAATACGCTTTGGACGCACTTCTACGCGGGGCATGACATTTTCAAATGCCTTTTCCATAACTGCTTCTGGCTCTTTATTACCACGCTCTTTCATGATCTTAAATGCTTCAGTCAAGAGGTTGCGAGCGAGATGCTTCTTGCCGCCCTGCATGATATAATTCGTAAATTTTTGGAGATGTGTTTGTATCATAGAAGAGAGGTATTATTTTTTAGGACGTTTTGCACCATACTGGCTGCGTGACTGCTTTCGATCAGCAACTCATTGAGTATCGAGAACACCACGGACGATATGGTATCGTACACCCGGAAGGTCTTTTACACGACCACCACGGATCATGACGACGCTGTGCTCCTGGAGATTGTGGCCTTCACCACCGATATACGCGATGACTTCGTATCCATTCGTGAGACGTACTTTTGCGACCTTTCGGAGCGCTGAGTTGGGCTTCTTTGGAGTCATGGTGTAGACCTTTGTGCACACTCCTCGCTTCTGTGGAGATGCGAGAGGGAGGTTGAGACGCTCGAGATTGTTCCTGATCTGCATGAGGGCAGGAGACTTGCTCTTGCGGAGCTTGTTTACGCGTGGTTTTCGGATAAGTTGTTGGATGGTAGTCATAGGGAAGAGATAGAGTTGAATTAACGTTTAGACCATTGGATACGTTTACGCGCTTTGTGGAGACCTGGTTTTTTACGCTCTACCTTGCGGGCATCTCGCGTCAGAAGTCCGTGTTCACGGAGCGCTGTCTTGAATGATTCATCGATGATGACGAGGGCTCGTGCGATACCGTGAGCAATGGCCTGTGCCTGAGCGCTTTCTCCTGATCCCATAACTGTGACAGAAAAATGATAGTCACCATTTCCTGCGACTTTGATCGGAGTATGGACGAGAGAGAGGAGATCGTCACGAGTGACATATTCCTTGAGAGGACGTCCATTTACCTCCGAATCACCCTTTCCAGCGAAGAGGCGGACTTGGGCAGTAGCAGTTTTTCGGCGGCCGATTGCGTAAGTGTATTTCATAGAAGACAGGAATTAGGAGAGAGTAAGGATTTCTGGAGTTTGTGCCTCATGGCTATGTTCACTTCCCTGAAATTGCTTCATGCGAGAGAGCATCTCATCACGATGGCTATTTTTCGGAAGCATGCCGGCAACCGCGAGCTTGAGAGGTTCAAATGGTTTCTTTGTACGGAGATCACCGAGAGTGACCGTCTTGAGACCGCCCATATATTGTGAATGCGTGTGGTATTCTTTTTGTGATTCCTTGCGACCAGTTGTCTTGATTTTTTCTATATTGGTCACGATGACAAAATCACCACCATCGATATGCGCAGAGTACGTGTGTTTTGTCTTCCCAGAAAGTTTCTGGGCAATAACCGTTGCGAGACGTCCGAGCGTGAGGCCACTGGCATCGATGATATACCATTTACGTTCAGGATTGTTTGGAAAAAGAGTTTTCATAGAGAGGAACAAAGGGAAGGGATATTAGACGAGAAGTTCGAGAGTGACGAGGAGGCTCGCATCACCAGCACGGAATTTGAGTGGAGTGACTCGAGTGAAACCAGATGTTTTTTTGGTACTCTTGGCAAAATCAATCGCAGCACGAGAAGCAACTTCTGTATAGAGAGATGCCTGGAGAGCACGAATCGTATTCATCGTATCTTTTTCTTGAGCTACTCGGATGAGGCTGTGGACGAGTGGGGTCACAGCACGGGCACGTTTCTGTGTCGTCGCTACTTTCCCATGTACGAAGAGGCTGGAAGCCAGATTACGCAGAACTGCATCTCGGTGATTCACATCACGTCAGTTCATTTTCAGATGTTTTTTGGAACGGTGTCGCATAGGAGTTTAATAAGTTGTAAGTTTAATATGTTTAATAAGTTTTAATCATCTCCGAGAAGTTTCTTATTCTGAGTAGCAAGAGCGGCACGAACCTCGTCCATCGCTTTCTTTCCAAAGCCCTTGATAGAAGAAAGTTTTGCTTCAGTGCATTTCTCGAGCTGTTCGACAGAGAGGATATTTCCATTGACGAGAGCGTTGAGTGTACGTGGAGAGAGGCCCAGGAAATCTATATGTGTGAAATTCTCGCGGTGTTCTGTTGCTTGTGCGTCCTTTTTCTCTTTTTCACGGAGCGTGCGGACATCACCCATAAATTCGTTCTCAACCAAGACTTCTGAATCGCAAAAGATGTCAAAGTATGAGCGGAGCATCTGAGCACCGAACTTGAGAGCACTTTCTGGAGTGATAGAACCGTTGGTTTTGATGGTGAGAGAGAGACGATCGAGGTCTGTCATGTCACCGTATCGTTCGCTCTTCACTTCTGTGCTGACATTGATAACGGGAGAGAAACTCGCGTCAACGACGAGGATCATAACATCATCATCTTCTTTCTTGAGAGTTTCGATTGATTTGTAGCCGACATTTTTCTCGACTCGGATCTGGATATCGAGCTCGAATCCATCACGGTCAATCTCTGTGATGTAGAGATCCTTGTTGAGGATTTCAACGCCACCACTTGTTTTGATGTCACTTGCCGTGACTTTCCCTGCTTTATTTTTCTTGAGAGATATCCATACGACACCAGTATCAGATTTCTCGAGAACGAGATTCTTGAGATTGAGCATGATATCGAGAACACTTTCACGAACACCTGGGAGCGTCGTATACTCATGACTGACTCATTCAATCTTTACTCCTGTCACACGTGTACCAGGAATAGAGGAGATGATAGAGCGTCGAAGTGCATGACCGAGAGTCAAACCATATCCTCGTGGAAGTGGTGTGATATCAAAGACAGACTCCAATGAAAAATCCTCTTGAGCGGTACGGTGCTCTGTTACTTTTGGGAGGCCGATGACAGTATGGAGTATGTGCATAACTTCGTGATTAAAAAGTAAAGAAAAGAACTATTTTGAATAAAACTCGATGATCTTTTTCATATCGACACTCTGATCATAGTCTTGAGTCTCAGGGAGACGCTTGATCGTGATCCGAAATGACTTTGGGTCTGCATCGATCCAATCAACCGCAGAGACTTTTCCAGCTTGATTGTTTTTGAGAAATTCTTCTGACTCGGTCTGGAGCGTACGGTAGAGTGGTGTGTCTTTGAGTTTCTCTCGAACCTCGATGATATCCCCGACAGATATCTGGTATGATGGGATATCAACCTTTTGACCATTAACGACGAAATGTGCATGGCTGACGAACTGACGTGCCTGCATGATCGTTCGGGCAAAGTTGGCCTTGAGAACAGCGACATCGAGACGAGTTTCGAGAAGACGCTGCATGTTCGCGAGAGTATTTCCTCCCATGCGAGATGCTTTTTTGAAATAATTGGCAAATTGTTTTTCTGAGACACCAAACATACGCTTGGTAGCCTGTTTTGCGCGGAGTTGCTGACCATAGAGGCCCATACGACCGACATTCTTACCAAGGAGTTTTCTCTTCGAATCATTGAGAGAATATTTCTCACTTCCGAAGAGATTCTTACCTTCGCGACGACAGAGTTTCTTTTTTGGACCAGTATAACGCATAATAAATTAAATAGGAGAAATTAGAGTTTACGGATTTTCTTTTTCTTGGTACCGTTGTATGGGACTGGAGTCTCATCAACGATAGAATCGATCTCGACACCAGCAGCGACGATAGCGCGAAGTGCGTTATCACGGCCAGAACCGACACCTTTTACACAGACGTGAGCGCGCTTGATGCCATAGAGACGGATCGCCTCTTCGAGACATTTCTCCATAGCCATAGTCGCTGCATAGGGAGTCGCTTCACGAGCACCCTTGAATCCAGCACGTCCACCGCTGTGCCATGTGAGGACATTTCCATCTGTATCAGAGACACTGATGTGTGTGTTGTTGTAGAGAGCAGAAACGCAGATGACGCCTTGTTCGACGACGCGTTTTGTTTTCTTATTTCTTCGAAGTGTTTGAGCCATAAAAGAGGATTATTTAGCGACTACTTTTTTATTTGCAACGGTTGCTTTCTTGCCGCGTTTTGTACGAGCGTTTGTCTTCGTACGTTGACCACGGACTGGGAGATTTTTCTTGTGACGAACACCACGATAGCAGTTGATATCCTGGAGGGCTTTGATATTTCCAGTAATTTCTCGACGGAGATCTCACTCGAGCGTATATTTCTTGAGTTCGTCTCGGACGATACCGAGCTCTTCTTCAGAGAGTGACTCAACCCGACGGTCGAGCTCTATCTTCCCTGCTGTGAGAAGCGCCTTTGACCTGGTAGGACCTATTCCATAGATGGAAGTGAGAGCGACCCAGAGATGTTTGTTATTTGGAATGTTGACTCCAGAAATGCGTACCATAATAATTGAAAAGAGAAAATGAAATTAACCCTGACGCTGATTATAACGTCTGTTTTTTTTGTTGATGATGCGGACATACCTCCTGGTATGGCTCTTATTCCAACGAACAACGATCACATCGTTGTGTGGATCACGTTTTTTTATGGACGGGCGTACTTTCATACAGATTGTGTGACGTTATGACGATAAATAATGCGACCTTTCTCCAGATCATAGGGCGTCAGTTCGATATCTACTTTATCACCATTGATGAGAGAGATATTGCACTTGCGCATGTGACCCGAAACGTGGCCGAAAACGACCATACCATTGTCGCCGAGCTCTTGACCGGAAAGAGAATTTATCCGAACCCGGTAACTCCCGTTGGGGAGCGACTCGAGCACAGTGCCTTGGGCAAGTATTTTCTCTTCTTTAGCCATGAATTGAGGCAAGCTTTATGATACGTGGCGGCATCATAGAGAAAAAGCCCTTTATTGCAAATCTTTTTTATAAAAAAATAAAATCCCAAATCTGGAAGATGGAAAAAATATGATATGGAAGAGAAAAATCCAGAATAGTGCCATTTTCCGAGAGATAAAACATACCTCTAAAAAAGAGAACAATATGTGTTCAATATTTGCCTTATTGGGTTTTTGATATATAACTATAGCTATGGTTTCTCTCACTGGTCATGACTCTCCTCTCAACGCCCTGGTCGATATGGATTGTACGAGCGATAACGAGCCAGGTGCCGTGAGGCTCATCAACTCTGTAGAGGAACAACTCTTTCGATTGAATATTTGTCCTTCACGAGGTTATGCTGTTGGGAATCTCCCGGTCGTCTACTCGAGAAACAAACATCACGATTTTCCCCAAGGGCACGAAGGTCGTATCAGGCGACTAATGGATAAACCCGAAGTAACTCGATGACTTATCCAAGTCACCACTCGACACTTCCAGACCAAGCTCAAAACACTTCTGCAATTACATCCCACCCATACTATCTCACGTGCCCAGCTTTCACACACCATAAACATCAAAAAACACAGACAATCTGCGACACTCCTCTCCTATATCATGCGGACATTTTGTCCTTCGGGAATACCTGCGATTTTCCCAAATCCAGAGGAACATATCACGGAAGGGGATATCAGGAATATCATATTAACTCTTCCCATCGATCCGATGAAAATCAGCGATGAAGTCATCAAAAAGATGGATCTTGCCCCAGACGATTATGACACCTATACCGCTCAAGCTCGTCTTCGCTACAAGCTCTGGATACGGCATCGATTTCTTAGCATTCTGGCGGGTGCTCACGTCTTTGAACGAGAACCAACACTCCAGTCTCCAGGAAAGACTACCGCTCGCCTCATCAGCTTCCGCACCGAATCATGAAAAGGGAAAATAGCCGTCTTTGGAACAACGACAGATATGTATGACCATGTAACCGGAATCGAAACAATACGGCACAACCGTAAGAAAGTCTCTGGCACATCCTTTCGTATCTTGGAAAGCACCTCAGCACTTCTTCGCTCTCAGGAGCACGCACTGGTAAAACTTCTGGAAAAATGAGAGCATGTACAAGCATTTCTCTCCCTCTTTGAAGAATATAGTCGTATGACTACATCTACACGATATGAACTCGTGGTCGATGCGCTCTCCTATTTCATAGGAAAAGGCGGATATTATGAAGACAAAATCATTGAATTTTTGAAGAAACTTCCAAAAAATCCCAGCATGGTAAGCCATATCAATCGCACTCTGAAACAACTCTTGGACGATATCCGTGGGAAAGTCTGTGAAATCGATACGACCTACAAAATCCTTCTCAGAAAGTGGGATATCATCAGAGGACCAAAAGGATAGATTATTTCGATTACGAGTTCAAAGGTTTTCCCTGCCCATCCGATTTCGCCAGCTTCCCTAGAGCATAATTTGTGCCAAAATCGACTGCAGCACCAGTAGTAAACAACCAACCAACACCATACAGAGCAGGACCAGCTGGGCCGAGGATGGCAGAAGCAGCTATAGAAGTGCCCATCATGACTAATCCGGCTCCTCCGACGGCCATACTCGCTGTATTAGCATTTTTGAGTCATAATGCTTTTGCCACTTTATTTTGAAATTCCAGCAATGCTCGAGCAACAGGTGCAGTGGTTTGGGCAAGAATGCTGGGTTCGTGAGATCTTTGAGAGAGAGTATTCATAGTAATTATTGCTTTGGTTTGGAATTTTTTATTACTGCATTTGGATCAATAGGCGTATTATCATCGATATCCTCAATACCTAACATAAGATCTCTGAGAGATGTACGTAATACTGGATCGTGAGATGTTTTTTGGAGCGCTTTTCTTTCTTCATCAGAATAGAGTTGCCAATCCTTGGGCAAATAGCCCATAAGCGCCATTCTAATATTTCACTTAAATCGTGCTTTCATCGCCTCGATCTGACTCCCACCAAATTCCCTGTCAGCAAGTTCATTTATAATCAGCTGATCTCGTAAAACGAGTCTATGATATCACTCCTGCCAAGTTCGATCCTCAGCACTTCATCATTGCCAATTTTCAGGTGGGGGGGGACATACCTATATTATAATTATCTCTTATTTTTCGCAATAAGGCAGTATTTTCAAACTCAGAAGTGAGTCTATACTGAGGATATAATTATTTTTTATGAATCTTCTCTCCGATATATTTCATATCATCACAAATATTTCCTGGGCGGCCGATACGGTCAGTACGATTGTCTCAGTTTTTATTGGGATGATTTGGTACAGCTCTATGATATTTGGAACGGCTTGGATGGAGCTCACAGGTCTCAAGGAAAAAACGGGAGGGACGAATCACCTCACTGCAATGCTCTGGCACGTACCTATAGCATTCCTAATATCGGCAAATATCGCGGCATTTTGCAAGCATTTTGAATACGATACGCCTGCTCAAGCATTCCTGATCGGATATGACCTTGGACTCATCGCTTGTCTCCTCCTGGCTGTCAATTATTTCTATGAGCAAAAACCGATAAAACTCTTTCTGATCAATGCTGGATATATCATCGTTTCTACGAGTGCTATGGGCATGGTGATTGGGGCTCTCATCTAAAAAGTCTTGCAATGACTCGGGTGGTGCTATAATGAGAACTCTTATTTCTTATCATGACTTCTATGCTCACCGTCCCCCCAAATCCGTATATGTGGCATCCGCTTGAGGTACTCTCAGCGGTCTCACCTCTCCACCTCGTGGCTGCACTCGTAGTTGCGTTTATCCTGGGATTTATCTGGTATGGTCCGCTTTTTGGAAAACAGTGGATGAAACTCGTCGGCCTCACAGAAGCCCAGTGCAAGAAAAATATGAAGGCAATGTACTGGAATGTCCTCATAACACTCCTCGTGGCTCTGCAAATCGAAATGTATGTGATCTTTATCGGAGGACACACGACGTTTGCAGGATTTTTTGTCGGTATGCGCTATGCAGTCGTCGTAGCTCTTATTCTCGCTATGCATGCTCTCTATGAGCAGCAATCAGCGAAGCTTACACTGATCAATATAGGGTTTAATATCGTCTGCCTCGGTGCCATGGGAGCTGTAATCGGGTATATGTCGTAGATGAGGGTTGCTATTTAGAAACAGGTTTTTAGGGGACAAACTGTTTAAGGTCCATGAATACAGAACTGGTAGATGATAAAAACTGACCGAGTTTTTGTCCCCTAAATGCTTTTGTTACTTTTTGCACAAAAAGTAAAAGAAAGGAAATTCACTGGCCTGGATTCCACCTCGCGCTCGCAAGCTCACTTGGCTGGAATGACAAACTCACGTGAACAAAAAATCCCCACCGACCGGTGGGGATTTTTTCTCATTCAATAACTACTATTCAACGTCTGGAACGAGAGCGTGCGCAGAATGTACTTCGGTGATGTCTGTGACATTTCCCTCGTAGTATTCTTCGTCTGGTTCGAGGTTATTCTTGAAGTATTGGAGTGTCGGGATACGACGACCGATGATGACGTTTGACTTGATGTCTTCGAGATGATCGATACGACGCTTGCTCGCAGCATCCACGAGGACTTTCACTGTCTCCTGGAATGAAGCAGCAGAGAGCCATGAATCTGAATGGAGCGATACTTTTGCGATACCCAGAACGAGACGCTGACCGATGGCCTGTTTCTTGCCAACTGTCACGAGCTTCTTGTTCGAGTCATTGAAAATACCAATATCGATGGTATCCCCTTGGAAGAATTCTGAATCTCCTGGTTCGATGATGGTGACTTTTGAGAACATCTGGCGGATGATACAGCTGATGTGTTTCGCGTTCACGGTCTGCCCCTGAGAAGCATAGATTTCCTTCACAGCAGAGACGATGTATTGCTGCGCTTTTGCCGGACCAGCAACAGTCATAAGTTCTTCGACATCGATATTTCCTTCACAGAGCTTATCACCTTTCTGTACTTTATCACCTTTCTGAATCGTATTCTTACGACCAAATGGGATGATGTATTCGAGAGTCTGGGCTTCTGTGTCTGAGACATAGATGATGCCATTCTCAACTTTTGAGACAATACCAGCAGTCGTTGCGAGGATTTTTTGCTTGGTCTCCGGAGATCGTGCAAGCATCTGCTTCACTTTAATACTCTCACCTGTTTTCACTTCCTGCTCATAGTCATGAGGGATGTAGTATTCTCGTGTTTCTGGTTTATACGCACGGACAGAAACGGTGGTTGATGTCTTTGTGTGTTCGATCTTTGTGACCTCACCGTCGATATGACTGATCTTTGCGAGGTATTTCGGTGTACGAGCCTCGAAGAGTTCCTCGACACGGGTAAGACCAGTCGTGATATCTCCTCCTTCTTTTACGGCTCCTCCAGTATGGAATGTACGCATGGTCAATTGCGTTCCTGGTTCACCGATAGACTGAGCAGCGACGATACCGATAGGAGTACCGATATCGACGATACGGTTACGTGCGAGATCCATACCATAACAGTGCTGACAGACACCTTCGTGTGTTTCACACATGAGAATGGTTCGGACTGGAACGGTTTCTACTTTTGATGCGAGAATAGTCTTCAGGAGTGTCTGATCGATGATATCGCTTTTCTTCGCAAGAGTTTTGCCTCCTTCGACCAGGTCTTTTGCAAGGATCTTTCCGTAAATGCGCTCTTCGAATGATTCCTGGAAGACGACAGATTTGCCTCCTTCACGTTCGATATCCTCGAAATGAAGTGTTCCACAATCGTTTTCTCGGACGAGAATATTCTGAGCTGCATCGACAAGACGACGAGTCATATAACCAGATTGAGCCGTTTTGAGCGCTGTATCTGCCTTACCTTTACGACCTCCGTGCGTTGCGATGAAGTATTCGAGTGCTGTGAGACCTTCCTTGAAATTTGATTTAATTGGAAGCTCAATCGTCTTACCGGATGGAGACGCTACGAGACCCTTCATACCACAGAGCTGTGTGACATTTCCCCAGCTTCCTCGAGCTCCTGAATCGATGAAGTGGTAGATATGGTTTTCTTTCGGGAAGACTTTTTTCATCTCGGCTTCGATCGTGTTTTTTGCTTGGCTCCAGATACGGATGGACTGATCATAGCGTTCATCATTTGTCAGGAAACCTTCGTAAGCCATAGACTGGATCGTACGAACTTTCTCTGTCGCCTTTTCGAGGATCTCGCCCTTGTTTGATGGCGTCAACATGTCGCTCTCGGAGATAGAAAGTCCACTCATTGTCGCGTATTTGAATCCGAGGTTTTTGATTTCGTTCGCTACTTTCGCCGTGACTTCTGTTCCATAGGTTTCAAAAATATCAGAGAGGAGTTTTGAGAGCTGCTTCTTGGTCATTGTTATGTTCTGGAATGGGTATCCCGCTGGAAGTGCTGCGTTGAAACGCATACGCCCGTAGGTCATGAAGGCACCATCTTTTGTCAGAGGAACCCAGCCTCGGACTCGGATCTGTGTGTGAAGTGTGATAGTACCATTGAGGAATGCAATAGACGCATCATCGTAGGAACCAAAGGTGTGACCTTTGAATGAATTCGGCGTCTCTTTTGTCAGAAAATAACACCCGAGGATCATGTCCTGTGTTGGGGAAACGATCGGTTCACCATTGGAAGGATTGAGCATATTCGCTGATGTCGCCATGAGTTCACGAGCTTCACGTTGCGCTTCTGGAGTGAGTGGGAGGTGAACAGCCATTTGGTCTCCGTCAAAGTCAGCATTAAACGCTACACATGTGAGTGGGTGGAGATGAATCGCCTTACCTTCGACGAGCGTTGGGCGGAATGCCTGTATACCGAGACGGTGGAGCGTCGGAGCACGGTTAAGGAGGACGTATTTCCCTTCGATGACTTCCTCCAGAGCATCCCAGACTTCTTTGGTATTTTCTTCGATGATTTTCTCTGCATGTTTTACATTAAATGCATATTCCCGCTCGATCAATTTTCCGATAACAAAGGGTCGGAAAAGTGTCAGTGCAATAGGTTTTGGGAGACCACACTGATCCATCGCAAGCTGCGGACCGACGACGATAACAGAACGACCAGAATAGTCGACTCGTTTACCGAGGAGATTCTGACGGAATCGTCCTTGTTTACCTTTCAGAATGTCAGTCAATGATTTCAGTTTTCGCTTATTCGCCATCGCATACCCAGAACGAGAGCTCCTCACTGAACCAGAGATGAGAGCATCGACGGATTCCTGGAGCATACGTTTTTCATTTTTCAAAATGACTTCTGGAGCACCGAGCTGGATGAGTTTTTTCAAACGATTATTTCGGTTGATGACACGACGATAGAGATCGTTCAGATCTGAACTCGCCATACGTCCACCGTCGAGCTGGATCATCGGACGGAGATCAGGAGGAAGGATCTGAAGCGCCTCCATGATAAAGTCACGAGGATGCTGATTACTCGAGAAGAGATCAATTGCGAGACGAAGCTTCTGAAGGAGTTTCTTTTCCTTTGATTTCGGTGCCAATTTGATGTCCTTTTGGAGTGATTGGATAAGAGCAGAGAGATCAACACGATCGAGAAGTTCTCGGATCGCCTGTGCACCTGTACCTCCGACAAATACTTGCGGGAAACGATCCATGAGGAGTCGGTAGTCCAGCTCTGAGATAACAGTTCCTCCTGTGAGTCATTCGAGCTTATCCTTCATTTCACGGTATTCGAGATCGAGCTCATCGAGTTTTGTTTCACAATCACGCTCCATTTCACGAACAGCTTTTTCCTTCATCTCGCCAGCCTCATGAGCGATCTTTGCTTCGTTGAGCATGCCTTGGAATTCTTTTTGCATCTCGGTATATGTTTGCTTGAATCGATCCTCGAGAGCAGCGAGTGCATCTTTTCGAAAATCCTCATGGACATCGATGATGAGGTAGGCAGCAAAGTAGACTACTTGATCGAGCTTTTTAACTGGTACATCGAGCATAAGACCGACACGGCTTGGGACGGATTTGAGAAACCAGATATGTGCAACCGGAGAAGCGAGCTCGATATGTGCCATGCGCTGACGTCGAACTTGAGATGTCGTGACTTCTACACCACAACGCTCACAGATAATTCCCTTGTAGCGGATACGCTTGTATTTTCCACACGCACATTCGTAGTTCTTTCGTGGACCAAAAATCTGTTCACAGAAGAGACCTCCACGCTCTGGACGCTGAGTACGATAGTTGATAGTTTCAGAGATAAGAATTTCGCCGTGTGATTGAGCGAGGATATCTTCTTTTTTTGCAATAGAGATAGAGATACCTCGAACTTTGTTGAGGTTCTTTCCGGCTGTGATATTTTGCTTTCCCGCATTTTTTCCGATGGCAGAATAATCAGTAATTCTGTCATTCAAGAAATCCGTCATCTCGTCCGTCAGATACGGATTCATATTATCTTCTCCGAGAAAATTCTCTTTTTCCTCAGCAAAGAAATCTGGCTCGACTTCTTTTGCCGAAGCTTCATCTTCGAGAAGATCGGGAACTTCGTCTGTCAGTGTCTCATCGAGATCTCCTTCTGGAGCGAGATTTTCATCGAGTGTGTTGTCGTCGTGAGTCATAAGCGAAAATTAGAAAATGGGGGGATTATTCAGCGGAAGAAGCAGTTTTGGCAATTTCTGAGAGAACTTCTACTTCATTCATACGATCGTTGTATTGATCAGTCCTTTCCGAGACTTCATACTGTTCGAGGAGTTCCATCTTGAGACCGAGAGCTTGGAGCTCCTTGATCATAACATGGAATGATTCTGGAACACTTGGACGCTTGATGTATTCGTTCTTGACGATAGCTCGATATGCCTGAGTACGTCCTGTGATATCATCGGATTTGATCGTGAGGATTTCCTGGAGGATATTTGCCGCACCGTAACCCTGAATAGCCCAACACTCCATTTCTCCGAATCTCTGACCTCCGTTCTGTGCCTTACCTCCGAGTGGTTGTTGCGTGATCATAGAGTATGGTCCAACTGCTCGAGCATGGATCTTGTCTTCGACGAGGTGGTGAAGTTTGAGCATGTAGACAGTACCGAGCATGGTATGTTCGCTAAATGGTTCACCGGTTTGTCCGTCATAGAGCTGCACTTTTCCTGAAGTATCCATATCTGCCCGCTTCATAAGGTCATGGATTGTTTCGATAGTCACACCATTCAAGACCGGAGTAGCGACTTTGATACCGAGTTGTCGAGCTGCTTCACCGAGATGTGCCTCGAGCACTTGTCCGATGTTCATACGGGAGACGACACCAAGAGGATTCAAGATGATATCTACTGGCTGACCATCTGCTGTATGAGGCATATCTTCTGGCGGAACAATACGAGCGACGATACCCTTGTTTCCATGTCGACCTGCCATCTTATCACCGACTTCGATTTTTCTGGTTTGTGCGACGTAGACTTTTACTTGCTGGAATACACCGGTTGCGAGATTATCTCCTTCTTCTTTTCGGAGCATTTGCACATCGATGACTTTTCCTCCTGAACCGGATGGGATATAGAGAGAAGAATCTTTGACGTCTTTTGATTTATCACCGAAAATAGCGCGCAGGAGACGCTCTTCTGGAGAAAGCTCCTGTTCGCCTTTTGGTGTAATTTTACCGACGAGGATATCACCACCTTTTACGAAAGCACCGATACGGATGATACCATTTTCATCGAGATCACGGAGTTTCGCAGAGGAAACATTTGGAATATCGTTTGTCGTACTTTCTGGTCAGAGTTTTGTTTCACGGACATCGAGCGTGTATTCGTTGATAGAGACGCTGGTAAACATATCGTTTTCGACGAGGTTGGCATTCAGAATTACCGCATCTTCAAAGTTATATCCATTCCATGGCATATAGGCAACACGGAGATTGTGACCGAGAGCGAGTTCACCATTTTCCATCGAGTGACCATCGACGAGGACATCACCTGCCATAAATGTCTGACCGTGAGAAACACGAGGATACTGATGGATCTGCATGTCGTGATTTGATCGCTCGAATGTGAGGAGCTCATAGGTTTTCTTTTCTCCATTGTCGTACATCACAGTGACGTGTTTTGCATCGACACCGAGCACTTTTCCGTTATAGAGAGCACGGATACAGTATCCGCTCTTGTAACCGAATTCGAGCTCATTACCAGTACCGACGATCGGTGCTGTTGAATGAACAAGTGGTACAGCCTGACGCATCATGTTCGATCCCATTTCTGCACGAGTCGCATCATCATGCTCGAGAAACGGAATAAGCGAAGTGGTTTCTGAAACAATTTGTTTTGGAGAGACATCGATATGAGTAATATCGCGAACATAGACGATGGTCGCTTCGCTGTTTTGACGAGCACCGAGACGAGTCTCAGCAAAATTTCCATAATCATCAATCGGGGAATTCGCTTCAGCGATGGTGAAATCACGCTCTATATAGGCATCGACATACTCGTAGGCATCGGTGAGATATCCGCGAACGAGGATTTCATCTTTTTTATAACTCTTCTTGAGTGTCTCAGCATGAGCACCGGTCATAATGGTTTTTTCTGGGACAAGGACTTTGCCGCTTGAGTCGATGATATCCTCGAGGGTGATACGGTGAATGGCTGCTTTCCCATTATTTGCCACAAAATGTGATACTTTTCGGTACGGTGTTTGGATAAATCCATATTTGTCGACCCGGGCAAAAGATGAGAAGTGAAGTACGAGACCGATATTCGGACCTTCAGGTGTCGCAATGGGACAGATACGACCATATTGTGTCGGGTGGACATCTCGGACTTCAAACGATGCCCGTTCACGTGTGAGACCACCTGGCCCCATCGCAGAGATACGACGCTTGTGAGCGAGTTCAGAGAGAGGGTTACTCTGATCCATGAATTGTGAGAGTTGTGAGCTCGAATAAAATTCTTTCACCACTGCCTCAACTGGTCTGTGATTGATAAAGCTGCGAGCAGTCGATTCATCGAGATTGAGAACGGTCATACGATCCTTGGCAATACGCTCCATACGAGCGAGACCAACGAGGAATTTTTCTTGAATCAGCTCACCAACCGATCGGATACGGCGATTATCGAGACGATCGATATCATCTGGTGTCGCTGTTGGATCATCCATCTGGAGCTTCATGAGATAGCGTAGTGTCTCGACGAGATCCTCTATAGAGAGGAACCGACCATCGCCTTCGTATTTTCCGCTGACTCCCAATTTTCGAGACATTTTGAGACGAGCCACTTCACCCAGATCAAATCGTTTTGGATTATAAAAAGTCGTACGGAAGAGATCCTCAACTCTCTCATCAGTACCGAGATCACCTGGACGAATGAGCTTGTAGAGGGTATGCCATGCCTCGACCTGATTTTTTGTTTTATCTTTTTCGAGGGTTGCTTGGAGAAATTTTGCGATCATCTCTTTGTCACCACTAAATGCCTTGATAAGAGCTGCATCGCTCTCGATACCGAAAGCGCGGAGAAGTGTCGTCGCTGGCATCTTTCGTTTCTTGTCGATACGGACAGTGATGACTCCACGCTTGTCTATAGAAAATTCGAGCCATGCACCTTTTTTTGGTTTGATTTTTGCCGTGTACACTCCTGCATCAGCTTCAAAAGAGATACCATCTGCCTTGATAATCTGATGAACGACGACTCGCTCAACACCATTGATGATAAATGTTCCTCGCGCTGTCATGAGGGGGATACCACCCATGAACACTGTGTCTTCTTTGATTTCCCCTGTTTCCTTGTTGAGCATCTGGAGTTTCACTCGGAGATATGATTCGTAGTTGAGATTCTTGCGGCGACATTCTTTTGGACTATAGCGTGGCTCTTCGAGTTCCATTCACTTAAAATGGATCTCAACACGTTCTTCTGAAAAGTCCGAAATAGGAAAAACACTCTCGAGTGCTTCCTGAAGTCCAAAATCAATAAATGATGCATAGGAATCGAGTTGAGCTGAGATAAGCTCCGGCATATCCACAATAGAGCGATCCTCTGTGAAAAAGTGACGGCCAGATCGTACGTAGAGAGCACCAAGTGTTGGTTTCTCGACACGAGCCGAGTGGATCACTGGTGTGATCATGACATCACGCTTGGACACTTTCGGAGCAGATTTTTCTTTTGATTTTTTTGGAGCTTTTGCTTTTGGGGCTGGCTTTGCTTTCGCAAGTGGTGTTTTCTTTACTTTCTTTGGTACAGCTGGCTTTTTTGGTGCTGATTTTTTTGCAACCACTTTTTTCTTTAGTGCTGGTTTTGTTTTTGAAATCTTCTTCGGAGCTTTTTTGAGAGGTTTTTTCATTGTATTCTTTAATTTTTTTACTGGTTTAGCTTTTTTTACAACACTCTTTGAAACCTTCTTCAAGACTTTTTTTGCTGCCTTTGGAGTTGGTTTAGCTTTTTTTGGCTTCCCAGCGGAAGCTTTCGCTCCTGCTTTCCTGCCTACCGGTAGGCTAGGTTTGGCAGGTTTGGTGGTTTTTTTCGCAGTCATAACAGAAAAAAAGAAGGAGATAAAAGACACAGAAAAACCGCATAGTTGCTATGCGATAAACACGGACGAGTTATCTAGTTTGTTCGTGCACGAAGAGTTCGGAAAAAATCGGTATGCGGGGAGTATAGGAAGCGAGGGTCGATTGTCAAATTATTTTGAAACCCTTATAATTCATCGTCAGAACCCATAGTGGCATATACTGTCTGATCTTTCCTTATTTGCACATGCTCAGATGCATCATCCGGTTCCGATACTACTTCACCTATCTGAGATGCTGCTTTGCGAATTAATGTTAAAATATCGGTTGGTAATTCTTCTAATTTTATAAGTTCTCTGGGCATCTCAATGCGATCACTGAGTACACAAGCTACCAATGCAGGGCAATCACACTCAGAGCATTTAAGACGACAGATTCCTGCTTTTCGTGCAAGGCGACGATATGGCGAAATCACAGAATCTATAGGTGGTTCCAGCAGCATGTGTATATTATATGCTATAAATAAATAATGTAAATATTTTCTATACACCGTCCAAAAGGTGGCTATACTTTACACAAAAACTTTATAGAATTCAAGGTGTTTACCTTTTAATGATATTCTATGAACTCTCCTTGAAATGTTCGACAGAGCGGCAAGAGCTGCCTCTGAATTATAGTCATCATTCTGATCATTTTCCTGATCTTTTTTGGTGCTGATCAGATATATGTGAATTATCTCGAGCAATGTCATGATGATGCGAGCGTCGAGGATTGCATCATGGAGCTCTTCGCAGAGGATGAAGAAACAACTGCGGAAACCGTTACGGCTACTGGTGTCCTCTCGGGTACTTATCGTGGTAAAGCACGTTCTGTAAATATATCTCTCACTATTCCTCTCGGTGGATGAGCTGTCACAGGAACATTTGAGGGCGAATGTGATGGAAAGATCACAGGCACTTACGCCGGTGGTGATAATGGAGTTATCAGTGGAACAGGTGGAGGAAGCTGTGCATTTATCATGCCAGCATCAGGCAGCTTCTCAGGAACAGTCAACAAAACCAATAAGTCAGTATTTATCTCTGGTACCGGAAGTGCTGCCGGTATCTCTGGCAATGGTTCTCTGACGCTCAATTATTAGGGTATTGTTCGGTACATTTCTTTATTCATATGAACCAGCATATCATACGGGATCATCTGGGCTCGCTCAGCTTGTCGTAGAAGAGATAGAGGTGATACAGGATTTTCATCAATAACAACGACTTCATCTCATACTTGTACATCACAGTTTGTGACATCTATAGTTGTCAGATTCATAGACACTCTCCCGACGATGGAGCAAAGAGTACCATTGAGTGAAACAACTCCCCCTTTCGATAATCGCCGATCCATACCATCGTTATACCCTATCGGAAGAACTCCTATCTTCATGGTACCCTCAGCACAATAGGTTCCATCATAACCGATTTTTTCTCACTTCTGAATAACTTTTGTTTGGATGAGCCGAGTGGTCAATCGAAGTGCTGGGAGTAAATCAGAATGCCCATATCCATAAAAAGCGAGACCGGTGCGGGCGATATTTCCTACCGGTGCAGAATAATCCTTCGCATGAATGATTCCTCCCGAGGCAAAAATATGAATAAAGTTTGGAGTGATTCCCTGTATTTTAAGCTCATTTTGAAAGAACTGAAAACGTGATAATTGCAGATTGGTCACTGTGATATCATCTGGAGTGGAGAGATGCGACATAACTCCCTCTATATTGGGGTGAATTTTTGTAAGAGTATTTTTCGCAAATACAGAATCTATGTCGAACAGTCCTTCTCGATGCATACCTGTATCGAGGAATAGGTGCATTCTTATGCGAGAAAATTGATGAATTAAAGCGCTTGCATATTCTAGATCTGAAACAGCGTAGATGAAATTTTTCCTGCGAGGAATATCTCGAGGGTCGACATATCCCATGATGAGAATATCCTTTTTGTAAGCATATTTCTCGAGTTCATAGGCCTCATAGAGGGAATCGACGCACACAAAAGGTATGTCATATCAGGCCAGAAGTGGCGCGAGAATGTTTATCCCATGACCATAGGCGTTGCTCTTCACGACTGGAACTGCTTGAATATTTCCTTGAAGCCGTGAGAGGATATCCAAGTTATTGGCAAGTTTTTCAGGGAAAATCGTGAGGGTATTGAGGTGATGATAGACCATGAAAAATTGACAAACAGAAAAAATGTGTAATTTATGTCAGTTATTATACAAAAAAATATGAATACACCAACCGATGAAACTCTTTTTGCCATAACAGGAGGAAAAGGTCGACATGCAGGCGATCATGGTGATCACTTTGCTCAAATGGGATATAAATATGACTCCATCGACCCCGCTAACGGTGAACCAGTAAAACCAAATCATGTTGCTACTCAGCATCGCTGTAATTTGGCGACTTTTCTACACGGCAATAAAACACCTCTCGGGATAATTATCGCTTCTCCTGATGATCATCACATGAGTGATTTGGAAACATCTGTAAAGGCATGAATCAGATATATCCTTGTTGAAAAACCTATGGCCCTTAATCCGAGAGATCTCTGACATATGATAGAGCTCAAACAAGAAGCAGAAAAAAAGTGACTAAGAATGACGACATGTCTCCCAAGAATCACTGATATGAGATATGTACAGCTTGTGAATATGATACCCGAATTAATAAAAGAATTCTGAAAAATCACTTCCATCTCACACTCATTCACCTCTCAAAATATACCAAAGCCAGGGAGTTCGGCAGGTAGAGATCACCTTGCACACGAAATAACAATGCTCCTCAAAATACTCTGACGTCCAGTTGATCTGGCCAAAGTTCATGTATGTAAAGAGACTCTCCACGACGAATCTAACAACTATTTTCTTGAGTGAACTATTGATGATGTAGTATTTTGTGTTGATGGAGTAAAGGGGCAAGGTAAAAATGAGGAACGGGTCAGTATAGATTTCCAAAATAGTAAAGAATTACACTTTAGTACACTGACAGGAGAAATCCAAATAACTGGAGATCAGGCAAGAAATATTCCTCTAAAAAAAGGTGGCCCAGAAGCTCGACTAATGGAGATAACGCGGAACTTTGTCCAGGTAGCTCTTGGAAATGAAAAAGATTTTTATCTTCCGGATACTTTATTTCTTGCCTCAGCCAAATTCCCTGCTACTTTTTTCCCAAATCAATAAGTTTTTTCTTAATCTCCCATCCTGTTCTCTGTAATTTCGTCGAATCAAGTGCCGATCGCTGTATTTCTCACAGTGCTGGTGCATAGGTTGGGGTAATTGAAGATCCTCGAGCAAGGATTCTCCAGAGATCATTCACAGATGTTTCCACGCCAGTGCCTACATGATAGATGCCGGTGAGTTTCTGATCAAGAGCGTGGAGATTGGCTGAAACGACATCATCCACATGGATGAAATCTCGTGTCTGAGATCCATCGCCGAAAATAAGAGGGGCTTGGTTATTCTCTATTTTTTCCAGAAATATCGAGACGACTCCCGCCTCTCACTGGGCATTCTGTCGTGGTCAATAGACATTTGAATATCGCAAGATCGCAGACTTGATATCGTATTGTCGTTCATAGAAACCCAGGAGAAATTCCACAGAGCGTTTGGAGATACCATACGGAGTTTCTGGATTGGCATTCTGTTCCTCAGAATAGGGAGGATTATCCCCTCAGAACATCGCTCCTCCTGTAGAAGAAAAAATCATGCGATGGCATCCGACTGCTCGCATCGCTTCGAGGATATTGAGAGTCCCCAGGATATTCACTTCGATATCATGCTGTGGATTTTTGATTGATTCACGGACATTGATCTGCGCGGCCAAGTGAAAAACAACTTCCGGGCGAAATTTTTCAAATACCTCTTTTATCTTTACCTGATCGCGGATATCAGCTTCCAGAAACTGCACACGAGTATTCCCTTCGTGCTCAGATATATTCTCGCGATTACCCGTACTGAGATTATCAATAATACAGATTTCGTCACCTCTCTCAACACAAGCGTCTACGACATGGGAACCGATAAAACCTGCACCACCAGTTATAAGTATTTTCATAGCAGTATGATAGAGAAAAATATCTGAAAACAAGAAAAAACTCCCCACCGAAGCGGGGAGTTTTTGAGAAAATTTGAATGCTATTCTGCAGCTGCAGTTTTTGGAGCAGATTTTGTCTTTGATACCTTCTTTGTTGATACTGAAGAAGTATTTTTTGCTTTTACTTCACGGAGTCGAGCTGATTTCCCCTCTAGATCTCGAACATAGCGGATATTCTTACGATTGACCTTGTACTGACGTATGATCTTCACATCTTCAACTGTTGGACAAGAAACCGGGAAAGTCTTCTCAATACCAAATCCACCCACTGCGCGACGAACAGTATAGGTTTTCTCACCGTGGGTTTTACCTCCTGTTCGAATAACCACTCCTTCAAACTTTTGTACACGAGATTTATCACCTTCTGTAATACGCTGAGATACTTCGACCTGCATACCGCTTCGTATGGTTGGGAAATCTTTCTTACCAGCGGCGAGATTCTGGATATGTGCGATGAGTTTTGCGTCCATAAAATAAATATTAAAATTAATGATTAGAAAAATCTACGGTAATCATACGCTTGAGATTCTGCCTTGAATCTGCGGAGAAGCTCGAGGATGACTCCGACGACGATGATAAGTCCAGACCCTGAAATAAGGAAGTCTATCTGTGCTATATTGAGGGCTGGGATATTGTTGGCCTTGAGGGCATTGTTGACGAGTGTCGCAACATACGGGAAAACTGCAACGAAAGCGATAAATGATCCTCCGAAGAAATTGAGATGATTGGAAACCTTTCGGAGATAGTCAGCCGTCTGCCGGCCTGGACGGATTCCAGGGATATAGCCACCCCGCTTCTGGATACCTTCGGCAACTTCCTTCGTATCAAACGTGATAGAGAGATAGAAATAGGAGAATCCGATAACGAGCGTTATGAATATGAGGACAAACCACCATGTCGGAGCGTTTGGATTGAAGAGCTGGACCATGAGATCCGCAGCACTTCGGACGAAAGCCGGCATACCAGCACTTCGAAGTGCTATAGCCTGACCCATAATGTATGGAAATGTCACTAGAGACATCGCAAAGATGATAGGAACCATACCTGCTTGACTCACGCGAATAGGAAAATATGAGCGTTCATCACGGCCAGTACGCGTATAGACGAGCGGTACACGACGATATCCTTCTGTAAATCGTATGATGATATAAATGACTATAAGTGTAGCTATGAGGAGACCAAAAAATGGGAGCATCTGTCCAACAATAGTACCGATAGATGCTGACCAAGTAACGGTCGAAAGCTGAGTCGCTATACGACCTGGAACATCAGAGAGGACTCCGGCAAAGATGATCATAGAGATACCATTTCCGATACCTGACTCATTGATCTGTTCACCGAGCCACATGAGAAATACCGTACCAGCAGTGATAGTCGTCATCATGGCAAAGAGATTCCCCCAATGACTCGTATCAACGATCGGTGTTCCCTGCACGAGACTATTGAGGAGGAGGATCATCCCGTAGCTCTGGATAAATGCAAGAGGAACGGTGAGGATACGTGTGTAGGTATTAATTCGTTTCTGGCCTTGTGCACCTTCTTTTTTGATTTCTTCGAGTTTTGGGATAACGACAGAGAGGAGCTGGAGGATGATCGATGCATTGATATAGGGAGAAAGTCCCATGAGGATGATCGAAAACCGCTCAAGCGAACCACCCATAAGAGAGCTAAAGAACGCGAGTCCTGGTTGAGCAGAAAAAATACTTCTCATGCTCGCCAGAGAATCCGTCGAAACACCAGGAACTGGTATGACAGAGAGGAGCTTGTATATGACGATAAGACCCAGAGTGAGGCCTATCTTCTTTCGAAGACTTGATGAACGGAGAAGTTGTTTCCAGGAATTCTTCATAAGAGAGAGAAATATTTATGCAACCAGAGTAAGAGTACCTCCCGCTTTTTCAAGGCTTTCTTTTGCAGTCAGGCTCGCAGCATGGAGAGAAACAGTGACAGGAGAAGTGAGTTCACCTCCTGAGAGGAGTTTCACTCGTGGCTTCTGACCACGAACATATCCTGCAGTGATAAGTGTCTCTATGGTGATATCTTTTTGGCCAGCATCTGCGAGTTTTTGGAGGTCACTGAGTTGGATGACAGCAAACGGAGTCTTCGCGGAATAAGCACCTCCACGGAGCTTCGGAAGACGCATGTGGAGAGGAGTCTGTCCACCTTCGAAGAGAGGGTGGATCTTTTTCCCTGTTCGGGCTTTCTGACCTTTACAGCCACGACCGCAGAATCCACCTTTTCCAGAAGATGATCCACGACCGAGACGTTTGGGGGTCGTACGAGATGTCGCACGAGGGCGAAGAGTAGAATGAGTAAGCATAAGAGGACTTGAGTTATGAATTGATTAAGCTAATGCTTCACTAGTTTTTTCTGGTTTTTTAGCAGCAAATGAAGTTCTCTCATTTTTGACTTGGTACATCTTCAGGGCCTCTATCGTCGCATAGGCAGTCGTGATGACATTTCGTCCACCATGACGTTTTGAGAGGATATTCTGACAGCCAGCAAGTTCGAGGATACGACGAGCAGAACCACCAGCGATGATACCGGTACCTTCTGTAGCAGGATGGATCATGAGCTTCACAGACTTGAATTTCACCTGAACATCGTGAGGAACAGTGCCATTAACGAGTGGAACCTTGATAAGGTGTCTCTTGGCAGAATTCACCGCCTTTTCGACAGCTACGGAAACTTCTTGAGCTTTCCCAAGTCCGAATCCGACGCGGCCATTTCGATCACCGATGACGACTGCAGCACGGAAACGGAGCTGACGACCACCGCTTGTGACTTTCGTTACACGACCGACCTCGAGGAGTACTTCTTCGAATTCTTTTTTGACCTGTTCAAAACCAGATTTCCCACCACGACGATCGTCACGGCGTCCACCTCGGTCTCCACCACGATCATTTCGGCCACCACCTTGTCCACGAGATGGACGTTCTGGGCGAGCAGAGAGTGCTGTCAGAGGTGTGCTGCGTACTGGTGTAGCTGAAACATCACTCGCTGCTTCAGAAGATTCATCGGAAGCTGAGGTTGTTTCTTCTGTTATTTGAGTCTCGTCAATACTATCAGAGCTTTCAGTATTTACATCATCAATTGAAGCTTCTGCAGTCTCAGTTTCTGGAGTCTGGGCAACTTCAGATACTTGGGTATCCTCAACCGGGGTTGTGTCGTTGTTTATTGCAGGATCTCCTGCTGGGGGTATGATTGTTTCGTCTGACATAAAAGGAAAGAGTTAGATGTGGATATTAGAATTTGAGTCATCATTCGCGGGCTGCATCGGCGAGCACTGCAATACGACCAGTATAGAGAAACCCGCCTCGATCAAAGACAACTGTCTTGATACCAGCGGCTTCTGCTTTTTTTGCGATATCAGCACCAACGGCACGAGCATGATCGAGCTTTGTTCCCTTTTTGATTTCTGTATCGTGAGCGCTCACAAGAGTCTTGCCTGCTACATCATCAATGAGCTGAGCATAGATATAAGCGTTTGATCGATAGACAGAGAGTCGAGGGCAGGTTGAAGTACCTGTAATACGAGCTCGTATACGTTTGTGTCGGGATATGCGTTTTTGGGAAGAGGTAAGAGAAGTCATAGAAGAAAATTAAGCAGCTTTAGCACCAGTTTTACCAGCTTTACGACGGACGAATTCGTCGACATATCGGATTCCTTTGCCTTTGTATGGTTCTGGAGTTTTTACAGAACGGATCTTGCCAGCAAATTCACCAACTTTTTGTGCGTCAACACCAGAAACGATGAGGATATTTGGATTTTGTGCATCTTGGACAACACTGATACCAGCAGGGATTTGAAGGATAACTTTATGAGAGAATCCGACAGCGAGAGTGATCTTTGTTCCAGCGATTTCGACGCGATAACCTACTCACTGGATCTCGAGTGTTTTCTTGAATTCTCCGGCAACACCCTGCATCCTACTCTGGATAAGTGCCCAAGAGAGACCCCATTGAGCATGGTCTTTTCTCTCAACAGCCGTGCTACCAAGGAGCAATGTGTTGTTCTCAAGGGTCGCAGTGACGGTCGAAGGGATCGTGTAGTCGAGCTTCCCTTTTGGTCCCTGTAATACCAGCGTAGAACCGTCCAGTGTCGCGGTGACACCAGCGGGAAATATAATAGGTTTTTTAGCGAGTCGTGACATAAAAAGAATTAATAAACTTCTCAGATAATTTCTCCACCGACATTGAGAGCGCGAGCTTCATAGCCAGTGATGACACCTTTTGGAGTGGAAATAATATAGATACCCGTACCATTACGAGATTTTTTGATAGCGGTAGAGCCGACATAGACACGGTGACCAGGAGTGCTCACACGACGGAATGTCGGGATTTTTCGGTATTTCGAATTATCGAGCTTGATGACGATCGTTTTTTTGATATCTCCTTCGAGAGAATAATCGATGATATATTTATTTTTCTTAAAAATATGAAGTATCCGCTCTTTGAGAGTCGAATGCGGGACAACAAGTGTCTCATGTCCGCGAACGAGAGCGTTGCGGAGTGAAACAAAAAGATCAGAGAGAGAATCAGTAGTCATAAGAAGAATAAAATTACCAGCTAGATTTACGAACTCAGAGGATTTCACCGCGGTTGACACGTTCACGGAGCTCTATGCGAGAGAGTCCGAAACGACCGATGACGCCACGACGACGACCCGTCACGATACACTGTGAGTAGATACGAGTGGAGAAGGTGACCTTCTGGCCATTCGCCTTCTGACGTGCAGCGCGGAGCTTGCGGCGATTACATTTTGCGATGAGAGCTTTGCGTGTCATAGAGATATTATTTATGAAATGGGAAACCAAGGGTTTGGAGGAGGAGAAGCGAGTCCTCAGGAGATTCGGATTTTGTGACGACAGTTATCTGAATACCGTGGGTCTTGATGACATCATCCTGGATGATTTCCGGGAAGAGTGTCTGTTCACGGAGACCGAGGTTGAAATTTCCTGCGTGATCTATGCTCTTTGGCTTGAGACCCTGGAAATCACGAACTCGTGGGAGGACGATATGGATGAACTTCTCGAGGAAATCATACATACGCTGACCACGGAGTGTGACGGTAAGACCAACCGGAAGATTTTCTCGGAGTTTGAAATTCGAGATCGCCTTGCGGGATTTCGAGAGGACTGGTTTTTGACCTGTGATGAGCGTGAGATGTTTCTCAAAAAGAGAATAATCTTTCTGACCACCGGTGACGAGTGATCCGATACCCATATTCACGACCACTTTCTGAAGTCGAGGAAGAGCATTCACATTCTTCTTCAGCTCTTTCTGGAGCTTTGGGAGAACGGTCGATGTATAGTGTGTGCGGAGAGACATAAGAGATTGAGAGTTTAGAGAGCTTTACCTGATTTGACGGAGATTCGAGAAGTTTTGGTACCTTGTTCGATGCGGATACGAGTTGGTTTCTTGGTGTGTGGGCACATGAGCATGACATTGGAGACATGGATCGGTTTTTCGAACTGTATTTTTTGTCCTGGAGTAGTTCCCTGCTTCTTGATATGCTTGGTGACTATATTGATGCCTTCGACGACGAGCATGTCATCTTTTGGAAAAGTACGAAGAACTTTTGCTTCCATAGGAGTTCGTTTTTCGACGCCATCTTTATTTTTCTCAACGCGGAAACGGTTTTTCCCAGCGATGATTCGGACGATGTCTCAAGTGTGGATTTTCATAGCTTTGGTGATTAGATTACTTCAGGTGCTTTACTGATAATGGCCTTAAAACGTTTATCGCCTCGGAGCTCTCGAAAGACTGGACCGAAAACACGAGTTCCCTGTGGTTCACCTTTTTCATTCACGATGACACAAGCGTTATCGTCTGATCGTACAGTAGATCCATCAGCTCGCTTGACTGGTCGAGTCGTACGGATGACGACAGCACGGACAACAGTATGAGCTTTTACTTGACCATCTGGAGCAGCATCCTTCACAGAGCAAACGATGATATCACCGACTCGTGCGTAGCGATGACGTGTCCCTTTTGGGATATTGAAGCAGAGCACCAGGTGAGCACCGGTGTTGTCTGCGACGACGAGTCTTGTTTCTTTTTGTATCATAAATGAAGTTTAATTGGTTTTGTTTGTTTAATTAGTTTAATACGTTTTCGTAATTCGTAATTAAGTGATGACTTTCCAGCGAACAGTCTTTGAGCGAGGGTTTGTCTCTTCGATAGTAACTGTCATACCTTCCTCGAGCTGAGTATCGGTATGAGCATGGAATTTTTTAGACGATGGATATTCCTTTCCATATTTCGCATGCTTGAGGTATTCAGTGACTTTGATCGTGACTGTTCCCTGCATTTTTGCTGAGGTGATGACACCTGTTTTAGTTCTTCGCATAATTATTTTGAGTTATTGAGTTGGGTAAGATGTCGAGCAACAGCACGGCGAGCCATTCGGAGCTTGTGGACTTCCTTGAGTTCTCGGAGAGCATGCTTCATCTTGAGTGAAAAGAGATCAGCGCGAAGATTCTTGAGTTCGCCTCCGTGAGATTTTGTGGCAGGAACTTTTTTACTCGAAGTGAGGTTTACTCACTTCTCCGGTTTCGTAGATTTTGTGGTTTTTTTAGGCATAAGAGAAAAATTTAAGCAGCAAGGGCAAGAAGTGATTTGTTATCGATGATAGCAGTTTTGACAGAGAGTTTTGCACCAGCAAGGGTGAACGCTTCACGAGCGAGGACATCAGAGACACCATCGATCTCAAAGAGCATAGTTCCAGCCGGGATAGGAGCATGGTAGTATTCGACACTTCCTTTTCCTCAACCCATTGGGACTTCGAGTGCTTTTTTGGTGAATGGTTTATGTGGGAAAACACGGCACCATACTTTTCCTCCTCTCTGGAGCGTATGAGCGATTGTCTTTCGGGCAGCTTCGATTTCACGAGCTGAGAGAAAACCCGCGCTCATCGCTTTGAGACCATATGATCCGTGAGCGAGCATGAATCCAACCGTAGCATTCCCTTTTTGGGTGCCGCGCATGGCTTTTCTGTATTTTGTACGTGCTGGTTGTTGCATAGTAAATTTTTATTTCTTGGTAAATTAATTTGTTATATCTCCTTTATAGATCCAGATCTTGAGACCGATGATGCCGTATTGCGTCAGAGCATGCTCGACGGAGTAGTCAATAGAAGCACGGATCTTTTGCGTTGGGATATTGCCCTCTTTGTAGACTTCATGGCGAGCGATTTCAGCACCTCCGATACGACCAGAGACACGAACCTTGATACCTTTTGCGCCTTTTTCCATCGCTTTCACGATAGCCTGCTTGATGACACGTCGGTATGGGAGACGACGCTCGATCTGACGACCGATGCTGTCACCGACGAGTGTCGCATGAACATCTGGATTTTTGATTTCTTTCACATCGATATTCACTTTCTTACCGTAGAGAGCTGTCAATTTCTTCTGGAGTTTTGTGAGATTCTCACCATTTTTTCCGAGAACGAGAGCTGTACGAGATGTATAGATGATGACCCGAAGACCAGCATCGGAGTGTGTGATAGTCACGTGGCCAACCGGAAGACCCTTGAAAAATTTTCGAACGAGATCACGGATGATGACATCCTCTTGGATAGCAGCTGTATATTCTGCCTTATCATAGTATCCGGTAGATGCCCAAGAGCGGGTGACTCCGATACGCCATGAGATGGGACTGACTTTGTGTCACATAAGAAAAAGGTTTAGGTATTATTTATGAGCGAGTTCGAGAAATATATGACTCGTGCGCTTGAGGATCCTATGGCTACGGCCTCGACCAACTGGACGAGCACGCTGAGAGACAGGACCTTGAGCGACAGAGAGTGCGTGGATCACGAGATCGTCTTTTGTTGCACCATCATTGTGTGTAGCATTTGCAGCAGCACTGAAAACCACTTTATAGAGGATATCTCCACCTTTTTTCGAAAAGAGACGAAGCATAGCAAGAGCATCATTCACAGATTTCCCTCGTACGAGGTTTGCAATGACTCGGAGTTTCTTCGGAGAGATGCGGGCATTTTTGAGAGTAGCTTTCATAGGACGTTATTGATTAAGCGGCAGGAGTAGCAGCGAGCGCATTTTTACCAGCATGTTTGCGAAAGATACGTGTAGGGGAGAATTCTCCGAGACGATGGCCAACCATATCTTCCGTGACAAACACTGGTGTATGTTCTTTACCGTTATGAACACCAAATGTGTGACCGACGAAATCTGGATGGATCACAGAGGCACGAGCCCATGTCTTGATAACACTTTTTTTACCAGAAGCATTCAGAGCAGCAACTTTTTTTGCAAGGTGCTCTGGGACAAACAATCATTTTTTGAGACTACGTGACATAAGAAAAATTTATAAAGCTGAAGGAATTGGGGAAGTAGAAGAGGCAGCATGAGCAGCACCCATAGATCCACGACGATCGGTCGCGACCCATCTATTTGTACGTTTGTTTTTGCGAGTCTTCACGCCGAGAGCTGGTTTACCCCATGGAGTCGTCGGTTGACGACCGATAGAGGTATGACCTTCTCCTCCTCCGTGTGGATGATCTACTGGATTCATCGAAGTACCGAGATTGTGTGGACGACGACCCATCCAGCGAGAGCGTCCTGCCTTGCCGATGACGATCTGATTGTGATCGATATTGCTGACAATACCTATCGTTGCGAAACATTCTTTGTGGACATAGCGTACTTCACCGGAATTCAATTTGATTTGTGTATAGGCACCTTCTTGAGAAACCACTTGAGCACTTGCGCCAGCAGATCGTACTGCTTGAGCACCGCGACCTATCACGAGCTCGACATTGTGGACCATGAGACCGGCTGGGATATTCCCTACTTTGAGACGATTCCCTGCAATCGGTTTTGCATTTGGAGCAGTGACGATAGTATCTCCGACTTTCATCGTCGAGTGAGCGAGGACGTAGCGGTATTCACCATCTGCGTCTTTGACGAGAGCGATAAAGGCTGATCGATGTGGATCGTATTCAATTGTCTCGACAACAGCTGAAACATCCATTTTTGCAAATCGGAAATCGACGATTCGGAGACGACGCTTGTGTCCTCCTCCGCGGAACCTGGATGTTGTCCGTCCGAGAGAGTTACGACCACCAGTACTCTTGTGTGATGTCGTGAGTTTTTTCTTTGGTCGATCAGTTGTTATCTCAGCAAAAGTATTGCCAGACATTCATCGTCGACCGTTCGTAGTAGGTTTGTAGAGTTTTATTGGCATAGATTAATCTTTTGAGAGATGAAGTTTAGCGAGTTGTGTAATCGGCTTATCGAGAGTGACGTATGCTTTTTTGAAAGCAGGACGACGCTGGATCTGGCCCTTTCTGCCATTACGAACTTTTGAATAATTCTTTGCTATCTGGATAGACGAAGCCACTCGGTCATAGAGTTCGAGAAAAGCTTTTTTGATATCGGTCTTTGTGGCGTCATTTGCTACACGAAATGTAAAGACATTATTTGTCTCGAGCATGCGAGACTTGTGTGATTCTATAGGACCGAGGATGACTGAGTAGATATTCATAAGTGTATAATTTTAGTTGAAGACTTTATGCCGCCTCTGTTATAAAATGCTCAGATAATGCTTTGAGTGCATCTTTTGTGAAAACACAGTAATCATATTTGAGGATCTCAGCCGGGCTCGCATGTGTCACCACATCGATATGTGTCGCGTGAAGATTTTGGAGGCCGTGAGACTTCTCAGATTCCTTTGCGGTGATAAAGACGAGTGCTGTATGTTCTTTTGTGATATCGTGGAGAACTTTTGCCATAACAGAGGTTTTTGCATCGAGCTTTTCGATGACACGGATTCTTCCTTCTTGTGCTTTCAATGTCAGTGCCGATGCGAGACCGAGACGACGCTCAGACGCATTCATCGTGATATGAAAATTTGCATTGCTGCGGGGACCAAATGCGACTCATCCACCACGACGGGTAGGAGAGCGAGAAGAACCTGCACGAGCATTTCCTGTTCCTTTTTGCTTGTAGAGCTTACGAGTCGATCCACGACGAGCGCTGCGGCTTTTGGTATGAGCGATCGGAAATCGGCCATTATGATTCTGGAGCAGCATCAGACGGCTGAGGACATCAAGATGCGGGACGATACCAAAGAGTGATACATCGAGCGTGTCTGGAGTTGGGATAGAAAGAGCTGTCATAGTAAGAAGATCTAGAATACGAGATAAACAAATGTATTCATCGCTCCTGGTACAGGACCACGGACTGCGACGATATTATTCTCTGGATCGATGAGCTCGACTGGGACAGATGCAAGAGTCACTGTTTTATTACCGTGACGACCGTGCATCTTCTTGCCTGGTTTTGTACGACGTGGCTTTCGAGTACCGATCGAACCAAGTGCTCGGTGAAACTTTGATCCATGACCCCCAGGACCTCCGGCAAAATTCCATCGCTTCATGGCACCAGTAAATCCTTTTCCTTTTGAGACTGAGGTAAGCTTCACTGAAGCGACACCTTCGAGTGATTTGACATCGAGAGCATCACCGACATTCATGGCGAGAGCAGCATCATAGGGTACTTCCCTGCGTTTTACTGTTTTTCCTTTTTTATTCTTTGCATCGAGTACGAGCGCTGAATATCCTTCCTTTTCAGTCGTTTTTATCTGTGCGACGGAAAGCTGAGGGACACGCAAAAGCGTCACAGCAACGAGAGCGTCACCGCGAGCGATTTGGGTCATACTGATTTTTTGAGCAACGAGTCCAGACATAAGAGAAAAATAAGGCGCTTACGAGCATCTATAGAAAGATGAAGTATAAGGGCCAAGCTAGGAGATGATTCACTCCTTGAGAGAGGTGAAAACGTCGGAAGTATAAAAAGAAGTACCTGATTGTCAAAACTTTTTTTTATGGTTTGTAGAGTTCCTCAAATTGTGCTTCAAAAGAGATATTAATTATCCAAAAGACGGACACTGTGACTAAAACCAAGAACAACAGAGTGGAAGACGAAACCACCACCAGCATAGACGCGGAGATAAACGCCACCATCAGAAGACCAGACACCAGCATAGTCACCAGCAACATGGAGCTGACCACCAGAGGAGAGTAACGATCCAGCCAGAGGAAATTGAAGAATATCTTTGAGTTGTTTAAACCCCCCAAGAAAGTTTGCCATGTGTGTCCAGAGAGCATTGGTAGGAAGTGTTTTTCCTTTCATTTTGGCATGTGCAAGGGCAGCAGTTTGTGAAAAGTAGGTATTGCCATTACTTACATTGATTTCTGCATTTGGATTACTTTCGGCAGATTCATTTTGGAGAGAGATTTTCGTGCCATCGAGATTGATGAACCATTCTCCATTTTTCTCGTAGTAGGAGATTTTTGATTGTTTTTCAAGAGGAACCTTATATTTTTGCACTTTTTCCCAAGAATTCTTGACCACTTCTGGAGCGTTTTTTTCGTTCATTCATTCAGGAAAAGGATTTATTTCAGATGGAGTTGCTTCCTCTCATTGTCCATGGATAACGGCAAGGGTGCGTGAACGAAACTCTAAAGTTGCTTCAGAAGTTGGATCTATCCGCCATCTTTCAGCAAACTGTTTGGAGAGTTCATGATCTGTAAGTGTATGGTTTCGAATAAAGATTCATTTCTCATCGGGCATAAAATATTGGGTTATAATTCGTTATTATTGTAATTTATATGAAATGTCAAATAAAGGTCATTTCTGATAAAAATCCCTCGTAACGAAGCCCTTGACATAAAAAAAATCGGACTATTATCGACTCGCTTTATTTTTTAACCTATTTCATTTATGAAAGTAGTTGGATCTCATCCAGATCGAAAGCCTGGAGAGGAATGGAAGGATACATTCACGATCCTGGCTGGGCTACCGGAAACAATTGCCCAGGCTGTTCTGAAAGCGCTTTCTACTTTACAGAAGTAGAGAAGAGCATACCTTCCGGTGACTGAATCTATTGATAAGAAACTTTTTAGTTCTTATCTTTTTTTTGCCTTATCGTAAATTGACAAATCATATTATATAATTATAGTCATAGGAAATATATTTTATGCTTGCTCCCCTTCTTGAAACACCGACTACACCCCCTGAACTCATGACAGTAAAAGAAGTTGTGGAATATCTCAGACTACCTCTAGCAACCGTGTATTACTTGTTACAAAGAGGACGGCTCCCTGGTATCCGTATTTGAGGTCGATGGCGAATCAAGAGAAGTCTAGTAGATAAGAATGTATTAAAAAAAGAAGATGAAAATGACTGGAGAAACCCAAAAACAAAGAGTGTCTCCCGAGATGAAAAAACACAAAAAAATCCACCAACGGTCATGAATCGTACTTCCATATCAGTCGTATTTGATGACCAACTTCTTTGATCTCTTGCTACCAGCACAATAGCGAGAATTAATCATGCAGACAGACTTGCTGTACATGACCGTGTAGTGAGTTATGTAGATTTTATCTTAACAGATAGAGACATAGGATATGAATGATCACTCCCTTCTGAATTTGCAGGAAGAATCGTACGAATTGTGTCAGATGAAGAACTGAAGCAATGACAAACTAGTGATACGCCTATAACTGAAATCACCGCTCTTGAGTTCGGAAAAGATCCAACAAAAGTATTGAGGAAAGTTCTGGAATTGAGCTAACAGGGATAATTATTTGATGCCATACCAGACTCAAAAAATCACTGCAGCGGATCTATCCAGGATACCCTGAAAAGCAGTTGCTAATTCTCGAGCTTTCTTTTCTCCATCTGTTTTTGATAATTCATTCAGGGTAGTTCAATAATTTCGTACAAAGTCTCCTGAACGCCCTATACCACTCAGGATTATAGGTGTACGAGGGTTGGATGCATTGTATTGAAGAATGTTTTCAACTACGACAAATGGATCAGAAGGTAAACTATCTATAACCTGAAAAAGGTCTGTACGATCATGAGCCGTTTGATCTATTATTGGATTTACATCTGATACTTCTGGTGTTGACATAGTATATATAATACTTAAATATATACTTTGTCAAACTATGCAGTATTTGTTTTGACTTCCGCAAAACTTCACTACAATGACACTACCTTATCAAGAGCAGGCGAGAGACGAAACTCCGTGACCCTGCAGCAAATTGCTTCGCAAAAGTACAAGAAAAAGTAACAGTATGAGAGCGGATTATATATCCGTCCTTGCACTTGTTCTTCTACTTCTACTCCGAAACATAGTGCTCCACTTTCGATAGATAATTGGTTCATCCTCCAAAAACTCTAAAAAACGATAAGGTAACTGATCGTTTTTTTAGTTAAAGTGAAAGTTAGAGTTAGAGAGAGGATGTAAAAAAATATTCTTTATGACATTTTATTTTGAAAAACTCATTGTCTGGCAAAAAGCCCTCTTACTCACAAAAACTATTCATATACTAATTAAAAGTTTTCCGAGTGAAGAAAAATATGCATTAACAGATCAGATGAGAAGAGCGGCACTTTCTATCATGAGCAATATAGCAGAATGAAGTGGCCGCAGTAGTAATCCTGACAGAAATCACTTTCTGACAATGGCGAAAGGATCATGTATGGAACTAGGTTCTCAACTAATTTTAGCAAAGGAATTGAACTATGTAACTGATGAAGAAAACTACACTACCTGCATAGAACTTATTGAAGATATCTCAAGTATTATCTATGCTTTAACGAAAACTAAAAAATCCTCTCTTTAACTTTATCTCTAACTCTAACTTCTAATACTATGTTCAAAACCGCTGAATCCGTGTCTCCAGGACACCCAGACAAAATGTGTGATCAGATCTCTGACGCCATCCTCGATGCCTGTCTGGCACAGGACCCTACTGCCCGCTGTGCTATCGAAGTTATGGGCGGACATGGCTCTGTCGTCGTTATCGGTGAACTTACGACATCCGCTTTCGTCGAAATCCAACCTATCGTGAAGCGTATCTGCGGAGAGAATATCGGTGTCCTGACCAATATCGTGACACAATCTCCCGAGATCGCCCAAGGCGTCGATACAGGCGGAGCGGGTGATCAGGGTATCATGGTCGGCTATGCGACACGTGAAACTCCGAACTACATGCCGCTCGAATACGAACTCGCAAGGAGGTTAAATGAATTCCTCTGGGCCCTCCATCCAAACGATGGAAAGACGCAGATCACGATGGACGACAAGCGACTCGTTGCTGTCGTCGCTTCTTGGTGCGGTGTCCCTCGCGAGATACTCCTCGAAGAAGTGAAAGAATTTCTCAAAAAAGAAGAATTATTAAAAGGACACGATATCGCCGCTGCGAAGCTCCATCTGAATCCTGCAGGTGACTGGTATATCGGAGGATTCACAGCTGATACTGGACTCACTGGACGCAAGCTTGCTGTCGATAATTATGGACCATCCATCCCTGTCGGTGGTGGTGCGTTCTCAGGGAAAGATCCGACAAAGGTCGACCGCTCTGCTGCCTACAAAGCTCGTCAGATGGCCGTCAAAATCCTCGAAGAAAAAGGGGCGAACGAAGTCCTCGTTCAACTGGCTTACGCTATCGGTGAACGTCACCCTGTCTCCTGCGTCGCATGGATCGATGGTGTCGCAGAAAACCAGGACATCCTCCGCGATGACCTCACTCCTCAGGGCATTATCACCTCTCTCGACCTCTGCCGTCCCATCTACGAACAAACCGCTCGTTATGGGCATTTCGGAAGGGGTTATATGTGGGGGTAATATTACCCTACCTTGTTCCCATCTCTGCTTTCCATCTTTCAAAACCCACCTCAAGTGACTGAATAAATTGCCCTTCAAAAATCTCATCAGGTTTTAATTCTGTAAATTCTTTTCTTTCATCTTCCCCCGGTCATATCACGCGAGTTTGAACAGAGTCAATAATACCATCGTTACCCTTATCATGCATTATTACTTCCCGTATACTGTGATCATCAGGTCTCATTAATATTGCTTGCGTTCCGCGAGAAATCGTGACATCTAATCTTTGAAGTTGCCATGAGTTCAATATTCTTTCATCTGTCTGAAATTCTGCTATATTATCACCTCATTTTGTCACTGCCAGTGTCTCCGTGATGAGTTTTTTTATGAGTTGTTGTTTCTCTGTCAAAGGTGTATCAACATGTGTATCTCTTGGATGAGTTTTGGGTTTTTCATGACAAGCGGAAACCGCAAGTGAGAGAGCCAATATAAGGGCTCGTGGCAATATACTTGTGTTTGGTTTAACTGGGGCTGCTGGAATTATCTCGAGCGACATGAAAAGTTGATTACAAACCCTAATTATTATCAATATGATATATTGTCAATATTACCTCAAAAATATTCCTTAAAAAATCACTAACATAAGTCCGTATGCCCGAAATCCTCGATATCATCAATTCCGACGACCAAGTGATTGGTCAGGCGACGCGAGGAGAAATCTACGAGAAAAAACTCATGTTTCGAGTGGCGCATGTCATGGTCAGAAATTCGAAGTGAGACTTTCTCCTTCAGAGACGCGCGGCTCATATCTCCTCTCCACTCTACTGGACTATATCAGCCGGAGGCCATGTACACGCAGGTGAGACGTACGAAGAAGCAGCAATTCGTGAACTCGCGGAAGAGGTGTGAATCAGAGCAAGTGAAGTGCGAGAAATTTGAAAATTTTTCCATGATGCAAATGGTCTTCCAAAGCTCATATCTGTCTTTGAGGTGACAACTGACGACATTCCTATTTTCGATCCTACAGAAGTTCATGATGTACAATTCTTCACTCCAGAAGAAGCGCACGAGCATATCATGCACGGAGAAAAAATACATGCAGAATTGAAATATACTTGGGAGAAAATTTATACAAATTAAATTTTTTATTAACTTAATCTTTCATTAATTCTGCGATAGGTTCACTCCACTTTGTTGGAGCTTCTCTCGCATCTGCTGCTTGAGGTGGTATGGCCCATGCCGGGATCATGACACCGTTATGATGTACGAGTTTTCATTGCTGTATGATTTTCATAAGTTTAGCATGCGCTATTTTTTGAGTCGGAAGAGATACATAATCACCACCATGAAACTCAGGATGTTGATTGTCAGAATAATCGCGAAAAGCCTGTCTCGGAATCATATATTCAGAATCATAGAGGTCTCACGTCACTGGATTGCCGGTTTTCACTTGCCAGAGAGGAATAGAGACAGGACGAAAACCATCTTGAAATGTCCCCTGCATAGCGACGGCATGTCACCATGCCTCACGCCCTATGAGATCAGCCACCGCAGCACCCGATCTGCGAGCTAATAACACATCGGACTTGATGGGATCACAGCTTCTGGTCATAATACCTGGTTCCAGAAGACGTATTTTTGTGTTTCCTGAAGTACAGAGATCAGTATCCTTCTCTATCAACTCTTTGAGGAGACTCACGCAACCAAGAAGTTTTACATTTCCTGCACCATCTGGCTTTGTGGGATCTGTAACGGGTTTTTCTCCTGTAAAATAAAATCCCTCAGAGGCAACTATACAGACATATCCATGGTGTTTTTTCAATTCTCGAACACGTATAAGAAAATCTTCACGACTCACTGGAAATTCAGGCACAAGCGTTACTACGGGAGTTTTTGCATTGACAGAAAGCGTTGCAGCACGAAGTGCGAGATGACCATTGTCACGACCATAAACACCGATGATACCGATACCTTCTTCCCATTTAATTTCACGTACCATAGCTTGGATAGCATCAGCATACAGAGAAGCAGCCGTAAGAAAACCGATAGCTAAACTTCATTCTGCATCTCCATCAATAGTCTTGATACAGCAGACAGTATTACAAATAGGATCTTGGTTTTCATCAAGAGAATATTGCAGTGCTTGTGCTCCTGAGAGGGTACCATCCCCTCCCACTACTGCTGATCAGAAGAATCAGATTTTTTTCTTGAGTCTCAACATCTTCACAAATTCATCTTTCTTGAGCATGCCTCGTCCGGGACCCAAACAAGTTCATCCACTTTGTTCCAATTTATCGAGGACCTCAGGAGATATTTTGGCAAAATCACAGAGACCTTTAATTTTCCCTTCTTCTTGCACACCTTCCCAACTCCCGATAAGACCGATAGGATGATATCATGTATCAAGGAGGTTTTTTACAATGCTCACTGTAGCTGTGACGACTCCTGGAGCAATTCCCCCTCATCCCATGACCAGGATTTTTGGTCGATTATCACCTTGTAATTCATCTATATCAGTTTTGGGCAGTGGCTCTTCAAGTACGTAAATCATATTTTTTGATTATATGAATATTTCATTCATTTAAAATATTAAAGTCAAATATATATCTTTTTAAAGCAAAAGCAATATCAGGAATTTGTGAAAACTTGCCCTCTGAAAAATCTCGATAAAATTTGATCATTCGTAATTTTTAATTCGTAATTGAATATGTGACGCTGACCAGTTATGGCCAACAAAAAGGCCGCAAGCGCTCTCCAAAAAGGAAAAGTCTACGGCATGCATAGCAAGCTCATTGCGCTCGCAGCGAAGGGTGGATCAAATCCAGCTGAAAATCCTACTCTCTTCACTGCTATCGAAAAGGCGAAAAAAGATAGCGTGCCAAAAGATGTCATCGACAAGGCGATTCGTCGTGGTGCTGGCCTGGATAAAGACGCAGCAGCGATTGAGGATATCACGTATGAAGGTATGGCGGCCGGTTGAGTCGCAGTCATCGTGCGAGCTCTCACCGATAATCGCAATCGTACGGCGAGCAGCATCCGTTCGCATTTTAACAAAAACGGCGGGAATCTCGGAGAAACGGGTTCTCTCTCGAATCATATGTTCAAGTATCGCTGAGTCTTCGTCGTCCCAACAAAGGCGATCACAGAAGAGCAAATTATCGAATCCGGATGTGATGATTATGTTGCCCTTTGAGAAGAGACGAAACTTATTACCCTGCGTGAACAATTCTCCGATGTGAGCAAATTCCTCGCTGGAGCTGGTATAGAAGTGGCTTCGAGCTGATTTGAATACCTGCCGAATATGGAGATAGAAATCACAGATTTTGATCAAGGGGTGAAAGTGATGAAACTCCTCGCGGACCTCGAAGAGGATGACGATGTGGAAAAAGTCTGGACAAATGGCGTATTCGATGATATACTGCGCGAGAAAATTGAGTCATTTCTTGATTCTCAAAGTTTTAGACAATAAGTCTAACGTCTCATATCTACTATCTAACATCTCATTTATGGCAGAGGACACGCAGGTTGGCGGCACACAAGGCGGCCAAGGAGATCAGTCAGGTACAGGCACGGGCGGTCAGCCAATGGCAGGATTTGATCCAGCTGCTGCAGAAGCATTTTTCAAGGACTTGATTGGTCGCTACAACACGGATGATAACCAGATCATCATGGATCTCGTGTCGTTTCACCCCCTGACACAGTTCGATGAAAAAGAATTCGTCAATCTCCTCGAGCACTCGCTCTCTCTCTCCGTCGCTGAGAAAAAACGTGTCGTCGATGCTATTCCGACACTCTCCCAGTATCAGATAGATGAGCTGAAGAAGGTTTTCACCGAAGAGCGCGAAGAGTTCCGAAAACTGATGCCAAAAGAAGGTGAGACAATCAAAAAACTCGTCACAGACAAGCGTGCCGAATGGACACAATTGAAACAAATCTATATCGACGAA
>CAZWBM010000001.1:188189-205920 GCA_964632405.1 uncultured Candidatus Peribacteria bacterium | reverse complement strand
TTTTACATCATGCTTTTATCCCTTGTCATGCATGATGGACTTGCGAAGGTGCAAAAAAATATATGCTTAGACATAGTAACTTTTTCCTCTCGCTATGAAAAAACTTTTCGTGTTTTTCGTCCTCATCTCTCCTCTCTCTCTTCTGGCATATACGAGTGAAGATACAGCCATTGCGAATAATCTCGCCGATGCAAATATCATCGTCGATCAACGCTCTACTCCTGATAAATATCGTCTCGATGACAGTATCTCACGACAAGAAGTGATCGGTATGACGCTCAAGCTCAAGGGTATTGCACTTCCGAATAATTACGTCTGCAAGGGATATTTCACCGATGCTATCTTCGCAAAAACCCATCCCGATGCATGGGTCTGCCGGGCAGTAGAGCTCGCTGCGGATCGCGGAATCATCACCCGTGAGAGTCCAACGACTCGACCGAGTGATAAGATCACCAAAGCCGAGGCTCTCGCAATCGCATGGAAGGGTTCAGGGATGAGCATCGATACGCACGAAGATGAAGATGGGACATTTTATGACAGCAGCGACAAACCCTCAGAGGCATGGCAAGAGAATCTCCTTCAAACTGCCTTTGAAGCAGGCGTTATCACGCCAACCAGAGATACCTCGAGTGGTATTCTGAAACTTCGCTGGAAACACAACGATGCAGCGACACGAAAAGAAGTTTTCGCTATTTTCGCGACACTTCTGACTATCAAAAAAGCAAGCGATCAAACACTCTACCTCAATTTCTCTGGCGAAGTCCAGTACAAGCCAACCAAAACTCAGATTCTGAGCACCGACAGAACCATGATAGACAATCTCGAGACCAAAAATTTCACCGATGTCGTCGCTGCTCTCTCACCAGCAGTGGTCCAGTATCGCACCGAAGGGAATACGCTCTTTGTGATGCAAAATTCTCCAGATCTCTGGGGACATGTGACCTACTCAAGCATTACGGCACTTTTCGGAAAAGTGTTTCAACAATATTCTCCCTACAATCCCTATGATAAAGCCATCGCAGCGATGTTGAAACGATTCAATCTCGCCTCAGAAGTCGATTTTTATGCTCTTCCTTATGGCGAACTCTGGGAAAAGACACGAGACTATATCGAGCAGTACTATGCTGATGAATTCATGAATGCTCCGATAGTGTATCCTTCGACTGATCAATAAACCCATGCGTATTGCTCTCCTCACTGGTGGTATCTCAGCTGAGCGCCCTATTTCGCTTCGAAGTTGCGAGTGACTCAAGAGCTTCATCGCAGAGACAAGTCATACATGTGATGTCTATGACATCCCGACCGAACTCGATAATTTCCTCGGAAAATATCAGGAGTATGATGTTATCTTTCCCTACATCCATGGACGCTACGGCGAAGATGGCATCATCACGGGGCTCTGTGAAACACTCGGACTCCGGTATATCGGTTCACCTTCCATGACGCATGCTCTCTGCATCGATAAATTCCGTACAAATTGTGTCGTCGAAAAGCTCTGAATCGCAAAAGTCCCGAAATCCTGGATACCAGGAATGAATTCACCCACACCACTCGGCCTCCCGGAGAACATCGGAGAACCAAATCCAAAAGAATGAAATACGCCTCCGCTCATCATCAAGCCCAATTGTGGAGGAAGTACCGTAGCCACCAATAAAGCAATGAATGTCACGGAGCTTCTCTCGGCGATCAACGAAGTCCATGTGAATACTGTCGCCCTCTCTGAAGGGAATATCAATCTCCTGGGCAAATCGGAGAAATTTCAGAGACATTTCCCAGATTACGCTGATGCGCCACTTGTTCAAGAATATATAGATGGTGATGAATACACTGTCGGTGTTGTCGGACCAAATAATGCACCGGAAGTCCTCCCTATCATGCAGATTGTGAATCTAAAATCAGTGCTCTTTGATTGGAAAGAAAAATATGAATCCGATGGAAGCAATGAGGTATTTCCACTCGACATGGATAAAGTTCTTGAGAAGAAACTCTGCGATGCATCAAAGAAAATCTATCAGCTCCTCGGGTGCTCATGAGTCGCACGTATCGATTACCGTGTACGGGAAGGAGAGATATTTTTTCTCGAAGTAAATACATTTCCCGGTGCGACGAATGCCTCATTTGTACCAAAAATGTGGCGGAAAACAGGACGAAACATGGGTGATTTTATCACGCTCATGGTCGATACAGCATCGAATAATTAGAGAGCTGTCGGAAGCAGATTATTCATGCCTTGAGCCAGGACTTGAGGAGAATCAAAGTAACGTGTGTGGAAAAAAACCTGCACTTCAGGAGAAAAATATGGAAGTGCTTTATTGAATTCTTCATGGGTTGTGATATTGATCATCGTATATCCTGGGAGACGCACGAGCCATTCAGCATCGACATCATTTGCAAGATACGTACGGAAGAGTTGTGGCTCTCGAGTCTTCATTCCATCCAGAGGATCGAGTATATACCACTCTTCATCATCTCCGAGAAATACTGCAGCACGATGACCCTGCATAGCATAGGAACGCTTGGAGACATACCGATATATATCAAATACGGTTTCAAAATGTTCATCCCTTCTCTGATCGAGTGCAGCGAGAAGGAGCTCTTTATCGGTAAATGACGTCAGGGTATTATTGAGACGGCCAAATCGGATGAGATCATTCGCATCGCCCTGAGCCATCCATGGGACTGTAATACCCATAGCATCGAGAAGAGCCATGATATTGTTCCGTGCTACAAAAGAACACGAACTTATCACAGTACCGACGTCATACGACTCAACAGAGGAGACAACGATGCGTCCATTTGGAAGGACAATAGGAGTTTTTTCTGGTTTTTGAATGGTCAGTCTCATCAATCTCATTTCGTGACTCATGCCACCTCCCTGTGGAGGATTATTGGTTGGTGTCTCCGATATTATAGAAGATCCGGAAGGGATAACAGGAACCTCTGAAGTATCTGGAACAGAAGGAACAGAAATATCGTTCAGAGACTCTCATACCACGGGCATTGAGATATCCTCTGCAAAAGAAAAAAGAGGTATATTGAATACAAATAGTGCTCACACAATCACGGACCTATTCAGAAAATACATAGAAAATGCTCCGCCAATCCTATCTCCCTTGAGCGTGAAGTCAAACGGATGCTATTTACAATAAAAACGATGTTGCGAAAAGAAGTGGTCTTCTTATAATCAATTACAATGAAAAAATACTCCATTATCACCCTTGCAATTTCACTCATATTCCTCGCTGCAAGTGGTCTGCTTATCTGGCTTGAGAGCCGGTATCCGATCCTCCATGTACCTCGGATGATTATCGGCTCTTTTGTCGTACTCGGAGTACCAGGATACTGGATCACGAGATGGACCTTTCCTCATACTGAAGAAGCAAAATTTATCGATCCAACTGATGAGAACATCCTACCATCAAACAAGGAGGAAGATATACACACAATTGATGGTCTCGAGCGTTTCGTTCTCTCAATAGCTCTCTCCATTTCTGCTGTACCCCTGATCCTCTTTTATGTGAATTTCCTGGGTGTGCCACTCACCGTTTGGAGCGTTTACTGGACGATTGTCGGCGTTGCCTTGTCTTCTATGATAGCAACTTTTTTTATCGAACGTCGTCATGCTCACACTCACCAATAAATACTGGCACTCTATTTGGGGAGGATTTGCGCTCATACTTGGCGTATTCGCGCTTGGTTTTGATTTCTATCCTCAGTTTCCCTCCATGTGTGTGATACTCGGTATCGTACTCGCGATATTGATCGACACTCTGGACCCCGTCCCCCCTTTTCGTGCCTACCATTGGCATACCATGTATACCGATGTCCGCGCGGGTCGTGCTGATATCGGCCGTGCGTTTCTCTTTTTGCATGCGAAACTGATTTTCCCGACGCTTTTTACTATCTATCTCCTCTTGCTCATCATACAAAAAATAAAAGTCGTTCCCGAGGATTGGAATTCATACGCTTCTTCTGCCATAGATACACTGAAACTCCTCTGGGTCACGCTCGCAAGTGCAGTGGTGGCAAACTTCACAGGTTTATCAGAGAAAACCTATGAAATTGAACACCGATCACCTCTCGTGAATACCGCTACGATTATTCTCATTTGTCTCCTAGCTTACGCGGGAATGTGGGTCATATTTGTAGAAATAGCCAGTATCGGTCGAATCGCTTATTTCGTGGCTCTGAGCATCGGCATACTCATAGCGATTGTGAGCTTTATGATTTTGACAGAACCTGATGAAGAGACTCTCGGGGTGAACACAGAAAATCTGAAAAAAACTGCTTAAACTATGACGAAACTCATCATCCAGATACCCTGTAAAAATGAAGAACACACACTTCCTATTACTTTTCGTGAACTTCCAAAACATATTCCAGGTGTTGATGTCATAGAGTATCTGATCATAAACGACGGAAGTACCGATAGAACGTCTGAAGTCGCTCGCGAGCTCGGCATCCATCATATCATCGAATTCAAGGCAAATCGTGGTCTCGGTATTGCCTTTCACCATGGGATCATGCATGGACTCATGCTCGGCGCCGATATCATAGTCAATACTGATGGGGATAATCAATATCCAGGAGATAAAATCCCTGATCTGATCCGCCCTATACTTGAGGGCCGAGCAGAAGTGGTTGTTGGAAATAGAAATCCAGGGAAAAATATTCATTTCTCGGCATTCAAGCGATTTTTGCAGAGAGTTGGAAATCATGTCGTCAGTTTCGTCGCTGGCGACAAACTCCCCGATTCTGTGAGCGGTTTTCGAGCTTATTCACGTGAAGCGCTCTATGAGATAAATGTGACTTCCCGATTTTCCTACGTAGTGGATACGCTCATTCAGGTCTACAAAAAAGGTCTCGCAATAGAGTGGATTGAGATAGAAACACATCCTCAAACACGGCCTTCTCGGCTCTTTCGCAACATCTGGGAACATATCGCAAAGACCACCATGAATATCGGACGTGTGTACATACTCTACGAACCGTTGAAAGTCTTTTTTATTCTCTCTCTTCCCTCTCTGATCCTCGGAATCTTCTGAGTGTTGCGTTTTATCCATGCATATATATTCACAGATATTGGTCGTGAGATGATCCAATCAGTGATTATCTCTGGTGTCTCTATCACCATCGGTATCACTCTTTTCTCTCTCGGGATCATCGGCGATCTCATGTCCAAAAATCGTACTCTCGTAGAGCAACAACTCGCGCTCCAAAAGAGGCAGAAATATCCCCACGAATAATCTTGCTTTCAGGAGAAACATGAGGTACACTATTGGTATCTATCAATATCCGTAGAACTTATGTCAAAGCACCGCCATGTCGACCTCTCCGATTTTCGTGTTAAGCCAGGCGAAAACATCAACCTCAAAAAAATAGAAACCGATGATACCGGAAAATGGGATGAGGAATCTGCCATGAAACGATTTGAGAAAAATCGAGAGAAAATCATCGAACTCCAGGATACCCTCTACGCTGAGCATAAGCAATCTCTCCTGGTCGTCCTCCAAGCTATGGACGCGGCTGGGAAAGATTCGACGATAAAAAATGTCACACAGGGCATCAATCCACAGGGCTGTAATGTTGTTTCATTTAAGCAACCAAGTGCAACAGAGCTTTCTCATGATTTTCTCTGGCGTATCCATGCGGAAACTCCACGGAAATGAAAAATCAGCATCTTCAATCGAAGCCACTACGAAGATGTCATCATCACCCGTGTTCATGATCTCGTCGATCGAGATCTGATAAAGAAACGCTACGATCATATCAATGATTTTGAGCGCATGCTCACTGATCATGATACGAAAGTGGTAAAGATTATGCTCCACATCTCTCCTGAATATCAGCTCAAGCGTATCAAGCACCGCCTCGAGAAACCGGAAAAGGCATGGAAATTTCAGGCATCAGATATGGAAGAACGTAAGAAATGGCCAGAATACATGGAAGCATTTGAAAAAGCAATCGAGCACTGCTCAACGAGCTATGCTCCTTGGTATATCGTCCCTGGTGAACACAAGTGGTATCGCTATCTCGTGGTCAGCGAGATCATCCTCCAAGCCCTCGAAGATATGGGTCCTGAACTCCCAAAAGCGACATTTGATCCAAAGATCATGATGAACCCGGATTTTTTGAAGTAGTTATTTGTAGGGTATCTAAAAAATCTAAAATGAACTCTTCTCAAGACATTTTTCAAGAAAATTGAGAAAAACCAAGAGTAGAAGTCTCTGAGAAACCAGCAGAAAATACACAGAGATATCTCGAATACATAATAGAAAAATGCGGAATACATCCAGAGAGCATTCGAATGCTCCATAATCTCGCATGCGGTGATGCTGAAGAAGCTCCAGTGCTAGAAGAGATTTTTCCCAAAAGCAAAGATATTCGCCATTGAGAAAGGTGAATGGGCTATGAGTTGAGCAAGGCATGGTGCAGAGAAATGCAGGAGAACAACCTTTATGCAAGATGATCTCCATGAAGAAAAAGTATGGAAAACTCTTCCAAGAGCTGACCTAGTACTCCTCCAACAGCCACAATTATCATGAATGGAGTATCGTATGTACATAGAAAATTGGATTCCTCGAATATCCAGGTCTCTCAATGCTGGCGGTATTTTTATCATCTGTCTCATGTATCCATGAGATTTATCTGGCTTTTATGAAGAGAGTATCTATGTTGGAGAAAAAAGCCTTGCAGAAACGGTGGACAAATATTTTGATACTCTTTTGAATGAAGAAAATCCATATGGTGATCATGATGACTACTATTGGATTATGGCATTTCGCAAAAAGTGAAGAAAGCCTCAGACAGCAAGAAAAGTTACAAAAATTTTAGACTGAAAGAAAAAATAAACATATTGAAGAACTCATACAACTCCCTACAATGTACTTATGGTGCATTTTTTATTTCTTGCTGTGGGCTTATTTATTCTCGGTACTTGTGTCGGGAGTCTTGCTGGAGCCTTTTTGGACGAAGAAGCAAAACGATCATTCTGGACAGGAAGAAGCCAATGTACATCGTGTAATAAGACACTTAGATGGTACGAGCTCATCCCTATTTTTTCGTATCTTTTCCAGAAGGGTCATTGCAGAGATTGTCATAGCCCGATACCTTCTTGGCTCTTGCATGTGGAGATACTCATGGGTGTAACATGGTTATTTTTTTGATTCTTTCTGATACAAACCGGTATGGATTTTGGAGGCATATTTCTCCATCTCATCATCCTCTCAATGCTCTTAGTACTGGCCCTTGAGGACTGGAGAGACTTCACTATCTCGGATAGACTGATGATTCCGATGATCCTCATAACTCTTCTCATCATACGATTTTCAGAGGAGCTCGAACTATCAGGATACCTCCCGACACTTTCCGATGCACTCCTCGGAGGACTTATCGGAATGCTCTTTTATATGATACAGATGATCATCCCTTCCATGATATTTCTCATTCGAAAAAAAGAGTTCTCGAAAGCATTTCATGTATTTTTTATTCCTCTTTTCTTTCCGTTCTGGCTTATCATAAAAGCGATATTTGGTGAAAAAAGGGCGGATGCGTGGATCTCCTCTGTATCAATAACAGATGATCTCCCGACCTGGGTCGGTGGTGGCGATGTGCGTCTCGGAATACTCGTATGACTCGTAGCAGGTCCTCTCTATTTCTGGTGGATAATAGGTATAGGATATACTCTCGGAACTCTTTTTTGGCTCATATATCGTTTCACAAATAAGGGAAAAATGGAAATACTTCCGGTGGCCCCCTTACTATTTCTCTGAACAGGTCTCTTGTGGGTCATAGAATATGCGCTTATGTAAGGGCATTTCTCGATAAAACTATACTAGAGAACAAGCGATAAAAGTACAAGCTCGAAGAGTTGAGAACCCAAAAAAAGAAGGGTAGGATGAGAGTAATACATCCTTATGACGAAAAAAGATTCTCGAAACTCTGCAAAACAGGCCTCTCTCCAGGCATTGCAAGAACTCATCTCTACAGCAGAGCGCTCCCTCCATCATGCGAAAAACCTCATGACGCAGATAGTTGGGAAAAAACCTCTCGATATGAGTGAAGAACCAGACATGTCTGGACTCCACGCATACAAGCATGGAAAAGCAAAAGTCATCGAGGGTATCTTTACTGGTAAAGATATGCTCGGTGCAGATAAAAATCTCTACCCTGTACCTGCCAATTATGCCAGCAAGTCAAAAATCGTCGAAGGAAGCAAGCTCAAAGTGACCATCAAATCTGACGGATCATACCAATACAAGATCATCGATGAAATCGAATACGAAACAACAACCGGTACACTCATCAAAGATGCAGAACATTTTATGATCATATCACAGCAAGGTATTTATCAGGTTCTTCCCGCATCAGTAACCTACCTCCAGGCGCACGTCGGAGACCGGATTGCCATCCGTATTCCCCGTGGGATAAAAGCGACATATGCCACTATCGATACACTCGTCCCTTCTGATCTCGGTCTGATCGAAGCATAAAAATATATACAAAAAATCACTCTTACGAGTGATTTTTTTGAGAACTTATTTAGCGTATAATCCTCTCCCCATACTGGTATCGTGATTCTATATCAGATTTCAGTTTCTCGACATGTTCGTGTTCGACGAAACCAAGTGTGAAAAGTATCAGAAAACGTCGAAAAGAACCTGGTAAAAAAACGAGTTCATAGCAGTGAATCACTCTATTTGATTGGTAGATGTGAACTTCTGAAACACCCTTTCTGGATGTTATGTTGATACTCAGCTCTCGAGATGATGGGAGGGTGATATTTATGTCACTTATGGCAGCAACTATCGTCTCATAGAGCTGATAATCGCTCTGTCGTCTCTCTTCATCGGAAACAACTGAGAATGCCGGGTAGGGAATCGAGTGATTCATAGGGATATCCTACCCTATTTTTCACACAAAAACAAATTATTGAAGAGCAAATCTAAGCTCATCAATATTTCCCGCTCCAAGGAGCAGAAGAAGAGCATTTTTCTCTTCAGAATCGACTTTTTGTAATTGCTTCCGAGCATCATAGAGATTGCCGATATATTCGCATGGTGAATTTTTTGAAACCATTACAGAGAGCATTTTTGAATCTATCATATCTCGTCTCTCGTCTATATCACGAGCAGCGTAGATGTCCGAGATATAGGTCATATCTGCTTCGGCGAAGCTCTGCGCAAATTCCTCCCGCAATTCGTAGGTACGGGAGTATTGGTGTGGCTCGAAAAATACGATCAATTTGTTCTCTGGATGAGCTTTTTTGAGGGCTTTCAGTGTAGCGATGATCTCTGTCGGATGGTGGCCGTAGTCAGACATAAGAATATTGGAATTTTTGGTCATTCAAATAACCTCCATCCGTCTCCAGCTCCCTGGATATTTGGCGAGTGATTCGAGAGATTTCTTTGAGTCGAGCTGAAGTAATTGACTCACTACATACGCAAGATGCGCATCAAGGCGGATATGGTCTCCTGGCACGAGTAATTTCGGCAATTCATAGGAATATTTTCATGGTTGCACTCTGTTGAATGCCTCTCCAATAACTTCAAAAGAATCCGCAGAGACAAGAACAAAAGTTCCAGTGACCTCGTTCTTGAAGGAGGTGTCGCGACGTAGGAGTGACGGAGGATTTATTCAGGATTTTTTTCAAATAAATCCCCCTCCCGCTAAAGCGGTATCCCCCTTCAAGAAGGGGGTTTTTGTAACCAGTTTCTCATACTCCTCTCTAACCATCACCACACACTTTGATTGTTCTATAAATTTCACAAATGCCTCCTCATACGTAGCTTCCGTTTTGAAGAAATCAAGATGATCTGGATCGATATTTGTCACGACAGCAATATCTGGATGATACTTCAGGAAAGCATTCCGATACTCACACGCTTCGATATTCATCATTTTCTGCCCTTCTTGGGAGATATTTTTTCCGTTGAATGCTTTGACGAGAGTTCCGGTAATGGTTGTCCCTTCGGCACCCAGATCGTGCAGAATAGTCCCAATCATAGCACTGGTGGTTGATTTTCCATGGGCTCCAGCGACAGCGATTTTCATCGGAAATGTATGGAAAACCTCTGCAAGAGCTTCTGGATAGGAGAGAATTTGTGTATGGAATTTTTGACCTGCTTCGATTTCTGGTTTATGATTCGCTCGGACGCCAGCCAAGCCCAGAGTTTCATCATCGATAATTGCCTCAGTGTAGATAATTTTTTCTGTATTTTCGGAGATGGTTGAAGCTCCTTCTGTAACAATTTCTATTCCTTCAGAAGCGAGTGTATCGAGAAGTGGCGAATGGCCCATATTTGTCCCTGTGACACGATACCCCTCCGCGAGATAATACCGTGCGATAGCTGAGATTCCGATACCTCCGATACCGATGCAATGAATATGTTTTTTATCAGTCATGAAATTACCTCGGTTTATACCAGTCAATTTTTCTCGTTATGTACATCACAAGAGCGAGTACCAGGAATATTGTTATGCTGCCGATCATGAGGGCATAGTCCTCGGACTGGAGGATGACGAATATGAGACCGTAGAGAAACGCGAGGATACCGCTCATGTATCATGCAAAACGATCAGAATGCCATATTGCCTTGGTGTACAGGCCAACGAGCCCGATAGTCGCCACGGAAGCAAACATATAGGCACCATTGAACCCTATATGCTCCGAGAATGCCAAGAGGAGTGTGTAGAACACGACGAGTGCAAAACCGATGAGGAGATACTGGATAGCGTGAACAGGTTTCTTATGGACGATCTCGAGGAGGAAAAATGTCAGGAATGACAACGCTATGATGAGAATAGCATATTTAGCAGCTCGCTCTGATTTGTCATAATGATCCACCGGCTGGATGAGTCTTACGCCAAAAGCATTGTCACCGATGTTATTCCCAGGACGTGCGATAGAAGCTTCTTGCGTATATCCAAAGTCGTCATATTTGTAGACTGGCGTCTCCGGTATATAGGTAAGCTGGTATGATGCGCCATCCCATGATTGTGGGAAATCTCGATTGAAGTGGAGGACCTGCCAATGCGACTCGAAACCGTCTTTAGTGAGTGTTTTTTCTTGTGGCAAAAATGCCCCATCAAAGCTCGGGTTTTCCCACGAGGATGATACCTCTACATCTGTTGTTTTCCCGAGTGGGAGGAATTTCACCATTTCGCCACCGCGAAGTGCAAATGACATCGTCAATTTCATGTTCGCTTCAGGATTCACGGCACGAACTGTATGGATTCCTGTCGCGATGACATCAGTCGTTACGAGTCCAGGTTGCCAAGTGATATTTTGTCCAAGAAGTGCACCAGTGATATCTCCCGTGATACCTCTCATGTCGGAAAGTCAGAAACTGATGGTAGCATTGTTCCAATTCACTTTTTTATCCGATGGAACCGCACTCGCGAGATGAGAGAAATCGGCTTCGATCGAATTTTTCGATGTATACACGACCGTCTCAAATATACCTCGCTTACGTATTTCAGGGCTGAGCGTGGTTTTGATATTGAGCTTGTCAGGAAGAATATGGTAGTAATGAGTCAATTTATCAGTACCAACATAGGGGACGGAAATGATCGGACCCGTCAGTGTCTGTGTGCCTCCCCATTTTGCATAGATTTCATTTTTTGCTTCTTGTGCTCGCATAGCGCGTTCAGTAATCAATCCTCTCATCAGACTTGCAGGGATGAGGAGAATGAGGAGAAGAAATCAGCACAGCAGGACTTTTATCATCGTAGCATTACGATCGTACCAGGTAAGAATAGGCATAAGGGGAAATTAAAAGCCCGGAGATTATATCCATAGACCCCTGGAAGTAAAAAAATCCTCGGCTAATGCCCTTCAGCAATGGTAAAGTGCAGAATGTACATTTCTACAATTACCATTAAGAATAAAATTTATAGAGGAAAATAAGTAGGAAATATTTGACTATCTTCCCCTGGCCTTTATCATTGATTTTGTCTTATTTTTTAATTCAAAAATATGGAAGATGTGAGAATGGATTTACAGAGGCACACAGGTGTGAAGTCTGGTGTTGTTCCCGTTCATGAAGGATTTGGCAATTTTTTTCCTACGGAAGGGAAGCTTCCCCGAGAAGGTGATAAAAAACTGGTCGTTCTCAGAGTGATGGAGGATCTGGTGAAGATTTCAAAAATAAAAATGAATGTTGTTCAAGTGCCAGTTTTCCCTGGCACAGATCAAAATGACATTGATGAGCTCATAGGTGGTCTCAAGGAAATGGGTTTTGAGCCTCAACTCATCTTAATGGTGACTGAAGGTGATCCAATGAACGAAGAAGATGAAATGACAGTTGCTAATCTGCTCTGAGAAGGCATTCAGGTAGCAAAAAGAAACAATATCAAAGAAGTTGCGTCCACATCGCTAGAGCAATGGATGAAAGAAGGTGCTGTACGAAAAGAATTCGATGATTTTGACGCTGCAGTCGCACAACTTGCCGAACTTCATTCTCGTGTTTATGAAGAGCAGGAGCTTGATGACAGTGAGAGTAGTGTCAAATCATGGAATATCGAGTTTCTGCGTCCGGGTGAGATGGTGACATTCACAAGTCTTAATAGAGCATGGGAAGTAGTCAAAGCTATGAATAAAAAAGTAGGGAAACAGTTCTTCAAGGTGCTGGTTGACTCTGCACATTGTGGAGATTCCGGTGAAAGCATCTCTGATACTCAAAAATTGCTAGAAGAAATGATCGCTGCTGGTGATGTAAATATGATTCATGCCTCTGTCGCAACTACCAGGTGACACCATGCGTCTGATGAAGGAATGCGAGCAGCACTGATTGCTACTGCTGTGAAAGCAGGTGTAAAATCTGTATTTGATGAAGTTTTCAATGAAAAAGATCCAGGACTTGAGAAGCTCGCTGATGCTGGGCTCGGCTTTGGTGTGAGTACAGGGTTGGGGCTCAATACGACTGAGATTCTCGCTGCAAATATAGAAGATACTGTACGAAGAATTCTTATTCTCAAAGATCGATGACTTTTACCAGAAGAGAATGGGTAGTATCTAGACCCTGAGTGAACCACGGAAACCACGGGCAGCATAATATGAATCTGCGCCATTGTGTCAGACAAAAACCCGATCATAACGGCGATCGCAGTACAGTGCACCTCAGAGCTTTCTCACTTCAGGAGGTGTCTGTATCCAGCTCGATGTTTTTAGATCAAAATTTCCTAATTTTTGTAATTCTTGGTACTCCTCTTCCGTGAGAAGCTCAATCCCCATTTCATCTGCCACATCTATGGCAGTATTCTTTGGCTTATGCTCTTTCCTTGCTTCCAGTGCTTTGCCGTCATAACAGAGACTCCTGCGATTTGGACTTTCCGGTGAGCAATCATAGAAGACATATTCACCTGTTTTTTTATCATAACCAACGACATCCGGCTCTCCACCAGTTTCCTCCATGATGTTCAACGACCAGAGTTTCCCAGGATTTTTCTCCAGTTTTTCCTCAATTGTATCCCAATCGAGACTTTTGTGACGATTCATATTTTTCGCAAAACGGGATTCCAGTGTCTTCAGGAGTTTCTGACTTTGTATTGGTGTAAGTGTTTTTTTCATACTTTTATCTTATCGCCGTTGAATAGCACGTCAAGTATATAAGAAAAAGCTTCCACTTGCTGGGCAAATGAAAGCTTTGAAACATTGTGAATGGTGGGTGATAGGGAGAAATGCCTTGAATGGCATTTCGAACCGAACCACTGGCTAGGAAAATGCAGTTCGACTCGCTATGCTCCCTCACTACATCCGATTCGGTGTAGTGTGGTCGAAGACCATGAGTGAGGACACATTCTACAGGATAAATAATGTTTAGTGTCCGAATCGAATGGTGGGTGATAGTGGACTCGAACCACTGACTTCTTCCATGTCATAGAAGCACTCTAACCAGCTGAGCTAATCACCCGGAGAAATGCTTTAAATAGCATTTCGAGTTTATTAAAAACTCTTACCATACCATGAAAACAAGAGTTTTTATGATAGGTAAACGCATTGTAAGGAAATCTACAAAAATACAAATTAACCTGCAGTTATACGCAATAATATATCTAACTCTTCTTGGCTAAAGGGTACATGAGTACGGGCTTTTTCTGCTATCAATCTAAGCAGGTCTTCGTGATGAGGGTTAGTAAAGTCCTGTGGTTGAGGTAAAGATGTTGGTGTGTTCATAAATTTATTATAAAGTATTCACTTCTATGTCAAATTTACTTCCTCACTTTTTCGAGTAGTTCTCTCTGGTGAGCTGTGAGCTTATTCGGCATCCGAGCATCGAGCTTGAGATAGAGATCGCCTGCTTTCTTGCCTGAAGTTCGACCTTTTCCAGAAACTTTCAACCGGGTGCCTGGTTTCGTGCATTCTGGAACAGTCACTTTAAATTTTCCAGAATAGGGAGACTCGATAGAGATTTTTGTTCCGAGAAGTAAATCCCAAATGGGAAGCTCCACAACTTGCTCCATATCGAGACTTTCTTCCTCGTAGAGAGGAGCGGAGCGACGGCTCGATTTGCGGTTACCATTTAAGTTGCCAAAGATATCACCGAGATCAAACTCAAAACTCTGACTCGATCCTGCATTCCGAAACATATCACCGAAATCAAATCCTCCAAAACCGCCCTGCGGACCACCAGCACCTCTTCATCCCATATTCCCGAAATCAGCAGTGCCAAAAGTATCATATTTTTTCCGTTTTTCCTTATCAGAGAGAACCTGGTATGCTTCGTTGATTTCCTTGAATTTCTCTTCTGCTTTCTTATCTCCCTGATGACGATCAGGATGCCATTGCATGGCGAGTTTCTTGTAGGCCTTTTTTATCTCCGCTTCGCTCGATCCTTTTGCGACTCAGAGGAGATCGTAATAATCTTTTTGCATAGAGGAAAGTATAGCAAAAAGCATCTTTCAAACAAGAGAAAGCTTTTTTGACAATGTCAATTTTGCTATTTGTATATTTTTCCTATACTCCGCTCAGTATGAAACTGCCCTATGTTCTCATCGTCTGACGCCCGAATGTCGGGAAAAGTTCGCTCTTCAATGCCTTTACAGGCAGAAAGATAGCTATTGTCGATGAAACAGCGAACACAACACGTGATATCCTCGAGTATCCGATGAAGGATTTTGAGACTGATTTTCAGTGGACGATTGCTGATAGTGGAGGATTAAATTTCGGTTCTTCGCATCAAATTTTGCAAGACGTGAATAAGCGTGTGAATGAATGTGCCGAACAAGCTGATTTGATCCTCTTCATCTGTGAATATGATCGTCTCACTGACGTCGATGACCACATAATTAACATGCTCCGAAAACTCGGTAAGCCCGTCTGGCTCGTCGCAAACAAGGCAGACAATATCACTCGTATCAATGAGGCATATCAATTGCTCTCAACAGGATTTCCAGTCTACCCTGTGAGTGCTTCTCACAGGAAAATAGATGAGCTCGAATCAGATATCGTGAAATTCCTCCGTGAAAAATATCCAGAGAATGCTGGCTCAGAAGAAGATGAAGGGATCAAAATCGCCCTTGTTGGTCGTCCAAATGTCGGGAAAAGCAGCACATTTAACGCTCTTGTTGGGTACGGAAAAGTGATGGTATCACCAGAAGCTGGGACAACACGCGATTCAACTGACACAGTTCTCATGCACAAGGGTCAGAAGCTCACACTCATCGATACGGCAGGATTTCGAAAACCAGGGAAAATCGGTATCTATAACGTCGAGAGTTGGTCAGTACTCCGCACAAAAGCTGCTGTAGAACGTGCTGATATCTGTGTTCTCTTGGTCGATAGTGTCGAGGGAATCGTCCAACAAGATAAGCATATCCTCGCAGAAGTACTGGAACAAAAAAAAGGCGTCATCATCATGGTTAATAAATGGGACCTTTCTCAGGCAAAAACCGATATGGAACCAGAATTGTTTCACAAGCGTTATCTGGCTTATCTCCAACGTGAATTCGCCTATTGCCCTTGGGCTATGACGGTCTTTGCAACAGCGAGCGAAGGGAAAGGAGTTCGCGATATACTCGAACATGCTATCGGTATCTACCAGGAGCGTCAGAAACGTGTCTCAACCGGTGAATTCAATCGATTTTTGACTCGGACATGCCTCGAGCATGCACCTCAGGGAAGCCGAAAAGTACATAATCCAAAGGTCTATTACGGATCTCAGGTCGCGATAAATCCACCAAAGTTCGTCATCAATGTCAATAAGCCCGAGTTTATTCACTTCAGCTGGAGGCGTTTTCTCGAGAATCGTATCCGGGAAACATTTGGCTTTTATGGAACGCCGATAGAAGTCGAATATCACGGCAAAGATCCTGATAAGAATCCATATAAACCGACAAAAACCATGTCGAAAGCTTTAAGGCCTCGATAATAATTGACAATGATTGTATTATGTGTAATAATATACTCATATAACAATATTTTATGAGTTCTTTTATAGTTCGTCCCCTGTTTCTGAATAAGAATTTTTCCGAAGCCCGAGCAAAGTGATTTGAATGAGGTGGAGAATGAAATAATCGTCCACCGGAGATAAGAATCGAGACAAATGACCGAGCGAGCCAAGGCCTCAAAAAATTATTGAACACTCCCCGATTTCCAGTCCCTTCAGCTGATGAGCTCATGAAAAAAGGTCTTGCTCGAATGAAAAAAGAGGGGGAAACGCCAAAAATAGAGCATTCAAGTGCACCAAAAAAATGAGTGATAACATTTATAAAACAAGATAGGTCAAAACCCAGGGTAGCAGCTGGTTCGAAACCTCTTGAAAGTCCATCTCCATCTCAGAAACAAGAAAAAACTCAGAAAAGGAGGAATGAACCTCGTCTTATGTTTGATCCGAAAGAGAAGAATTGGGCGCAGAAAATATTTCAGAGAAAGCCAAAAACAGAAGTAACAACATGAAATCGTTCTCCTAAAAATACACCAATACGAGCAAGAGAAGTGAGGCCAGGTGGAAATAATACAAAGAAAAACTGGTTTTCTCGACTTATTCACAGAAATCCACGACCAGAAAGATCAACACAGAACAATAGGCCTCAGGAAACTAAAACAAAAATACCATTATGAAGAAAAATAGTAACCTGATTGAAGGGTATATTTTGACGAACACCTAATGGTCCAAATGGGACCTATAAACCCCATCTCATGTTCGATCGAAATGAGAAAAATTGGGTACAGAAGTTGTTTACAAGAAACAAATAGATAAATTACCATAAGAAAATGCCTTGTCTAGAGCTCTGGAGAGCTCTTTTGAGACCAAGAATTGATGGAAAAGGTGTTATGTGAGAGAATTATGGTAATGGGCCTGTTTTCTCGAAAACCAACATCTCCGACATCACCTCCGAGTCCAGAAACCCGGAAACCTCCAGAAGCGCCGAAGCCTACACCACCGCGTATGACTCTCAACAAGAATGCGAAAAGTGCCAACAATTTGCGTGTCACAGCACTCTGATTCCAACCATCTATCAAACTAGCAGACAAAAAAAATCCTCCAAAACCTGAAAAAAAACCTGATCCTATATCACCTAAAAAGCCAGAAAAACCTCTCCCAACTCCTAAAATACCGGAAATTGAAGTCAAAAGAGCACAAGATCCCGCGACTTCAAAAGATATAGATAAACCAAAAGAACCGAAACATACACCTAAACCCATAGAACCTCCGAAGACTGAAGTGAAGAAAGAAGAACCGAAACATACACCTAAACCCATAGAACCTCCGAAGACTGAAGTGAAGAA
>CAZWBM010000001.1:0-188089 GCA_964632405.1 uncultured Candidatus Peribacteria bacterium | reverse complement strand
AGACAAAGCCAGAGACAAAGCCAGAGACAAAGCCAGAGACAAAGCCAGAGACAAAGCCAGAGACAAAATCGCCTAAACCTGGTATAGGCGATTTACGCAAGATGGAATGAGACGAAGCTCGGAAAACAAAGGAAGAAAAATCAGCGGCTATTAAGAAAAATCGAGAAGAAACCGCAGCAGAACTGCGTCGCAGAGAAGCGTTTGGAAAACTCTCGCCTGAAGATCAAAAACGGACAGTGGACAAAATGACTCCAGAAGAGAAACTCAAGCATCAGGCATGGCAAAACGAAAAAAATCAAGCTAATGCCCAAGGAGCTATCAACGCAGACCGAAAAAAAGTAGAAGAACATAAAAGAAGTGATCCTCTCTTGAAAGTGGGTGATGCATTCACAGGCTTTGCTTATGAATGATCTCTGAAGCAAGACCTGGCAAATTCCGAGAAAAAGAAGAAAGCCCTCTCTGAAATAGGGAAAATTTATGAGAAAAAAGGTCCTTATGAAAATTTCACAACCGAACAAAAATTAGCACTCTGAAAAGCAGAAGAACGAGCACTCTATGATAATTCTCAACGATCTACAGAACTCTCGAAAAAACTCGCAGAAATGGCAAGTGAAAAAGCAGGAACAGGAGCAAAAGTAGCCGGTGTTGTCCGAGATGTGAATGCCTACGCAGGAACTGCGGCAGTCACGGCAATGAAATGAAAAAAGGCATGAGTAGCCACTATGGCTTATATTCGAGGTCTTGGAGGGGCGGTAGAGTGAGCTGTGGAAACTGGTCTCGATGGAGGAAGTACGAGAGATATGGCAAAAAATGCACTGAAAAAATGAGCTCTCTGAACAGTAAAATGAGGCGTAGAAGGAGCTATAGTTGTATGATGATGAGCAACAGCAAAAAAACTCCTTGATTTAGGTGCACGAAAAGTAGTAGCAGGAGCTGCATGAGCAGCAGCGATCTGAACTGGACTGGAAACACAAAACGAAATAATTGATGCAGCCCGGGGTGGTAAATCGACACTGAAAGAAAGAGCAATGAGAGTATTAAAGAAATTACCCATTTATGCAGTTGCGGGTTGATGAGCTGCAAAACTTCCACCAGGCGTTCTCCCTCAAGCTCTCTGAGGAGGAGCGCTTTGATGAGGGTCTGCAGCTGCATCTGACTTGATAGATCATGGTAAGACTTCTCTGGAATCTATATGAACTGGAATAGTTGCAGGAGTTGCTGGATCAGCTGTCAACGCACAGACACGTACACCAACTATAAAAACTAATACTCCGAAACCATATACAGGACCAATACCAAAAACAGAAAGATGGATAAAACCTCCCCCACCTCCTTCGCAAAGAGAAGTAAAGCCCAAACCCCCACAAACACGATCGCCAAAAAAAGAAACAACACTCCGACCTTCAACGAATCCTACACCAACCACTCCTCTCAAGCCTCTAGAGTCTCGTACGACTTCTAGTGGAGGAGAAGGCCAGACATTTACGCTCAACCCTGAACAGAAAGCATCACGAAGTACTCCATCTACTCCAGGAGCTAAACCCGAATCACCACGGCATCAAGTAGTAGAAATTCGCCGTAATGCAAATACGCCAACATACCAACCAAAAAAAATACCTCCAATTCCTGCAAAAAAGAAGGATACGGTAAATATACCAATGCCTCCGATTGAAAAGGAAGTACCTATAAAGCCAAAAACAACAGGCGAACAAGCAAAAATAACCGAATCGGCGAAGACCTCTTGAAATGCGTTTGATGAACTAAAAAAAATAAAATCTCCTCAACCACAGGCTCTAGGGGATCGTGTCCATATGAAAGACGAAAATGGTGTCAACGTAACTACTCGTGTTCCTGTAACAACAGTACCAAAACCACCAGAATCATGAGCGAGTGAAAGAAAAATGATACGCACTACCTTGAGAGCAAGAAGAGATGAAGCAGGAAATCCGATCAACCATACCACGCCAACGACTGAAACAGGTTATGAGCCTGGTCCCCGATATAGAACCATGCCTGATGGGAGCAAGAGAGAAATCGTACGGATAACTCTCCGAGCACGGCCCAGTGGTAGTGCCGTCACGCAACCCACGGAAGTATTTCCTCCTCATCCTGTGACACCTCCAAAACCACGAGCAGAATCGCCCGAAACTACAACTCCTTCGTGAACACCGAAAATTCCTACACGAACGCCTGGAGAAACAAAAAAGGAAACAGTTAAAGTTTACATTAGGACAGATGAGCAATGAAGACCAGTAATAAATACAGGAACTTCAGGAGAAAAAAAGCGAGAGACAATCAAAATTGCCATTAAGAGGGATCCGGAATGAAGACCCATAATAAATACACGCAACACGCCCGAGATAAAACCCATTCCAAGTCAACCAAATCCAACTCCAGAAACGCCTAAACCAGGACCATACAATCCATCAACTCCAGATGCTCCTTATACCGATGAGCATGGAAATACATATGGTGCAGCGATGCGATCAGATCTCTATCCAGGAATAGTACATAGAGTAGGCCCCTGAGGTGCAATATACTCATCAAAAGATACTCGTGCAAAACCACCGAAGAGTTCTGAAGGTAGTCCAGCACATCCGATCATTGATATTGAACCAAATACAAAAGTTACGCTACAATGAGAAACTGGTACTTACACTGGCCAAAGACAATGACCAAATGGTGCCTGGAGAAATGTCATCAGAATGAAAGATGGCACGGAAAAGCTCATCGATGACCGAACATTGGAGCAAAATAAGGAAAAATGAACTCCTGGAGAGATCAAACCAATTCCAAGGCAACCAGGAAACCTGCCAAGTCCAGAGGCTCAAGCACGGGCCCCAGGTATAGTTCTATGAAAACGACCTACTGAAACTCCGAGAAATGCACCGCCATGACAGGTCGTGTTTGAAAAATCAAAGAGTCCAGTTGAGGGAAGGTTTGTCGAAAAAGACGAAGCGGGAACAAAAGTAAGAATTCGTGGTGCAGAAGGTACACATTTAGGCGTATTTGAGCTCAAGAACTGAGCTCGAAGACACGTCGTGAGAATGCCGAATGGAGAAGATGTATATCTTTTCGGTCCAGAATATCAAGCCCTGACGAATACACCAGGATCTCGAAGGAGATAATTACTAGCCTCGCTATGTATGAGATTCTAGTAATCTTTCAATGCCCTCTTTTGTCGGTATGGCCACTCCAGCAAGAGCATCCTCCCCTTTTGACCATTCAGGGAGATTATCCTCCACCAACTGTCGAGCATAGTCATATGCCATCTGTATATCTTCTGAAGTAGGCGTATAATCTCATTTTCCGAGGGTAATATATTCAACAGCAAAACGATGCTTCGGTTTATTATCTATTACTTTCGACGCATGGGCATATAGTACGCGTAGACGAAGGAATATATGAGAATTTCCTGGTACAGGAAGGTCATCAGATAAAAATCTTTCCTCAAAATCTTCATAAAAAACTCATGCTCGGGATATTTCTGCATCTAGATCTCATGCGGCCGGTATAGAATCCTTAATGAAAATCATATATACTCATCATACACGATGCTGTTCTATTTATCAAGCCGTTTGACTCAGAGGGATAAGATGAGTACAATGAGGATATGGCAGTAAATCCAGAACTTTTTGGGCAAAAACAAGAAAAACCTCTCGCAGAACTCGAGCGCAATCGAGGTGTAGAGTGAAGCATACAGGCTGAAAAGAATCTCGGTAATGCCATCGAACAAAAAAAAGTAGAGAATCTCGCTCAGAAAGAAAAGAAAGAAGTCACAAAAATCATCACTGAGCTGAGCCAGCTCAGAAATGACCCGGTCATGCTCACAAACCGGCTCCATGATCCAGCGATACTGGATACTCTAAGACGTAATGATATACCGGTCGAATACGTCGTAAATCTCATCGATGATATGCGAAAAGTGGACCATGGTGATCTCCTGGCTCAAATAAATGATGGGAATATGGGTCCGGTAAAAACTGAATTAACTCAAAAAGTTGAAGGCCTCAACATGGGATATCACGAGCTTTTCAAGAATCTCGGGGAAAGATCAAAAGAAGCCGTCTGACCTCTGAGTGAAGATGCTCCTATCATAGCTCAACTCCGTGAAGAAGTCGAGCAAGCGATGGCACAAACAAAGGCTCTGCTCGTAAGCATCAATAATCTCGCATAATATGGCCAATCCTCGTAAAAAAATAGCAAAAAATGGGAAACCAGAAACAGTAAAAATTCTCGAGGATTTTACTGCAAAAAATGAGGAAAAATCGGATCGCGTGGCGCGAATGGAGGATCTCGTCCATAATTTTGACATGCAGCACATCCTCGATCTCAACGAAAAGCTCAGATTCTATTACAAAAAAATCGGAGATAAACAGATACTAGAACTTCTGGATACTATGACAGTTATCATGCAAGAACTCACAGAGATCATCCATCAAGTTAAAACAAAACGCCTCTCTCTCGAGCAAGGGCAAAAAGAGATACAAGAGAAACTCTCAGAAATAAATGAAGTCCTGCAAACCATGAAAGACTGGGAAGCAACAGGCATCTAAAAAATCCCCTCCAAATGGAGAGGATTTTCAAATACAATAAAAATATTATTTTTTCTTTGGAAGGTCGACTGAACAACAATCGTGGCCCATACCAAGCCAACTTTTGATGAGCCTGAGAGCTTTCTGGAAAAATACTGCAAAGAGAAGAAGCTCGAGACGGATCTGTCCGAGAAGACTCGCTCATTTCACGAGAAGATTATCACCCTGAAGTGGCTTCAGGTGAGTGAGGATAAAGAGAACAGAAACACCCATCACGACTGAGAGAAGAAGTGCAGCCCATCGAGAAGTCCTACGGCAACCAATACCAAAAGAGATACCAGCAACGACCTCAATAGTTGCAGCGATGCTTCAGAGAATGAGGGCAAGCTGAGCGTGACCAGAAACATCGACGACACTGAGCGCCATACCACCGACAGCTGTGAGCATAGCTTTACCACCGAGAAATTTCATAGCACCTGCGGCGACGACGATAGCTCCAGCGACGACACTCACGACAGTTGGACATATCCAACGACCAAGTCCAGAGTCAGAACAACAAGCATCCTTGTGCATAAAAATAAGAAAGAAAATAAGTAGTACTATTCTACGCTATGGCTAATTGAAGCAATTATAAAGCAATTGCTGTTGTATAATATAGTTTGTAATATAACTTCTTTAGCTTATCTGGGAAATAGGGACACTCGAATGTGTAGTGTCTTTTTCATCTTCTGCAATAATCTCAAGTACTCTCATGCTTACTTCACGTAAAATGCTCTCACCTCTGAGGATGATATCCACACCTCTCATGTCAATGAGTTCTGGGTTCTCATGAAAATAAATAATATTCTTATTTAAATCAAATAAATGACACGGAAATCCGTCTTCTGCTGCTCATTCAAGAGTTTCATATTCCAGAGGAGCAAATGAATTGAGTACTTCGAGAACAGCCATTTCCACCATATAAGTTGGGAGTATTCAGAGATCAAACATATATGGCCCGCTTTGTAGAGAAGGTCCGTAGGAATAAGGGGACGAATCTGGGTGTATATCAGCGAGGTTCATAGATAATTATTATGAATATAAATTATAATAAATCAAATATTTCTATTGGGCACTTTTTCTATTCTCTACAATTTAGGGTAAATACAAAAACTTGTAAAAAAAATCTCTCTTCATACTATAGCTCGCAATTCATATCATCCATCATGTATTTCTATGCAGCCTCTCTTCAGCGCACTCGACACACTTCTCGATTTACCATTTCCTGCATTTCTCAAAAAACTCACGAAATTCGAGGAAGATTTTAGAGATATTTCTATTTCCGATGTCTCCGAAGAGGAACTCGAATCCTATTTCACTCGCATACAAAAAGAATACCAAAAAAGTACTGGTGATGCAGCAAAAACACGGCTCGCAACGCTCTGATATCTCTCACATTTTGACACCCTGGTTGAGAAATTTTTCCCTGATTATGTCATACTCTTCCAGGAAACACTCGAGCGAGAAGATGCAAAAGAGCTCGCATCAGTCAACTATGGTTTTCTCGAGCACATGGATGAAATCTTGCGAGAATACACTCATCGTCTGAGTGAACCAGACCAATATCCATCCTATACTGGCTTTATACAGGAACTCGTCCAAAATAGCATGATAGACCTCTTTTTCTGGCTCCAGGAGAGAGAAACAGAAAAAGAAAAAAAGGCATGAACGAGTGATAGAAATACGGAGCTCGCGATCCGCTCAAGTAGTGAGACAAAAAATCCAGAACTGAAAATGATTCGTGAATCCCTGGAACTCCTCGGAGCATGAGTACTCGAAAAGATATTTTTTGACCACGAATATCCTCTCCGCGTTTCCCCTCTCGATCCAGAACTCCCCCTTATCGGACGATACGAACGGAAGAAATAAGTATCTGTTAGTATGGTTTAAGACGAAAGAAGATATGGGTTTTTAGGGGCAAAACTGTCTAAGGTCCATGATATGGAGAACTCAGAGATGAAAACAGTCCGAGTTTTTTGCCCCTAAACAGTTTTGGTACTTTTTCTGCAAAAAGTACAGAATGAATCAAGTAAGTAGGAATAGATTCCACCTCGCGCTCGCAAGCTTACTCGTGATGCCATTCAAGGCATCCCTCCTGGCTAGAATGAAGGACTTCACGAGGACGTAGATTAGAATGAGCAAAGTAGTAGTAATTGAAAATTGATAATTGAGGTTTGTTCATTAGTATAGAGACGTGTCGACTTCCCAACACTATTTTTTCCAACGCTATCTCGCTCCTGGTGATGAAATCAGAGCTATTTTTCATAGGCATTTTCTGGTTGCATTTCCAAATATATTTTTCTGGATCGCTGTCCCGATAGGGCTTGTCTCCTGGTGAGTGTATCACTGGTGGTATCCGGAGATTCTCTCGTCGTCATTTTTATGGTTATTCGAGGCCTACCTCTTCCTCGTTTTCTTTATCATGCTCCATAAAGTACTCGATTGGTACTGTGATGTCTGGATCATCACGGATCGAGGAATCATCGATGTCCGCTGGTCTATCTTTATGCAGGATACCAATTTCACAGAATTCCACGATATATCGGGTATCCAGGCACACCAAGGAAGTATCTTTGATAAAATGTTTAATATGGGAGATATTACCCTGCACAAGCTCGGGGACGAGATGTATATCTCTCGCATGTATCAGCCAGCGACGATTGTCGAAACCGTGCAAGCAAATCTCCAAACCCATCATCATGAAGAAAAATCAGAGAAAGATATGCATATCTATCTCGATGGTGTCCGCCAGAATCATGTCGCTGTCCCCTACAAAAGTGGCTTCCGCTATGTGCCAAAAACGCAAGATGATGAGAAATTTGTCGATACAGTCCGCAAGCAACCTGGAACGATTGATCTCTCAGGCACACCGCCACAGAAAGATGAAAAGAAAAAAGCTCACCACGAGAAACCCGGACATCACGGGCATTCGTAGCATCATACAATGAAACACTCAGAAATTCTTTTTCCATTTCTCACAGTTTTGGACTGGTATAAAAAAAATGGTCGCCATGATCTTCCGTGGCGAGAGATCTACGCTCTTCCAAATAAAGTACGGCTCTATCACGTATGGATAGCAGAGGTCATGCTCCAACAGACACAGGTCGATCGTGTGATCGGATATTATCGGAAATTCCTCAAAAAATATCCAACCATTGAATCACTCGCGGCAACCACCTATGATATACTCTTCCCTTACTACCAGTGATTGGGGTATTATGGAAGAGCTCGTCGCATGATAGAGCTCGCCGGAGTTGTGGTCGCAAAATACCAGGGAGTATTTCCGGATGACTATGCGGAGCTGCGGAAGCTTCCATGAATCGGAAAATACACCGCTCAAGCGCTTCTCGCCTTCGGATATGATAGACCTCTTCTTGCGATAGATGCAAATCTCCAGAAGATCTTTGCACGGTACTATTTCGGAGATCGTACAAAAACCATCTCAGAAGAGATGGTAAAAAATCTCGAAAAAGAGTTAATAAATGAAAATATTTCGGGCCGAGAAATCAATAATGCTCTGATGGATTTCGGAGCACTCGTTTCGACATCGTGGGATAAAATCGATACTGCACATTATCCGTTGAAGAATTGCAGCTGGTTTCAAACAGAGGGAAAACAAGAAGTAGTGAAAAAGAGGACTACGCGACGAAGTGAAAAATGAGCGAAATTGGTGGTCTTTCTCCACGAAGCACACAAACTCTACTGGAGCAGTACGAAGTCTCACTATGAACCATTTCTGATCGAACCAACAAGCAAAGATGACCGGCGTACAGTGCAGGATTATTTTTCAGCGACATTTGGCCTCGAAGTCTCTGTCCGTCCAAGTTTCTCTTCAGGAAAATACGACTGAATACCCGTGAAATTATTTCACGCACAGATACAGACCGGAAAGCTCCAACAAAAAACCTTCTCGAAAAAAGAGAAGGAAGAGTGGATGAATCAAAATATTTACTAAACATCCTTCATGCTCTCCACACCTGATACGATTTCAGAGATTTCTTTTGTGATGGCGGCTTGGCGGGCTTTGTTGTAGATGAGCGTCAGCTCTTTCACTTTTGTTTGTGAAGATTCTCGTGCGTTTTTCATCGCTACCATACGTGCTGCATGTTCGCTCGCTTTTGCTTCGAGGATCATCTCGTGAAACATGAGGTCGAGAATAATCGGAACGATACGATCCGCTACTGCTTGTTTCGATGGTTCGATTTTATACTCACCAGAATACGTAATCGGAGAGATGATGGATCCTGTGATTTCCTCGAGAAATTCCGAAAGCGTATCCCGTGAAACTGGGAGGAATGGACGAGTGACCGCCTTCTGGGCAATAGCAGAGATATAGAAGCTGTAGATGACTTTCACGTCGGAATATTCACCAGTGAGGAAGAAGTCACGGATGCTTGCTGAGATGGATTTCACTTGGGCAGGAGTTGGGTCATCCTTGAATGTATCGGAATAATCAGCGACGAGCGTATGACCAGTACGGATCACGAATTCCCGTGCTTTTTTCCCGATCGTGATGCACTCAGCTTTCTTGCCCTGAGCTTGTCGAAGGGTCTCTCTGAAGACATTTATATTGTACGCTCCGCAGAGGCCTTTGTTTGAAGTGATGACGACGATAAGTGTCTTGAGTTTTGCCTTTTTCTGTTTTTCTTTTCCTTCCACATAAGGGCTCGATGAAATCTCCTCAGCAACACGAGAGAAGATATCACTCGCTTCCATCGCAAATGGACGAGCTCCGAGAGCGATATCTGCTGCCTTTTTCATCTTCACCGTCGAGATAAGCTCCATCGCACGAGTAATCTTACCCGTGTTACGGACTGATTTGATGCGATCAAGGATTTGTTTTCAGGCGGGCATTGAGTAAAAATTAGTAATTATCAAAAAAGAGAGTAGTTTCAAGTCTCGTAATCTCTTGGTTTATCATCTTTTGGAAGTGATCATGGAATATTGTGAGTACTCGCAAGGGCGAAATCGTTATCTGCATAAGTACTATCGTCACCTCTAAAAGAAAAAGATGCGATAATAGCAGAAAATTTTGCTCATAAAATAGAGAGCAATCGTGGAATACCTTTCTCCATAAAAACGAGATGAGTTCTTACTTTTTCGTACAACATTTGTTCTGCCTGTTCGTACAATTCCTGCGCTCTCTGAGGATCACAATCATCACTCTCAAATGAATCACTTCCAGTATGAGTTCAGGCCATTGTTTTTACTTCTTTTTTATCCCAGAAAAATGTTCTGAAATGGAGCTTGATTGTTGTTTCCCAATCTTCTAATAAATCCTCTGAATCATTAATCATGTCAAAGGCAATCCTATGATAAAAATGATCGACCCATCTCTCGAGATCGGCTGTTGTTATATCGGGTGCTGCTGGTAGAGTATCAAACATATATTAATAGTGAAAACTTGCGGGTGTATTTTTATCTTCACCTGAAACTGGCTCATCCATAGCATCCCGTATTTCCTGAGCTGATTCATCATTATTTCTTGGCGGAGTTCTGTCTAAGTTACCATTCACTCTACTTCTAGTTAATTTGGACACACGAGTCACACGACCTCTTCCTCCCGCCATCACATGTCTGATTTCTGCAGTAGATTCTGCAAAAGTTTTTGGTTGTTCTGAGCTCATAAAATAGTATTAAACTATACACCCATATCACTCTTCACGGCCTTGATGACCATTTCGAGGGATTTTTTAGGTTCATCTTCGAGTTTACCTGAAGTACGCACGGAGTCAAGTACCGTTGCTTCTGTATCAAGCGCTGAGTAGAGTGCTGCTTCGAATTTCTTGATGTCTTTGGTTGGAACTGAATCGAGAAATCCTTTGACACCGGCATAGAGGACACAGACTTGTTTTTCCATCACGACTGGTGAGTAGACGTCTTGTTTCAAGAGTTCTACCATTCTCTGGCCTCGTTCGAGCTGAGCACGAGTTTCTGGATCGAGGTCTGAGGCAAATTGCGAGAACGCTTCGAGTTCACGGAATTGAGCGAGATCGAGCTTGAGAGTTCCTGCGACACCTTTCATCGCCTTCGTCTGAGCGGAACCTCCGACACGTGAGACGGAGAGACCGACGTTGATCGCTGGACGAACACCGGAATTGAAGAGGTTCGTTGCAAGCATGATCTGGCCATCAGTGATGGAGATAACATTTGTTGGAACATACGCTGAGATATCACCCGCAAGTGTTTCGATGATCGGTAGTGCTGTCATAGATCCTGCACCGAGCTCGTCATTGAGTTTTGCTGCACGTTCGAGAAGTTTTGAGTGGAGGTAGAAAACGTCTCCAGGATACGCTTCTCGTCCTGGTGGACGACGGAGAAGGAGCGACATTTCACGATACGCATTTGCGTGTTTTGAGAGATCATCGTAGATGATGAGGGCATGTTTCCCGTTGAACATGAAGTATTCAGCCATGGCACAACCAGTGTACGGAGCGAGCCATTGCATCGCCGCAGGAGCAGAAGCACCAGCATTGACGACGATAGTATAATCCATAGCACCTGCCTTTCGAAGTTCCTCGGTGATACGAACGACTTTCGCATCTTTTTGACCGATAGCGACATAGACACAGATCATGTTCTGTCCTTTTTGATTAAGAATCGTATCGATAGCGATCTGGGATTTACCCGTCTGACGATCACCGATGATGAGCTCACGTTGACCTCGACCAATAGGGACGAGCGCATCGATGGCCTTGATACCGGTTTGTAGTGGTTCATGAACTGATTTACGGCTCATGACACCTGTTGCAACACGTTCTGTCGGATACTTCTCGAGAGCTTTGACGGGACCGCGACCATCGATCGGATTTCCGAGTGCGTCGACGACGCGACCGATCAGGGCATTTCCGACCGGGACTTCCATCACACGACCAGTCGCTTTCACGGTTTCTCCTTCACGGATAGTTTTAAACCCTGAGAGGACCACGACTCATACAGAGAATTCCTCGAGATTGAGCGCGACACCGACGGCGCCAGACTCAAACTCTACCATCTCGTTGTAAGCGACACCGGAGAGACCGTCGACACGAGCAACACCGTCTCAGACTGAGACGACGACTCATGTCTGCACCTTTTCAGGCGTCATATCCAAAGTCTGGATTTGTTTGGTGATGTCCGCGAGGACTGAATCAAATGATATAGAAGTCATAGAAAAAATTAAGATTTTTGAAGTTGTTGTGTGATGGTATTGAGCGTCAATTCTACCATCTCATCTCCGTAGATCATCCTGACTCCTCACTGGAATTTCGGACTCACGGAAATGGTTGGTTTATGTGCTCCTGGGAAGGCTTTTTTGAAGATTGAGAGGAGATATTTCTCTTCGTCTTGCTCGGTTGGTTGACCGGTGATAATGAGAGAATCTCGGATGCCCTCCTGTGTCCGAGCAAAGAGTTGCTGAGCGCGAGTACGAGAGATCTTTCGGAGCTTACGAAAAACACCCAACATCTTGACGAGTTTTTTTCTCTCTTTCGGATTATCGAGGTGTGGTATTTCGAGGTCCATATTATTTGATGACGTCTTCGAGATGTGCCTTCATGAAATCATGTCGTGCAGTGTTTGATTGGCCGAGGAGTTTCTTGTTGAGCTCGACAGCAGCCGTCATGACACCGTCCTTCATGCGTTTTGAGAAAGTCTGCTCCAGGGCTTTTATCTCGCCCTCAGCACGTTCACGGATGATACGAGCTTGCTCTTCTGCTTGCGTGACGATATCGTCAGCATTTTTCTGAGCATTTTTCGCAGCATGCTCTCGCATATCAAATGCCTTTTTATGAGCATCAGAGATAAGCGTGCTTGCTTCTTTTTCCGCATCTTTCCGGATCTTTGCGACTGTTTCATGGACATGAGCAATTTCCTTCTGCTCCCTCTCGGTCTTTTCGACGAGAGCGAGATAGGGTGTGAAGAGAAATTTTTTCAGGACGAAAAGGACGATTCCGAGGTTGATGACCTGGATAAGCATAGATCCCAGATTGAATGCTTCCATTGAATATTTTTTTAAGAACTATTTTACGAATGCGAGGATAACGGCGATGATACCGAGACCTTCTGCGAGGACCATAGGAAGGAGGATACCACTTGTGATATCAGCCTTAGCAGATGGATTGCGTCCGATAGCAGCGGCAGCAGAAAAACCGATAAGTCCGATAGCAATCGCTGATGCAAATACCGCAAGACCGAAACCGAGAGATGCAACACCAGAAGTTGCTGTTGCAGCTTCTGCAGTTGTTGTGACTTCTTCAGCGAAAACCGCGAGAGGAGCAACGAGGGAGATAAGAGCTAACTTTTTCATATAAGGATAGTTAAGAAATAAAAAGGTTAGTGATTTAGTGATGGGCATCGGATGCCTCTTGGAAGTAGAGAGATACGAGCAATGCAAATACCATCGCTTGTATAAACCCCACAAACATTTCAAAGAAATAGAATGGGACAAGGAGGATATTTCAGAGTGGGAGGGCTTCTGTGCCAATTTTCGCTGTGATCCAGAGCATGACTCCGAGGAGAACCGCTCCGGCAAATATATTTCCGAAGAGACGAAGCGAAAGTGCCAAAACACGGACGAATTCACCGATCAGGTGAAGCCATCCAACAAACACATTTATAATCTTGTCCACGACAGTCTTGCCGTCAAAGTTGAATACATAATGGAGGACATACCCGAAAACACCATGAAAACGGATCATGATCATATGTGATATGAGTATCATAAGTACTGCCATTCCGAGCGTTGTATTGATATCAGAATTTATCGGTCGCAGATAGTCATGAAATCCAGGAGCAAAGGCGAGAAACCAATCGAGGAGGAGGCTGTAGAGATTTGCACCGAGGATATAGAGAAAAACTCCTCCGACGAACCAGAGTGTTTTACTGAGTGGGAGATTTTGTCCGAGAAGTGGTTCAAAAAATGCCTTCAAATACTTCACTATGAGATAGCCTGTGGTATGAAGAAATCCCGACTTGCGCTGTGCGGCAAAAAAGAGTATCCCTGAGAGAATCGCTACGATAACTATAAAAATCCAAGTGGAGAGCACGGTATTGGTGACAGCCGACAAGAACCCGCTTTCCGCAAATGAATGCGGTGGAACAGACAGGATATGTGGTGCGTCATGTGCTTCCATATTCGAGAGGATTATAGATGAAATTTCTATAATGCAAGCAATGTCTTATTTTGGCTCAGGATAGACCAGTAATAGAATTATTGATCTACAAAAATTCTCTTCATTTCAGAGGATATTTATTTGACAATAAATATTTTTCAATTAAATATAACTTATGGAAAGGTGATATTTTGAACATGATTGTACCAAGTGCCAATGATTATGCTGTATTGCAACAGTAAGAACAGGAAAAGGATTTGCGAGTCAAGATCAGATTGGACAGCCCTGTAAACATTTAACATGAGATTTTCGTTGTAGAATTCATCACCAGCTAGAAAAGAAATGATTCGCGGAATGTGTTCCTTATAGATGTAAAAGCGCTGGTAATCGACTCACGAGAATTCTCAGAATAGGAGACATACCAGATATCACAAAACCAAAAAATCCACGACAGAAAGATCTCGCACGAGTCATTTCGGAAATATTCAAAGATATAGAATGGATAATGAGCTTCTTGGAAGGATTTCAAAAAAAATGACTCACTGAAAAATTTGAACTCTTTCAAAAAGAGGCAGAAACCTTGTTTCAAGAAATGGAAGCTATTGTGAGAACCGAGTGAAACGTCTATGTTATTATACCAAAAACTGTTGAACTTAACGCCAAAATACGTGCCGTAAAAAAAGAAATTACCGCACGAGAAGGCCTTCCCTTGATACTTGGTAAGCATCCTGCGGGAAGTGAAGAAAGGAGAGCATTAAACCATTTGATGAATTTTGGTCCAGCCCAATTGCCTCAGATGCTCTTTGATCGCATGCTTGCATCAGAGGTATGACCGGATGTTCCCAATCCAGAAAAACTGAAAAAATACGTCTTCGCTATTTGCCAGTTCGGCTTAAGCTTTTACGGGAAACCCGCTATCTGGGAAGGTGTAACAGAGGAAGAAGCAATAAAATTATCTGCTGAAGCAGCAATGATATATGCTGAATATGAAGATTCTCAGGATGATTATAATCTTGCAGAGCTTGCGAAGGCGATTTTTCTAAAGTGTCAAACAGTACAATTTCAAGAAGAAACCATTATCCAAGTGCAATAAATCGCGTGACTTCGCTCTCGAAATCAGTCGCTTTGACGTTTGCAGAGTCGGACTTTTCGACTGTTTGTCCGAGCTTCGTGAGAAATTGAGCAGCTTTTGAGCCAAAAGGAACAACAACTGATGCTTCCCAAGTTTCGACAGTTTTCCAAAGTGATTCATTTGCTGGGAAGATTACCATATCCTTGTTATTGAGTTCACGAAGTGATTCGAGACCTTCGGTATTCGTTCCTTCTGGGAGATAGATGACCGTTTTACCCTCTATGGTGAGGACATAGAGAAGATTTGATCCCGATTCTCGTATCTCGACGAAAACCCCTCGTCGCTCATACTCTCCCGGGAAATCCATGACATAATCATCGATGACTACGGAAGCGTTAAGTGTGATATTGGCATTACCAGAATGGATTTCGATATGATCGTTTTTGAAGTTGAGGTTCATAGGAACAAAGTTTACTAAGTTAAATACGTTTACTATGTTTACTCGGTTTAAGATCAGGAGTAATCGAGAGGAGTATAGTGAAAGGCCAGTGAGTTGCAACATGTAGATTACAAAATTGAATCTTGCAGACTATTACCTGATTGCAGAAACGAGAGTCCGAGAGGAAATATTGTTTGAGTGTCATGAATTCAGAAAAAAGTTGCCGAGCTGGAGCATGAGTTTATTTCCTCTCGGTGATTCACTATATTTTAGTCTACTCGAAGTGAGATTTACTCACTTCTCCGGGTACTTTTGTCATCAAAAGTACCGGAAATCCTTACATAAACCCCCGATTCTCCTCGACGATCTCATAGACCGCTGGCTTCATTTTCACTTTTTTCAGTTGCTCTGGAGTGAGCCAGACAAACCCGACGAATCGTTCCTCTTTTTGTACGTGGGGTTTCCGAGTCCCGAGATATTCCACGAGGTAAAGGTGAACGTCTTTATCGATCGTGGGATGACCAGTCTTGTGGCGAGCAGTAAAGGAGAATGAGATGGTTTTGATGAATTTCTTGATACGGAGCATCGATTCCTCGAGGCCTGTTTCCTCAGCGATTTCACGGATAGCGGCATCAGCCGGTGCTTCGCCTTCTTTGGTGTGTCATTTTGGCAGTGTATATACGACTTTCCCTCCCGAATTTTTCCATTTGAGCAAGAGCACTTCTATAAAACCCCCATGACGGCGATAGACAATGCCTCAGGCGCTCTGTTCAAACAGATGTGACATACTTCCATTGTATGGGGCTTAGCGAGAAACACAAATCATAGGAATTTGATTTACCAATATTGTTCTTAAAATATATACTTGTAGATAAATCTATGCTCACACTTTCATGTACGGTTCCTTCCTCTGATCCATGAATGGGGTTAACACATATAGAATTAAAAGAAAAAAGCGGTGAACAGAGAACGAAACTGAGTGTATTATCGATAGTAAGTGGTGTATCCTGATGGGTTGCTATAAATATTGCCTTTGATCCTTCGGTCGAGCCCTTATGATTCATGCGCTATCCAATAGCAGTTGGACTTCTGATCTTAGCCATAAAGAGTATCCGGGACAGTAGACAAGCATCAAAAATGGCTGACCATCTAGAAACTCTCCTGGAAGAAAGTATAGCTCGAGCTCGAGGACTATAGAATAATATGGGCAAACCGCTCAATCCCGCGTAAGTCTGAGAAGAATTTGTAGGAACAATTCTTTCACATAAAAACTGTTTCCGCGATATCTCGTTGCCACAGTCAGAATTCTATCACGACATGACATATTTTTGGTCGATTTTTCCATTTTAAGAGTTGATCAAAAAATCGCTCATACAATTCAAATCATGTCTGTACACCCCCGAGAAATGCCATCCGAGGTTCATGGATCAGTCATGAATTGATCTCCTTCTCACGAACATAGGGGAGGTTCGCTGTGAGGAGTATTTCATCTGGAAGAGAATTTCCGAAGTGAGCAATAATTGGTTTGAGGAGGTCTCATTGGAGGAAAGTTATCCCGTCATTCCGGACGACTGTTTTCATTGACGAAGTCAGGGAAACAGGCGAGCCGGAATCCAGGTGAAAAGAAATATCATCATTGGATCATAAAGTATTGCTCGCTTCGCGTAGATTATTCTCCTGGATTCCAGATATTGTACGGCTAACGCCTCACAATTCTGGAATGACGGAATCAGTTTTATTGTGTCATTGCAATGAATTTTCCCTCGCCAAATCAAGCGCATCCTGGCTCATATCGGTAGCGAGTATTTTGAGCGGGCGATCCATCTTTTCCGCAATGGAAATCGGGATAATACCACTTCCCGTTCCTATGTCGGCGACTGTTTGAATCGTTGAATTTTCTCGAAGAAGTTTCAGACAATATTTCACGAGCTCTTCGGTTTCCATGCGAGGGATCAGGGCACGAGGATCAACAATAAATCGACGACCAAGAAATATAACATAACCATCGGTATATTCTTCCGGTGATGGTTGATTTGAAGTCATAAATTACCGCACGAAAAGTTTCACGTCCCAGGCACCTCCTGGCAGTGTATAGCCCAGAATCCAAGGATTCAACTCTCGAAGCTCCTGGTAATCTATATCGTTATCGAGACACCAGATTCGTAGATCGAGAATAGGCCCATCGATGGTTTTCGTTTTCATAGTGGGGAGTTCGAAGACTTGTCCGAGCATGTCTGGAGAGAGGATTTTCCAGCGATTCTGCATCAGGTATTTGATAGCCACTATCCGATAGATATAATTTCCTGTTTCAGTATTGAGAATCAGATCATAGTATGTTTTTGCATGAGGCTGGGATGCCTGATCTCGTTGGATGCCGCTTTCTCCACGATTGTATGCCGCAGCAGCGAGCGTCCAGTTCTCAAATATTTCATAAAGATGGAGGAGGTATGCTCCCGCCGCGCGAGTTGCTTTCTCGAAATGGAGCCGCTCATCGATCTCATTATCGACCCTGAGCCCATATCGACGTGCTGTCTCCGGCATGAGCTGCCAGATACCACTGGCGCCGGTATGACTTTCTACGTCATTGCGCAGACTACTCTCGGCAACAGCGAGGTATTTGAAATCCTCTGGGATACCTATGTCGTGAAAATAGGATTCAATATAGGGAAAATAGCTACGGGCGTATTTGTGGTAGAGGATAAACTGATAGAGCGTGAAGTGCGTCACGAGCATCTCACTTTCCAGCTTCTCTCGTCCGAGAGGATTAACGTGCGGATCGAGCGGAACTCGTTCGCCTGCAAAGTCGACCTGAGTGAGGTCGATATTGAGAGGCGTGAAGACGATTTTTTCTCCAGTATAGCTGATATAGGGCAAGCGGAAAAATATCACTCCTCCCAAAAGGAAGAGGATGACGAGCACCATAATGACAAATATCTTTGGTCGGCCGATAAGGAATCATTCCCAATTCATGATGGAAGTATACTCATTATTTCCGAAAAAAATACTCCCCGGGGAGGGAGTATTTCTGATCTTTGGAATTATTTCTTTTTCGATCCTTTCTTTGCAGATTTTTTTTCAGCTTTTTCGGGCTTGTCAGTTTTCTCTGCTTTTGGAGCCGATTTCTTTGATGCTTTCTTGTCTGATTTTGCTTTTTTCACGGAAGCGGTTTTCTCTGCTTTCGCAGCTTTTTCTGCGGTCTTGATATTGTCGAGCTCTTCTGAGATGCGACGGAATGCTTCTGGATTATTCTTCTGGAGATAGTTCTTGAGACGACGACGCTTCTGGACGAGACCGAGAAGTCCACGTCGGGAATGGTTGTCTTTCTTGTGCTCATTGAGGTGAGCTGTGAGCGCCTCGATGCGGACAGAGAGAAGAGCTATCTGCACTTCTGGAGAACCAGTGTCGCCCTTTTCACGAGCGTACTTGCTGATGATCTCCTTTTTTTGTTCATGCTTCATAATAAAAAATTGAGAAATTAAAATCCAGGTGAAGCCCCAGACGCCTGCATTGTAGGATTTTTTATCCTTTTGCAAATCGTTTCCGTGGTTTTCTCTTTTTCTCCGTTGAGAGAGTGTGGGCTTCGCCAGTTTTTTCAAGTGTTTGAAGGTTTTCTTCTGCTTTTACTATCTGCTGCAGGAGGTCCACTTCCCGGATGATCGTTCCATAGGGTCTTGCTGATGATGGACGAAGGAGGAAGATAACAAAAAGCGCCCACGCAACCATCATGATGATAATAGCGACTATCTGTCCTCCGAGAGCAGCAAAGATATTCACACTCGCATGAAGCAGAGCGGCCAAGAAAAGGCCCAAGATAGTCCAGACAATCTGCACAATCCTCTCTTCATAGCGAACGAGCCACGCAGTGATACCACTCCGTGCACCATCATCGATCCAGCGCATCTGCATGAAATAACCCATACCAAAGAGAAGGGCGATAATACCCGTGAAGAGCCCATGTCCAACTGCACGAAGCACAAAGCCCATAAGGACATAAAGCGCCGTCGAAGAGTAGAATCCAAAGCTCTCAAGCGTGGCAAAACCGATACCGACGGCGATACCAGTGAGGACGATCTCACGGATGGAATTGGGCTTACTGATTTTGAAGGCAATAAAAAAAGCGATAAATTTCACGATTTCCTCGAGGACACTATGTCCCACGAGGTAGCTCATACCAATAAGTGCTTCTGAGGAAGTCTCCTCGAGAAGAACTCTCGCAAGCATCACCATGCGATCTCCCACATCCTGACCAACGATAGTCAGGGTCAGAATCCAGGCATCGATCGTGGTCACTGCACCGCTCATCACCACGAGCTTTCCAACGGAAATAGCCGCGAGACAACCAAGGACGTAAGCAAAAATGTATTTTATAAGCGTCATCTGACCATATTCTGCCTTATTTTCATAAGAAATGCAATATTTACTTGAACTTGACTATAATGAATTATAGATTAACATATACGCATGAGCTTAAGTATATGACCTCGCATTCAGCACGATGGTTCTAAATGGAAAGAATACAAGACGTCGAGTGGTATCAGTCTGCTGGTCACTCGAGCTTTCCAGGATCTTATGCAGGCAGGACAACCCAACGTCCTAAATGACGATAAGGAAATCGCGAAAAGACTTTTACGCATACTTCATAAATATCGAAAAGCATTTGAAGGTGGTTATTACGATGAAATTCGTAATTTTATAATAAAGTGATGAGAGGCAGAATTTTTCTGATTAGGAGAAACGAATATAGGAATTAGAGAGGTCTGGGATGATTCAGAAGAGCAAACTAGAAACATAAGAAACCGAAAAAAGATGAATAAAATGGATATTATTGAACATCTACTTGATTTAGGGTCAATACCAAGGTGGATTAAAACACCAACTCATTATGCTATGCTGAATTTGCCAAGAACAAGTGACTATCCAAGTAGGAATTTTATTATGATGGATAAGATAGACAGTGGGGTAACAGTTAAAGATATAATTGAGCCACGAGATAGCCTCATGCGTAGCTACATAATAAGAGAATTTTGAAAGTATTATAATTTCTCTAATTTAGAAGAATCTACTTATAACTCTTTCCGGGAAGACGTGAAGCAACAGTATGCAGACTTAGTTGTTCGTTTAAAATCAGCTTTCCTAGAGAGTAAATCCGAATTGCCCGAATGACTCAGGTTTGAAGATGTATTTACAGACCTCTTTGAGAGAAATGTAGTTATTACCCATAATCAAGCTCCTATTGGGGGTAGCAAGATTAGTTTCTGGATTATCGACCAGTAAAAACTCTAAGAGTCTTTAAATATCCAAATTCATCACACTCTTCGCGCGGGATTGAATAAATCGACGGCGAGGTGGGACTTCTGAACCCATGAGGACTCGGAAGACTTCGTCAGCGGCTTCAGCATCTTCTATGGTGACCAGTGCCATGACTCGGCGCTCTGGATCCATGGTCGTTTCCCAGAGCTGTTCAGGGTTCATCTCTCCGAGACCCTTGTAGCGCTGGATACCCTCAGTTTTGACGTCGTTTTTTTCGATGATGCCAAGCTTCTCCTCTTCACTATAGGCATACCAGGTTTCCTTTCCTTTTGCGAGCTTGTAGAGCGGTGGCTGAGCGATATAGAGGTACCCGATATCGATAAGCGGTCGCATAAATCGGTAAAAGAATGTGAGGAGGAGTGTGCGGATATGCGCTCCGTCGACGTCGGCATCCGTCATGATGACGATTCTGTGATAGCGAGCTTTTGATGCATCAAAAGTATCAGATATACCGCATCCTATGGCAGTGATGAGGTTTTTGATCTGTTCATTGAGGAATATCTTATCGAGGCGTGCTTGCTCGGTATTGAGGATCTTTCCTCGAAGCGGAAGAATCGCTTGGATATCACGATTACGACCTTGCTTCGCTGAACCACCCGCTGAATCTCCCTCGACGATATAGAGTTCTGATTTTGCGGGATCTTTGCTCGCACAATCGGCGAGTTTTCCGGGGAGAGTAAGTCATTCAAGTGCTCCCTTTCGGATGATGGTTTCACGAGCAGAACGAGCCGCTATACGAGCTCGGCTCGCGAGGAGACATTTTTCAATGATCGCTTTCGCAGATTTCGGTTGCTCTGCCATGAAATCCCCGAGCGTTTCCGCGACGGATTTGTCGACGATACCTCTCACTTCCGAATTTCCGAGCTTGTCCTTTGTCTGTCACTCGAATTGTGGCTCTGGAACCTTCACGGAGATTATAGCAGTGAGGCCTTCTGCGACGTCTTCGTTCGTGAGATTGGTGTCTTTTTCTGTGAGGAAATTCTTCTCGCGAGCGTATTTATTGATAGTTCTCGTGAGTGCTGTCCGAAAACCCGTCATATGGGTTCCTCCTCCTGGTGTGATGACATTATTGACGAAGCTGGTAAGATGCTCTGAATAGTCCTCTTTTCGGTATTGAAGTGCAACTTCCACAGAGACAAAATCGACCATATTCTCGGTGCAAAATATATCACCGAGGGATTCATGGTGTCGATTCAGATACGTGATATAGGATTTGAGACCTCCTTCGAAATAATACCGGATGCGGTCTTGCATTCCCTTTCTCTCATCAATAGCAGTTATCGTGACTCCTCGTGTTAGGTAAGCACGTTCCCGGAAGTCTTTTTTGATATAGCTGAAATCGAAAACCAGGTCTTCAAATATCTCTTTATCGGGCCAGAATTGGATCATAGTCCCGTTGGCATGTTTTGTCGAGCCAACTTTTTTCACTGGCGCAACAGGTTTCCCTCGTTCATACGCTTGGAAATACTCGAAACCATTCTGCCAGACAGTTGCTTCTGTGCGAGAAGAGAGCGCGTTGACGACAGACGCACCGACTCCGTGGAGACCTCCTGAGACTTTGTACCCAGAATTATCACCACCAAATTTACCACCCGCATGGAGGACTGTCATGACCGTCTCGAGGGTTGAAACTCCCGTCTTTGGATGTATATCAACCGGGATTCCTCGACCATTGTCCTCGACCTGGCAACCTCCATCGTCCGTGAGACGGAGCGTGATATGGGTACAGTGACCACCGAGGGCTTCATCGATAGAGTTATCGACGATTTCCTTTACGAGATGATCACGACCGCGGGCATCGGTGGAACCGATGTACATGCCGGGGCGCTTGCGAACGGCCTCGAGACCTTCGAGGACTTGGATAGAACTCGCTCAGTAACTATTTTCTTCTTTTTTAGCCATAAGGGATTAATTATTTTTCATAACTCGTTGCCACTCTCGCCTGGAGTATACGAATTTTTTTGAACTTTCCAGACGAATTTCTTGCCAAGATGTGATGCAGTGTGTTTTGCTAATTCTATGGGCGATTCTCTCAGTCCAGGAGCCATCAAGTTACAGCTGTTAAGTTTGTATTTTCTGAAAAACCCTCTGCTTCGATGGGAAGTTTTTATAAAGAAGGTGAATGTGCCCCTAAGTCTCCAGAACTTCCACAGACTCCTCCTGTTTTTATGTTTTATTCTGAAAGAGACGTAAGAAGGAAGGGGGGCGTGTCATAATCGCAAGACTGAGAGAAGTACACAGAATACAAACATTGCGAAAGGTAATAGGGAGACTCTCGGAATCAAACACAAAGATGCCAATCATCAGTATAGCAGAGAGAGCGCTAGGGATAAATATATGATAGCCAGAAATGAGCCATATACCAATGATTAGTTCTCCAGTGCCCCACGTAGAGAGGAGAAAGCTATCAGAAAATGTATTCCTGAGGAATCCAGGGAAATATGCGAGCCAGGGGTCAGGATTGATAAATGCGCTTATAGAGGCATAGAGAAATGTAAACGCTACTCCGAATCTGAGGAGAAACCAGACAATCGGTGTAGGTATGCTAGGAGAAATTTTCTTCATAAAGATATGATAATGTATATTTGAAAATATGTCAAGAATCAATATTATTACGGTCATAATTTTTTGACTAAGAGAGTAAAAATACTACTATTAAGGCAAGGAGGTATGCCTCTACTTATTTATCTAAATAGTCAATTACCTTCGTCGCCTTGAAAATGCATTTTTATTTCACAGAATAATAACAATATTGTATTATGTAGCCAATTACTTTTCTTTTTACTTTCAATGACTTTATCACATTTCAATAGTTTCTGCCACAAACTTCTTTCCGCCTTTCTATCATTCGTGATATTCGTTGCTCCTCTGGCACCAATTTTTCATACGACTTCTGTCTATGCGTATGATGGATGTATGGATCCAGGATATCTCGAATATGATCCTGGGGCTGATAATGATCCTGGGGGATACTGTATTACCCCAAAAGTCCCAGGATGTACTGACCCAACTGCTTTTAACTACAATCCTAGCGCCAATTTTGATAATGGAAGTTGTGTCCCTGTTGTTATGGGGTGTACAAACAATATAGCTACAAATTATAATCCCTCTGCAAATGTAAATGATGGATCTTGTACTTTTGATACCACACCACCGAATCTAGCTTCGCTAGAAGTTTCAGGATCAACTCTCACTGTCCATTACGAAGAGTTTCTTTCTGGAAGTTCAGTCCCAAGTCCTTCGGATTTTACATTACTAGACGGCGGGAATGTTGTATCTATAGATTCAGTAACTCATGATTCTGGTCTTGGTAACTTCATTTTAAATCTCAATGTTCCTATCTCTACATATAATATACTTTTGAGCTATACGGCAGGGGTAAGTCCCATGAAGGATCAGTATACAAATACTGTTGAAAATTTTACCAACAAGAGAGTTTTAAATACAAACAGTTTTTGTGGAATTTCTACTGGTAGTAGCCCGGGGTGAAAAAAAGTTGTTGCAGGTGAAAAATTGTATGTATTAAAAAATCAAGATATACAGATTATTAATACTATTAACAATAGTACATCTTCTGTTAATTTTGGAGCATACACCCCAGGAGAATTTAGAGGTGTTCCAGTTACTTCAGGTAATTATGTATATGTTTCTGATTATGCAAACAATGAGATTGTGGTTATAGATATTAGGAATGATACTTTTTTAAAAAGTGTTCAAACTGGGAATAATCCAACTAATCTTCATTTGAATGGTACCAAGTTATATGTATCAAATTATGATTTATTAGGAGGACAAAATGATCCAGGATCAGTTACTGTTATTGATACAATAACAAACAATTTTATCACCACAATTGTTACTGCACATAAGCCAGAATTCGCTGCAAATTTATATGATAAGATTTTTTTAGGTAATAATGTTACTTCAGATAATAATATTATTCAGGTTATAGATAAAAATACAGATACCATAACTACCAGCATAGCTGTAGACCCATATCCTGCCTATGGAATGGTTTTAGTTGGAACAAAATTATATGTTGCAAATTCAGGATCAGACTCAGTTACTGTGATAGATGCTTTAACTAATTTGGTTATAGATAGTTCAATTCCTGTAGGTGATTTTCCAACAGGCATTTTTGCAGTAGCGGATGAAGTATATGTACATAATACAAATAGTAACAATCTATCCGTTATTGATACAAACACTGACTCGATTATAGCAACGATTGAACTCGGTTCTATTGGTACTGATAGCGTCAGTTACGATGCTATTATTATTAATAATAAATATTATGTTTCAACATCAAATTTTCTATATGAAATAAATACTGATACTCATAGTGTTGTAGCAAAATTTCCAAAGAGTAATTTTCCTAAATTGGTTGGTAAAAAGATATACTCTACTTTTTCTAATAGTGTTATTTCTGTATTAGATACAGAAAACGATTTATATATAAATAATTGTGCCCCCCACCTCACCTCCATCACTTCCTCAACAGCCAATGGGAATTATGACTCTAGCCAATCAGTCAATATATCCGCTAACTTCAATGAGAATCTCTGAGCAGGATCCAAGATGCGTGTCACCCTCAACACATGAGCCATCATGGATCTCACCACCATCTCAGGCACAGTCCTCTCTGGTATTTACCTCATAGGTGTTGGAGAAACATCTCCAGACCTCTCTGTTTCATCGATCTCCAGCAATGCCTCATACACCAATGTCTCTGACACATCTTCAAATGCAAATACATCATTCTCTGTTCCGTATTCCCCCGACCTCTCCACTGACTCTTCCCTCAACCTCTGAGACCTCAAGAACATCAGCATTGGATGAGCCGTCTGTAGTATTGCTGTTGGTACCAACCCTTACCAGATGACGACTGTTGGTACTCTGACCTATGTAGCGAATATGTGATCAGATAATGTCTCTGTCATTGATACTTCGACTGGTACAACTGTTGGTTCTCCGATCAGTGTTGGTGATCGACCATACGGTCTTGCATACAATTCTACAAGCAAGGAACTCTACATAGCTAACCTCGGAGACAATACTGTCTCCGTCATCGATGCTGATCCCACTCATGCGGGTACGACGTTCAAAACTGTCACAAACACCATCAATGTCTGAGTTGAGCCCTACTATGTCGCTTCACTGGGTACCAAGATCTATGTGACCAATAATATTTCAAACTCTGTCTCTGTCATAAATACTACAACACATACTGTCACAAATACCATTACCGTCTGATCAGCTCCCCGTGGTATCAAATCCCACGGTACTGATCTCTATGTTTCTAACTATGGTTCTGGTTCCTATGGTTCTGGTCCAACGAGTAATGGTACTGTCTCAGTCATCGATTCTACCACGAACACTGTCACCGATACCATCACAGTCTGAGTTGGTCCTCGTGGTCTGACAGTTATAGGTGATGAAGTCTATGTTGCCAACTTTGAAGATGATACGGTCTCTGTCATCAATGCACTCACGAATACTGTCACTCACACCATCTCTGTCTGAAATACTCCCCGTGGTATCACTACTCTCGGTACGAAAGTCTATGTAGAGAACTACCAAGCAGGAACAGTATCAGTCATCAATACCGCAACACATGCTGTCACAGCTACTGTCGCTGTCGGAAATACTCCAGCCGGCTTTACTGCCTATGGTACTGATCTCTACATCTCCAGGTTTACTGATGATGTCGTCTCTATCCTGGATACGACGAATAATACTATGAGATCAAGTTGTGCCAATGATTCCACCCCTCCCACCTTCACCATGCAGATCTACTCTGACTCTGGATTGTCTTCAGCAGTGAGTGATAATGCTCGTCTTGGAGCAGGTACCTACTATGTCTCAGTCACCGCTGATGAAACTCTCTCAGCTGCTCCTGCTCTCAATATTGCAGCTCAAGGGACAGCCAATGATATCACAGGAGCTACCATGATTTCTGTGAGTGGTAACCAATACAAATATACATATATAGTTTCGACTGATGCAGCAGCAACAGGTTCTGTCCTTGCTGACTTCTCTGTTTCAGGTACTGATAGTGCCAGTAATACTGCGACGAATGTCAGTCCAACCAATGAATCTACGAAAGCAGTGTATACGGATACTGTGGCTGACAGCGCTCCGGGGACACCAGACATGACGACCGGGACTGATCTTGGTATTTCTTCTTCAGACAATATCACTTCAGACACCACACCAACCTTCACGGTCTCTTGTGTCACTGATTCTACTGTGACCCTGTATGACAATGTGACTTCAGTAGGGAGCGGTACTTGTGTATCAAGTACTGTCAGCATCACTGCATCAGCTCTCTCAGCCGGAACGCATGCCACCATCAATGCCAAACAAACTGATACCGTAGGAAATGTCTCTGTTGCATCAGGGAATCTCAGCATCACGATTGATACGACAGCTCCCACCTTCTCTTCTGCCAATGTGAACAGCTCTGTCCTCACCATGACCTACAGTGAAGCCTTGAATAGTAGCTCAGCTCCATCAACTGGAAGCTTCACGGTCTTGGCTGATGGTGTGGCTCGAAGTGTTTCCAGTGTGACTGTGACATCTACTACTGTCGTTCTCACCCTGGCTTCCAATGTCACTGCTGGTCAGACAGTCACAGTAGCCTACACAGTTCCAGGATCTTCTATGATCGAAGACACAGCAGGTAATGATGCAGCTCTTCTCTCGGCAACTGCTGCCACCAATACGACCAGTGGAGGTGGAAGCGGCGGAAGTGGAGGTGGCCCTGGTACGGATATCATTGCTCCTGTTCTTTCTTCTTCGGTCATCAATGGTTCTACGCTGAAGCTCCTCTACAATGAATCCCTTGATGCTCTCTCCATTCCAGGGGCTGCAGCATACGTTGTCCGAGTCAATGGGTCAACGAGACCCGTGAGCTCTCTTGGCATCGCAGGACTCGAAGTCACACTAAACCTCTCTCCTGGTGTCATCATGGGTGATGTCGTGACTGTGAGCTACACCGCTCCATCATCATCCTCTTCATCCAATCGTCCTGTCCAGGATCCATCGAGCAATGATGCAGCGTCCTTCAGTGCTCTCTCAGCCACAAACAATACTCCAGCAGTAGACACAATCGCTCCGGTCTACCAATCTGGTTACTTCGAGGATACCACCATGACCATCATCTACAGTGAATCTCTTCGTACCAGTCCGATCCCACCGAATACGAGCTTTACTGTGAGTGTCCTCACAGGCACCAGATGGATCACACGGAATGTCACTGCTGTGAATATTACAGGCAACACCGTCACGCTTACCATCGGTGGAGGGAGTATGGTAGGATCTACGCAGGCCAGACTTGCCTACAACACACCACCGAATCCTTCGACGTGAGCCATAGCTGATCTCTCAGGCAACCTGGCATCAAAGTTCTCCACGGTGCTTCAAAAAAAAAACAATAAACCAGTAGTGCAACCGCCGACATTTAACTCAGCTGCTGAGGAAGGTGATACTTCTTCAAATGTGGGGAGTACTGACGGGAAAGGAATCAACAACACTGGCTTCTTCTATGCCAGTGAGGATCCTACCATCATCGGGAAACTCCAGGATCTGTATGGGAAAGAAGTGATCAATGAGACGATCTACCAGAACCAGTGTGCTACCAATGAAGGAAAAACATACTATAGATCGTGTACTCTGGGATCAGAACTGAACACCTTTGATCTCTTCCGAGAGAATGTCGTTTGTGAGGGTTTTGTGACAAAACAGGATGATGTCAGTGATTACCGATTCCTCGACCTCGCCTCCAGGAAAGAAGTGGTGGGGATAGCTGTGAAAATGCGACGAGAGAATGGGGCATCCGTTAGTCTCATCTCACCAGGAGGCTACAAGAATATATTCCTAGATGTTGGTCTTCCTGGAGAAGCTCCTTGGATACAGCCGATCGTCGAGACAGCACTGCATTACGGTATCATATCATCCGCTCGGGATATCTTTGAGGCAGACAGGAACATGACCCGAAGCGAGGCCTATGCTGTCATCCTGTCTTCTGTCTGTCTCACATGAACACAAAAAGAAGATGAAAGCTGGGAAGAGAAAATCCATCGCCTTGCTTTTGAACAAGGATTGACCGTGTCTGACTGGGGACATTTCGAACCAGGAAGACCAATACTCAGGCAAGAACTCTTCGCTCTGGCCTCTCGAACATCAGACTGGGCTGAAAGAACTGGGGGGTGTGACCCGAAACCGGAGTATTGTTTCTTAGTTCAGTAAAGTATATTTGACATATTTTTTCTTTTGTTACAATAAAGAAATAATATTTTCAATTATGAATACTTCGATTCCTTCTTCTCCGGCTTCACAATCCTCAACACCAAACCCTCTCAAGAGTATCAGCTCATTGCGATCAGTCTTTGTGGCCGCAGTAATGGCCCTGGTTGCTCATGCTGAAAAAGCAGAAGCAGCAACGACGGTTATCGGATTTGATACTGGTGCGACACAAATCAGCACTATAGGTACAACTCTGGATGATATGATTTTTGATACACCTCAAGGGACAGTTGGTATCGGGCTGAATAATAACTCAAATACCTCCTACGTTTTGGGCATAACCCGTACTATCGATATTGGAGAAATAGACGTCAATCAGAATGGAACTCTGAGTTTCACTTTCGGTGTCGATATGTATACCGCGAGTGGTCTCGCAAACGGCACAATAACATTTGATATGATTCCAAGTGTACTCAAAAATGGAACCATTGTCTGGACAGGAACCCCTGAACATCCACAAGAATCTTATGATGAAAGCGGAACTTCTGTGACTGTTAGCCATTTTGTTTCTTGGGCTGGCTCGGCAGATATAGATCTCTGACCTGGTGATACACTTACAGCTCAGTTCTCTTGGGGGAATCCAGGAGACCAAAATGCGAGCGTTATTCTTGGCTCAGGACAAGGTGGAGCGAACTCGCCACAATCAGTGTCTATGACATTTAACTCATCGGTACCAGAACCAGGAATAGCTGGTCTTGTCGGCTCCGGACTTGCCGCTGCGTCTCTCAGACGAAGGCGAAAAGAGGAATCAGAGAAATCTCAGTAGTTTTTTCTTCGCCTTCTGATATACTAGAGGGGTTAAGTGGAAAAGTGTTCTGTACTTCCAATTTTTTATGAAGGCATTTCTTATCATCTTCATAGCCGCAGCCATCATCTGGCCTCTTGTGTGCTGGGTATGATACTCTGTTTCCGGCTGGAAGAAATGGGAAAAGCTCTTTCGCCGTGAGGTAAATCGAGATGATGATCTCGCTTCATCTGTCGGTCTCAAGAAATTCTGAAATTACAATTATTGTGTACGGATCGGTATAGAAGACTATGGTATCGCCTTTCGGCCAACGAAGTTTCTCCTTTTTCATAAATCATTCTGTATCCCCTGGATACAGATCCTCTCGTACCGATTTACGCCAGGGCGTCTCCTCAGCTGCTGCGTCCTGCATACCTCGCAAGGAGATATCAGTGTCTATGGCGACATCGCTGAGATCGTCGCTCACGGTTGTGAGCATCATTATGTGGCTTTAATACAGGAAAATATATAAAACTAGCACGTAAATACCTTTGGTGCTAAAAAATATTTGCATCTAGCAAAAAGTTTGCTATACTACGGGGGTAATATCAATTTTTAACCCCTATTTTTATGTGAAAAATCATCGGTATTGACCTCGGAACCACAAATTCAGCTGTTGCTTTTATGGAAGGTGGTGAAGCAAAAATCATCCCCAATGCAGAAGGTAACCGCACGACTCCATCGGTCGTCGCCAACAAAAAAGGCGAGATCATCGTCGGTACTCCCGCGAAACGTCAGGCGGTCACGAATCCAAAAGAAACCATCTTTTCTGCGAAGCGTTTTATCGGTCGCAAAAAGAGTGAAGTCGAATCAGAAATCAAAAATGTCCCCTATGAGGTAACTGCTGGTCCCGGCGGAGAGTCACTTATTACCTTTAATGGTAAAAATGCTCGTCCAGAGGAAATCTCGGCTCATGTTCTCATGAAACTGAAAGAAGACGCAGAGAAATATCTCGGTGAAAAAGTCACAGAAGCGGTTATCACCGTCCCTGCGTATTTTAATGACGACCAGAGACAGGCAACTATCAATGCCGGTAAAATCGCCGGTCTCGATGTAAAGAGAATCGTCAATGAACCAACCGCTGCAGCCCTCGCATACGGTCTCTCAAAAAAGAAAGACGAAAAAATAGCCGTCTACGACTTCGGAGGTGGAACATTTGATATCTCAATCCTCGAAATTGGCTCAGAAGGAACATTTGAAGTACTGGCTACGAATGGTGATACACACCTCGGAGGAGATGATTTCGATCAGAGAATCTTCGAATACGTCATCGCTGAATTCCAGAAGGATCAGGGTATCGATCTCAAGAAAGACCCGATGGCTGTCCAGCGTATCCGTGATGAAGCCGAGAAAGCGAAAAAAGAGCTCTCAAGTGCAACCGAAACGGATATCAATCTCCCCTACATCACGATGGATGAAAGCGGACCGAAGAATCTCCTCATCAAAATAACTCGAGCGAAATTCGAAGAGCTCGTCGCCGACCTCGTGGAGAGAAGCATCGAGCCATGCCGAAAAGTCCTCTCAGATGCTGGTCTTCAAGCGAATCAGATTGACGAAGTCATCCTCGTCGGAGGATCGACTCGTGTCCCGATGGTCCTCGCGAAAGTAGAGCAATTCTTCGGAAAAAAACCAAACGCGAGCGTGAATCCTGACGAAGCGGTCGCTATCGGTGCGGCTATCCAAGCCGGTATCATCTCATGAGATGTCCGTGATGTCCTCCTCCTCGATGTCACTCCACTGTCTCTGGGTATCGAGACGCTCGGTGGTGTTATGACTCGCATGATTGAGAGAAATACTACCATTCCATCGAGCAAATCTCAGGTCTATTCAACAGCCCAGGACAATCAGCCAAGCGTGGAAATCCACGTCCTCCAGGGCGAACGTGAGATGGCCGCTGATAATAAAAGCTTAGGCCGATTTATCCTCGAGGGTATCGTCCCCGCTCCTCGTGGTGTCCCTCAAATCGAAGTAACATTTGATATCAATGCCTCTGGTATCCTCTCCGTCTCTGCAAAGGATAAAGGCACAGGAAAAGAGCAAAAAATCACGATCCAGAATAGTGGAGGCATGAGCAAAGAAGAAGTAGAAAATCTCGTCAAAGACGCTGAAGCAAATCGCCACAAGGATAAGGAGAAAAAAGATCTCGTAGAAGCCCGTAATATGGCAGACTCCCACATCCATCAGGGTGAGAAACTCCTGAAAGAAAATGCAGATAAAGTGAAGGAAGATGACAAGAAACTAATCGAAGAAAAAACTGAAGCCCTGAAGAAAGTCCTCGAAAATCCAGAAGCGACAAAAGCACAAATCGAAGAAGCAGGAAATCCTCTCAATGAAACTCTTATGAAGGTTGGACAAGCTATCTATGCTACAGCTGGAGCAACTGGCAATGACGATGGCGTGAAAGTAAAAGAAAATGTAGGTGACTCTTCGACCGGCTCAGAGCCTTCTAGCGAAGGACCAACAGTGGAAGCTGAGGTGGAGGAAGAAGAGAAGAAGTAATATTTTTCTGCAACTTTGGGAAACCCCTTTCGTGTGAAAGGGGTTTTATTGACAATAATAATATATAATTATTATATCTCTTATGGCAGCTGTTTTCCCAACCACTGAGCGCCCAGTAATAATTCACCCCTACGCTATATTTTACTCTTGAAAAAGGCCTTCATGTTGGGTACGAGAAGTAGCTGATAGATTAAAATTACACGACAAACTGCCTCCTTTTCCTAAAGGATGATTTGATGATTTTGATCTAAGAAACAAATTTGATGTGGGGATATACACTCTGGGTAGGGTCCATATGCTGGAATGAATCAAATTACACTTGACCGAGCTCAGAGAAGAAGTCATGAGGTGAGGGCACCCGGTAGCAGAAATAGGTCAACAAATCCGGAGAGTAAATAGTGCTCTCCAAAAACTCTTTGAAGAAGAGGAGCGAGAAAAAAAGATGAGAATAAAAGAAGCAGCAGCGCAAGCCAAACACAGAAAAAAATATCCACCAGAACCACCAAGAAAAAAACCATTCTATTCTGTTTTTGACAGAAGGAACCCCGATTATGATCCTGATCCGTGTGATATTTAATAGTTTTTATTTTCCCTTTTCATCCATCTGCATCGCAATTGCATCGCATTCTTCTAGAAATACTATCATCATATCTTCGAAATTCACATCAAATTTATTCATATCTATAATAATTTCGTTTTGGAATCGAAGTTTTTTTATAAAGATAATTATTTTGCTCAAGTGTGTCCACTGTTGGCTCTTTTTTTCCGCTTGCAAGAGATGTCTTGTTTTTTTTAGAGTCGATACTTTTTCCATCTTCCTCTTCACAACATCAATATAAGATTGGATCATTGAAAAAATCAGTCTCAAGATAATCATATCTCCTGTTTCAATGGATGATACAAGATCATCCTCATCGGATTCTGTCCATTGTCCTTTTTTTTGCTTTTCCCCTCTTTTCTTTTCCTGAACTTTTACCCCTCCTGGCGCAGTCTTTTTTAAATCTGATGAATCATCAGAATAGAATTGCAAAAATATTTGTATATATTCTGCTGCTGCATCTGAGAAATCCTTTATTTTCGCACTAGAGAACCAATCAGAAGTATAGAGTAAGCGTATTTGAAGAGCCAAATTTGCGAGAGTCTCATTCCCATATTCACTTCAATCTTTGGGTTTTTCGGGAAGTTTTTTTGTATCAGGAATTGGAGATGCGGCAAGATCTCATGTAACAAGATTTTTTAATAGTAAAGCCCTAAACTTCTTTACCTGTGGGAGTTGTAATTTCTTTCCTTGCTTTTTGAATTTCAAGACCAACGCACCTATTCCTGCATCTATCTCTGCTAACTGCATAACGTCTTCAAATCTGCTAGCAATAAGGGCCTTTAACTCAGCAATATCTAAATCTTCTCCGTTCGTAATAAAGGCGATCGCCTGTCCTATATCATCACTTGTAAGAGTATTATCTTGGGGTGCCATAAAATATTACATAGTTGTATACTCCTAAAATCATAAAAATCAATACAAATATAGTGTAATATATTTTTATACCTGTTTTATTCCCAAATTAGTGTGTCCTGTAATATCCTCCCCTCTCCGTATCATCTCACGGATTTTCGTCCCAGAAATATCAATGGTTGGGACAATCCAATCCGTCTTGATTTCATGTCGCTCACAGATATCCCGAACCCATTGATTGCCTGTAAAAAGAGTAATCTCTCATTGCAAGAAACCCCCCTTTATCCCCCCTTGTCAGGGGGGCAACAACAGATTCTTTAGGTTTTCACACCATATATCATCATCTGGGACATCTGGGAGTCAGACGATATCAAGCTTTTCTTGGAGTTCGATAGGGATGCTGGCTCGGATGATTTCTTCGCGCTCTTGCAGCGTCCATGGATTCTCGTCTGTACCCGATTTCTCTGCTGAACCGATGATGATGAGAAGTCGCTCATAGCCATCTGAAAAAATCTGATCAACAATACTCATATGCCCGATATGGAATGGCTGGAAGCGTCAGAGAAAAATGGCGGTTTTTGAACTATTTTTTGGCATACTTCTATTATAGGTAATTGTTGAAAAACACATACGGGTTTTTAGGGGGCAAACTGTTTAAGGTCCATGAATAGAGAACTGTGAGATGACTAACTGGCCGAGTTTTTGTCCCCTAAATTCTTTTGGTACTTTTGGAAACAAAAGTACATAAGGAATTATTACTTACCTGGATTCCGTTTTGCAACGGAATGACAGAAAAACGAAATTTTACAAAGTAAATAAGATTACTTCCGGCTCGGCATTCATACGGAAATCAAATCCCGGGCTATTGCCCATGCCGGTGGAGACATACATTTTCCAATTTCCTGTATTCGCGTATTTCCCTTCCGGCCAATACCAGCCCTTGTATCGACCAAATGAAGTCTCAGCAACACCGAGGCCCAGCTTACGAAGAAAAGGAATATCAAACATCGCCCCATGTGTATGCCCCGCGAGGAAAACCGTCGGCGTTTGTATGGTTTCTTTTGTAGCTCTGAGACGAGAAAGGAGAAATTCGAGACCATCGGGGCTGTGGAGTAATACGATATTGATGTCATTATGCGTGTGATTGAACATGTAGATGTATTGATCCATGAGCATGTCTCGCTCCTTTTTTTTCATCTTGTGTAGATGGCGTGTGAGCGTATGGAGGCCATGGATGCAAATGCTCTTATCATGGATGAAAATCCTCTTCGCATGGCGTGGCTCCGTGAGAAAATGGACGTGCAATTTATCTTCAAGCCACTTGCGAGCATAGGAAAATTCCGGGTTTTCATCATCATGATTACCGATAACGGCGAAATGCTTGAGCTCGCCGAGACCAGCGAAGAGTTTTCAGGCAACGTGGGCGAAATTCTCGAAGGAGAGATGCTTCGGATGACCATCAGAAGACATGAAATCGCCACCATGAAGCACGATGGTATTCTCTTTTGTCGCACCAGCGAGGAGCATCTGGATACCATGCGAAGTCTGATGCGCGATAGCATCGATACTCCCACCGATATGCGGATCCGTGAGGAAGAGAAATGAAAACCCTTCGAATCCATGGAGTCAGAAAAACTGTACCGGTTCACGACGGAAATGGATATGCGATGCCCGATGCCGAGACTTCTTACCCAATCCTGGAACCCATGAAAAAACGCTCATAGCAGCGAGGAGTGTCAGGAATTTGGTATGGCGAAGAAAACGCTTCATGTGATTAAACTCCTATATATTTTTTCAGTCTTTCGAGTACTTCATCCATTCTCTTCTGCATCTTCAGATTACCGCGTCTGACTGGTTCGAAGAGTTCCTTGTCAGAGAGCTTATTCAATTCCTCATACGATTCTCGGTAAGGCGAGATAAATCTATCAAGGATAACATGAAGATCTTGTTTTGCATGTCAGTAACCATAACCACCTTTTTTGTATTTTTTTCGAATTTCCTCGACTTCTTTTTTTTCTCAGAAAGTTTTTATCAGAGCAAATACATTACAGGTATCGGGATTTTTCGGATCATCGAGTCCGAGAGAATCCGTCGGAATCGTCGCAATCTTTTTCTTCAAATCGGCCGAACTCTCAAACATGCTGATGTAGTTGTTGTAGGACTTACTCATCTTACGACCATCGAGGCCAGGAATGACTGCAACAGAATCATCGATAATCGGCTTCGGCTCTCTGAGAATGTCAGCCTTATAGTGATGATTGACATAACGAGCAATATCTCGTGCCATTTCGAGGTGCTGGAGCTGATCTTTCCCAACTGGAACGACATCGATGTCATACCCGATAATATCTGCTGCCATCAGAATCGGATAATTAAAGGTTCACATATTCAAATCACTCCCCTTATTTTCTGAATCTTTGAAAGTATGTGCTCGAAGCATCAGCGAATACGGCGTAAAACAATTCAAAATCCATTCTAGTTTTGTGAGTCCAACAATATCTGACTGTCGAAAAATCGTGACTTCTGTATCACAACCGAGGACCGCGAGATAGGCGATAAGTCCGTTTCGAATATTTTCGTTGAGGATCTTGCCATCACGTATAGAGGTGAGTGCATGAAGATCGGGGATAAAAATCGCTGTATCGTATTTTTTCGCATTTTCACGAAGGGGCAGCATTGCACCCATGAGGTTACCAATATGCGGAAATGTGCCTGTGGGCTTGATGCCCGTAATCATTCGTTTCATCATACTCTTGAGTATATGAAGAGTATCTTTATGAGCAAAGTGAATAATTTGACAAATATATTTATAATCTAAAATAGTTCTATGAATACTCCTCCGATAAAAATCCACAGCCTCTCTCATCTCGAAAATACTCCTTCAAATGAAGCTGCAATAAGACTCGCGACAACAGGACGAGGACGATATAGTTTTGATACATCTTGGGGGCATGTCGTGACAAAAATTATTGATTTATTGGCTGAAAAACAACTCGATTATACTACTTATTCTGGAGAAAAAGTTCCTGTTTTTGGCGTTTGAGAAGACCTGATCTCTGTCGAAGGCATCAGAAAAGTAAAAGCGGAGATTATGAAATTTTTTAATCTCGATAATGACGATTTTGGAAGAGTGGTAGTTGATGCATATTTTCAGCAAATGGTATGATCTCTACATCAAGCAAGGCTCAGACAACACGACCAGGCAACACTGACTGCTCGTAGAGATGTTATCAGAAAAATACTTGAAGATGAAGTCGTACGATGAGAAGAAAATATACCTGTGCTAACGGTATTGACCAGAGTATGAAATCTCACAGGTAAAGATGATGCTCTAGCATTGACTCCAGAAGAGCTCAAGGAAGAAGTGTTGGTCATAAGCGATTGTTATTCATTTTGGGAAGATGCTCCCGAACAAGAAAAAATGGAATATACTATGAGCAAGAAACAGTTGGCTACTTTGGTGAGTAGTCTGACATATCAAGCAATTGATTGTCCTGATCACGCTCGGATAGAACAATCAGTCTCTCATATAAAGAATAAAATTCTTGGACTTATCCAAGTATCTCGAGAGCAAATCCAGACACTCAGTACGAAAAATAATGATATACATTGACGGAAAAGAACCAATCTCGGAAGAAAAACATTTCCCTTGGACAAAAATTAGTTCAGTAGGATAATTGATGCATGTACTCTTCGCCCCGCATCATCTCGACACCCATTTCAAACAATCGCCTCAACTTCGATGAGCGAACAAGTCAAACTATCATCGTGCCTACTTTGATAGAATGAACTCTCGATGACGTAATCACTGGAGAAACAACTGTGATTGAGTCAGAAGTAAATGGGAAAATCACAACGGGAAAATGACTGAAAAATTTCGTCTTCCTCAAAAATGCACGAATCCCAACATGGATCATGGACAATCATAATCACGCTTTTGCTTTCTGGCATGAGGCACTGTGGAAATGATATATACAGAAGTGAAGCCTGCTCGTGCATATCGACCAGCATACAGACCTCGCCACTCCTACGACATTGCCAATGATGAATGATGAATGATGAATGAAGAATTGAAAAATGGATTATTTTAACACACTCGAAGAAGTCGAAGAATACACCAATACAGACCTTACTATTGCTGATTTTATCGTCCCCGCACTCTCAACAGGACTCATAGAAGAAGTCCTGATGGTGACTGGAGAAAATGTCGCAGGAGCGGGAATATTTTCTTGGGAAGGCGAACTCAAAAAACATGATTCGACGAATATACCCGCAAGAATAAAAGACTATCCGAGCATTATAGTCGATATCGATCTCGATTATTTCTCCCAGGGTTTTGACGAAGCTAAGACCCTCGAAACAACGAAATACTGGATAGAAAAAGCTGATATTATCACAATTGCGACGAGCCCTCTCTTTATCGCTCAAGAGAAAGCGCTCGCTGTGCTAAAAAGTTTGCAAAAGAATCTCGTGGCTCTATAATCGCGATACTTGGCGCCATGGCAGAGCGGTTATGCAGGGGCCTGCAAAGCCCCGTAGTCCGGTTCAACTCCGGATGGTGCCTCCAAAAAATGATCTAAAATTCCCCCGCCACGAAAGCGGGGGAATTTTTTGCATAACTGTTGTTGTTATGCAATTACAGGTCAATTCGTCCTGGTTTAGAGATGGAGGTTAGAGGCTGTGTCAACAGCAGTATCAACAGTCGTTTCAACTGTTCCATTTACTGATCCATTTGATGAGCTATTCGAATTATTTGAGCTTCCTGAATTGCTGGAAGAGGATGATTGTGCATCGATATCAAGAGTACTATCAAGCGTTGAATCAAGATCCAGATCAGTATCTGAATCAGAAGAGTGTGATCCGGAAGATGAATCATTGTCTGAATCAGAGTGAACAGATCCATCAATATCAACATCTACATCTACTTCTGCATCCACATCTGCCTCAGTTTCAGAAGAGGTGTTGGATGACGTATTTGTATTGGAATGAGTGTTCGTATTATTATTGCTTTGGCTATTGATTCTCGCGTTAACTGGCACATTTACTTTCGCATTTCAGTGTACTTTTGTCTCTGTGTCTGATTGCAGAGATTCATCATCATCGTTATCTTTATCATCATCTTCATTACCACCAGAAAGTATAGCGTTCAATGCGTTGTGGAGGCCACCTTCCAGAGATGTCGCAGCTTCTGCCCTTCATTCTGCCTGAAGTCTCACAATTATTTCTTGAACTTTTTCAGCTGAGTCCTGAGATCGTGAGTCTATCTCAGCATCCGTTTCGGCAGTGATTTTTGCACTTGCTACGAGCTGGGCTTTTTCACGAGCACGGCGCTCGATTTTCTCTATTTCCCATTGCGCTTTATCTTCTGCACTAAAATTAAATGCCCCGCGTACAGATTCGTTTACATGAACCTTGAACCCATAGAGTGCATCGCCAGGGAGAGAAGATTCTGCAGCGTATGATGCGGTACCTACGATCGATCAGAGTATGAGTATCATCGTGGCAAAGATTTTTGCATTATTCATATATTTTTTCTTAGGAGATAAAACTGAGGGCATGATATAGGCTCCTCATTGCGTATGACGTTTATCCTCCTCCATTCTTACATTTTCTGGCAAGGAAGTTTCGAAAGTGGATATTTTACCAGTGATACTTGCCCACATTGCTTTTTTCTTTTCAGGGGGAAGGGAGGTGTTTTCTTTTATGTTTTGGAAATTGTTCATAGTTATAGTTGGTAATGGAGAGAGTCTGCGACTTTTTTCTTCAGTCTATGAAGTCTTACGGTGAGGGCGTTTGTATCGAGGTCGAGCATTTCCGCGATTTCTTTCGGCGTTATGTCTTCGACAAAACGCAGGAGGAACAAATCCCGGTCTTCCGCCGGCAACTCATCCAGTATCCCATACATACGCTCCAGTTCAATCTGGGCCTGCGCTTGTCTCTCGGGTCCGGGAATCGTCGCCTCGGGCATATACTCATCTGCTTCTGTTTTTTCATCCAGTGACTCTGTTTTTACCTTTCTTGAAAGATCGATAATCAGGTTGGTCGCAATCCGGAACACAAATGATTTCAAGTTCTGGATATCTTTTCACTTCGCGAGTTCTACGCCCGCTCGATAAAACGACTCCTGTACGAGATCAGATGCCCCCATCTCTTCACCATGTAAGCGAAAGAGACATAATCGGTAGAGCATGTCGGCGTATTTTTCGAAACATTCACGGAGCGCCTGTTCGTGGTGCTGGTGCATAAAGAGGAAGTGAGGGAAATGATAGTGTATCCATTTTAGAAAGATTTCAAAGAGTGTTAAAGTGGAGTATCATTTTAAATTGTTTAATTCATGGTACTCCACTAGCTAGGACGTATGAGGTGTCAGATTCTTACATTTTTGTTGGGAAAACTCTCTCAAGACTAGATATAGGCTGCAATTTACGTCTGTTGAACAGGTACTTGTAATTAAAATATATATTCTATAATATATAATATTTATTTTGAAAAATACTTATGGCATCAAAAACTCCGGAAACACACAGCATGGATTTTAGAGATGCAGAATTTCGTTTTATAAACCAAACTACCCGAGCAGAGGTTCTCAGAGTAATAGAGTGTAGAAATACACTACATCAGTATGGTAATCACGCCATACGGCATTTAATGGCAGAATTGAAGCATGTGTGAGTTACATCGCAACCTTCAAGTGTCAATATTCTCTTATGAATAGCACGAAAAAAGTGATTGTGAAAACACTCTGACTACTTCGCAGTCCAACAATATGAACACCATATGCAGAGATTATTTGGAGAAGGCTTAATTCAGAATACAAGTACATAGTTTTTTATATATAATACCTCCTGTAAATATTAATTTCTTATGCCCAATCCAAAAGTCACACTTCACACCAATCATGGCGATATCACACTCGAGGTCTTCGCGGACAAGGTTCCAAAGACGGCAAAAAACTTCGTCGAACTCGCGAAGAAGGGCTACTACGATAGTACCATTTTTCATCGCATCATCACAGATTTTATGATCCAATGAGGTGATCCAACAGGAACGGGTCGTGGAGGCGAGAGTATCTATGGAGAGAAATTTGAAGACGAGTTTCATCCAGAATTATCACATAAAAAAGGATTTATCTCGATGGCAAATGCTGGACCCAATACGAATGGAAGCCAATTTTTCATCGTCCATGCAGAGGAGACGGGCTGGCTCGACGGAAAACATAGTGTCTTTGGAAAAGTGATAGAAGGTATCGAGGTCGTCGATACAATTGCTCTCGTCCAAAAAGACAGTGGCGACCGGCCATTCAAGAAAGTAGAAATAACAAAAACAACCATTGTTGAATAACACGAATAAATAAAAAGGATGCCCCAGGCATCCTTTTTATTTTAAATATGTCATAAGTTACGCCTGGATCTTTGTATCAGTTTCAACCTGTGCAGACTGTTTGAGTATACCATCGAGACGATAGATCACGTGATCGAGGATAGCGACGAGAATATCGCGCTTGAGCGGTTCGAGATTTTTGATATCGAGGACAAATGCCTTTTTCTCTGTCATACGATCTCGGAGATCCGCGAGTGCTACACGCTGCTCATTTGCTGTGGCAGTGCTGAGACGATTGGACATACGACCGATGATCTCATCAAGACGAACCTGATACTTCTGGACGAGTTTATCCTTGATAAGGGTCTGGGCATCAGCAACGAGGGCAGCAGGCGTAGCTGAAGTTTCTGGTTTTGTTTCTACCTTCACTTCTGTTTTTGTATCAGTTGAAACAGGAATTTCAACTACTTTTGTCTCCGGAACCTTGACTTCGACTTTTGGGACTTCTACTGTTACCGTAGGAGTGAATTTATAGAGATCTTGATCTTTCACAACTGTATCCAGACCAAACGAAGGACTGGCAGCAAGTATCAAAAGTAGAACAGGAATTATTTTCAGGAGTTTCATGTGCCCAGTATATGAAGAAATGTGCTCTTGACTAGAGGCGTTTTGTGAGGATTGTGTGAAGAATGAATACACAGACTCAATAATCAAACAACATATTTTCCATGTACAATAACTCAATAGTATTATTTTTTGACAAACAAAAAATAGAGAATATAAATGAATAGATTACAAATAAAGTTATGTCTTCTTCCACTACTTACGAAAGTGCCGTTATCAAGGCGGGCGATACAGCTTCAGATCATTTCAAAAACGCTGCTCGAGAAGCTAATAAAAAGTCCCTCGTATATAGAGAAGGTTTATTAGATGGTAATCGGATCCTACATCCTGCAACAGGGTTTGTCACAGAATGAAGTCAGAAAAAACCAGGTATCCGACCGGGGTATGAAGTCCAAACAGATGGAGTCGGGACAAAAGTTCGCATCTACATGCAAGCATTTAATAGTCTCTACGAAGCCTATCGTGCTGCTAAAACTCCGGAAAAACGTGCGAAACTTCTCGAGACTGCAAAGACCCTCTTTTATCGCATGTTCCTGGATCTCTTCGCGATGAATGTCGATGATTTCAGGCAGGGAGATCTAGCCCTGGCGGTCAGTGATATCCTCGATATAGATCATATAGATCTTGACGGGGAAGATGCAGAGCAAGGACAGATATTTTGTGAAGCATTTGCCCACGCAATCGGTCGCGTAATAGAAACAACTGGTATTGCCCTCGTGGCTGGTGAAACAGCTATTCTGGGAGATGGTAATAAGCTCAATGCTACTCGAAGAAATCTTGGCACTGTTGTAAACGAATTGATTTGATTAAAAGAAACATCTCAGAAAATCACGAGTACTGGGCAACTACCTGCAGATGTAGAACTACTGGTTATCAAGGTAAGAGCTCTATTGGAAAAAGCGACTGCATCAGAAGAACAACAAACTATAATCAATCGTTCTGTTGAGCTCAATCTCGGAGGAGGAACGATATGATATCGAAATGGGCAGAAACTTATCCCTATGAAAGCAGGACATGATGTCATTGCCATTTTTGAGAAGAAGACAGAAAAAGGAATTATCTCTCCGAGGGCGAATGGTATTTCTGCTATTCGTGCAACGATGACCAATCTCCTCGGCGATGATTGGGCGATGAAAACATTAGATGATTATTTTGCAGCAATTTCAGAAAAATGAATCCAGATTGAACCTCCTGTCTATGAGAGATTCTCGAAAATGGGTCTGGATACTCCTCTCTGGGATATCGCTACTGGTGAAACAACAGTATTTAATCCTCTTGTAGCAGGAACAATACTCGGAGGAATGCATTGTGGTGTTAATGTGCCGTGAATCTCTGGACAAATTCATTTCACGGGAAATCCTATTGGGAAATGAGTCGATGCCGTAGAAGGTACTGGCTTTGGTATCGATCTGGATTACACAAAAGTAGAAAATGCACAGATAATCGAGATGTGTATGATTGCTGAGAAGATGAATTTTTCTCTTGGAATGAAAAAATTTAATATGGGGATTCCTTACGGGCTTATTTGTGATCCAAAGAATGTAGATTATTTGTTGATGGTTATTCGTGGAGAAGGTTACGAGGCAGATATTGTAGGTAAAATCACTGATCCTGGAGAAGGAGCAAAACCTGTCATAAATATTGCCTATCCTGGTGGAACTTCTCAGGTAGGAGTGGATGGTATAAGAAAATAATCTCATAATCTCTCTTCATGTCTCTTGTTGCCCCTCCATCTGTTCATTCCGAAATAGAATCCGAGAGAGCCAAACTCCGGGAGCTCTATGTCCAAAAAAAGGGAGAGCACGATGGAGTATCCCGTGCGCTGACAAAAGTCATTGAACAAGAACTCGGCATCGAGTGAATAACCGCCGAGGTGTACGATAAATACTACGTGAAAGGTGGTGATGAAGCTGGGGGTCTTTCAGACGAAGAATTTGAAACAGCGCGAAAAACAATCTTTGCGGAATTGCCCCTTGATAGGACTTTAGGGAAAGATAATTTTTATGGTAATGCTGGTGCATCAGAAATAATCGATGTTGCCGATGTCCCCGGTCAGTTCAGCCAACGCACCAATGCTGTAGAAATGAGTCTCCTGGCTCAAACAGGAAGGGATTTTTCAGGGAAGATCAAAAGCAACCATGTCATCGTCCTGAAATGAAATGTAACGGATGAAATCAGAAAAAAAATCCATGAATGGGTGATCAATCCTGTAGAAAAAGTAGAACAGAAGAAAGAGGACAAAATCTTTCCCGATCCCGAAAAAAGTCCCGAAAGTTATCGTGTACTAAACGAATGTTATGTACGCCATGTCAAAACTACTGGAGGTTCACCCGATGCTTCTATTCATATTCCTCCAATAGGATTCAATGAGCTCACTACAGAAGACTATAGAGAGTTTGCGAAAAAAGAAGGCATCTCTCTCGACGTTGATGATTTCCTAGAAGTGCAGAAATATTTCCGTGATGTGGAGAGGAGAAATCCGACCTATACAGAGCTCAAGCTCATTGAAACATATTGGTCTGACCACTGCCGGCATACGACATTTCATACAAGTATTCAATATGTAATACTAGCATGAGATAATGAGATATCCTCCGACATGGAACATAGCGAATCACTATTTGAAGAGACACTTGAATGAAAAGAAAAGACACTGATGAATCTCGCCATCGCTGGTTTCAAAAAGATAGAGAAAGATAAAAAACTCTGAAATAATCGTACAAAATATGACTCTCTCGAAAACAACGCATGTTCCTACGAAACAGAAATAGAAAACGAAAAGTGAGAAAAAGAGAAGTGGGTCATCATGTTCAAAAATGAAACACACAATAGCCCGACAGAGACAGAGCCATTCGGAGGAGCAGCTACCTGTATCGGTGGATGTATACGTGATCCTCTCAGTGGTGGGACATATACCTTTCAAGCTATGCGGATCTCTGGCTCTGGAAATCCAACAGAGAGGCTGGATGAAACCATGGCATGAAAACTTTCACAAAAATTTATCTCACTGGTAAGTGCACTCGGTTATTCAAGTTATGGCAATCAGATAGGTCTCGCAACAGGTATGGTGCGAGAGTTTTTTCATCCCGGATACAAGGCAAAACATCTCGAACTCGGGTATGTAGTGGCAGCTGCACCGAAATGACATAATAAACGCTCTCAGCCAAAAAAAGGTGATATGGTCCTCATGGTTGGTGGTCGTACAGGGAGAGATGGAGAAGGAGGGGCAACTGTTTCTTCAAATGCTCAAGGAACCAACCAAGATGCTAAAAAGATGGGAGCACATGTACAAAAAGGAAATGCTCCAGAAGAGAGAAAACTGCAGAGGCTTTTACTCAATCCGGAATTCGCTAAAATGATCATCAAGTGTAATGATTTTGGTGCAGGTGGCATCTCAGTCGCGGTATGAGAACTCGCCAGAGGGCTGGATATCAATCTGGATACTGTGAAAACAAAATATTCTGGACTCAGTGATACTAGCCTGGCTCACTCAGAATCTCAGGAGCGCATGGCATTTGTCATAGATCCAGAGAATTATGATGAAGCTATGGCAATGATTGAGGCTGAAAATCTCGAGGGAGTCCAAGTCGCAGATGTGACTGACGATTCAGAAAATCCTCAAAATGATAGACTTACAATGAACTGGAAATGACACAAAGTAGTCGATCTTGCAAGAGATTTTCTCGACAGCATGGGTGCGAAAAAAATACAAAAAGAAGCACTGGTGACAGGAAATAAAACTGATTTTTTTGGTAAAAATTCTGAAGAGGAGATATTTGTATTTAGAACAGAAGAGTTTCTACAAAATCTCAAAAAATTAGGAGTAGCGAGTCAGAAATGACTCGGGAGCATATTTGATTCATCTGTTGGGGCCAGCACCATACTCGCACCATACGGAGGAAAATACCAGGCATCCCCTCAAATCGGTATGGCAGCAAAAATCCCGTCTCTGCATAATAATAATGGTCTCGATTTCAAAACAGCGATTATATCGACATTTGGTGGCAGCCCCCATCTCTCTGATTCAAGTCCTTATTTAGCTGGCATGTATGCTGTCATCGATGCTATTTCCCGCACCGTTGCTATGGGATGAGACATCGAAAAAGTCTGGCTCACGGCCCAAGAATATTTCTGAAAGCTCGGAGGAGATGACGCTCGTTGGGGCGAAATATATGGTATCATGCTTGGGTTCTTTCGTGCGCAAATTGAGCTGAATGTGCCAGCTATTGGGGGCAAGGATTCAGCATCAGGAACATTTAAAAAAGGTGATGAAACTCTCCATGTACCGACAACACTTTTCACTGTGGCAAATAGTCCTCAAGAGAGTCATAAAATAGTCTCTGCAGAATTTCAGGATGACCGTGATATGAATGTCATCTATTTTCCTTTCCCGCGAAGTGCAGAAGGGTTACCTAACTGGGAAAAATACAGAACCATATTGGGTGACGTGTCAGGACTTCATGGGTCAAATCATATAGCGTCAGCAAGTATCGTCGAAGCAGGTGGTGTCGCAGCGACGATAGCAAAGATGTGCTTCGGAAATCAAATCTGATTTGTCGCACAACAAGATCTCAAATATGACCATGATATGGGTGGTATCATTCTCGAGCTCAAGGGATGAGCACGTATACCAGAAAGTGCTCTGTGGCTCTGAAATACTTGTCGTGCAAAATTTATCAATTTCGCAGGTGGAGAATGTGTCACGCTCGAAGAAGCACAGAAAGCATGGGAACAGCCACTGGAGTGAGTGTATTCAACAGAATCATCTGGCGGCACTGTAGACGAAATACCAGCCCATGTTGGGAAATCATGAACGAAAAGACCACTTATATTTGGTCCAGATGGAGAAATAGTTTCAGGTGACGTCCCGGATCAAGTTAATATATTAACCAAAAAACCAAAAGTCGTCATCCCCGTCTTCCCTGGTACCAATTCGGAACTTGATACCAAACACGCGCTTCATAAGGCAGGATTTACCGATGTCGAAGTATTCGTATTCCAGACGAAGACGCCAGAGGAACTCACCCAATCTTTTGAGAGATTTGCGAAACTGATCGGAGATGCACAAATGGTCGTGCTCCCTGGAGGATTTTCTGGTGCCGATGAACCGGGAGGATCAGCGAAATTTGCGAATGTCATCTTTCGAAGCCTCAAGGTGCGAGATGCTATGAACGCATTTCTACAGAAAAAAGATACTCTCACGCTCGGTATCTGTAATGGATTTCAGATGCTCATGAAGTTGGGGGTTTTCGAAAATGGAGAAATATCCGATTTTCAAACTGAAGAAGATATGACCATCGCTCACAATGCGAACGGTCGACACATGACGGATCTGGTAGGACTCAAAGTCACCTCTGTTATTTCTCCGTTCCTGAACGCTGTTGATATCGGAGATACATTTATCGTACCTATTTCCCATGGAGAATGACGTGTTGTATTCTCGAGTGAAAGCCAATTCTTGGCTCTTCTCTATAGCGGACAGATTGTTCTCCAGTACCTCAATCATAACGGCAATCCAACTAATATGCATAATGGAGCAATGAAGGGGGTCGCTGGTATCTGTTCACCAGATGGACGAATCCTGGGACTTATGCCTCATCCAGAGCGATCAGGGCTGAATGTATTTAAGAATGTACCGGGAAATAAAAACTTCCCAATATTTGATGGCGCAGCAACGGCGTTTTGAATAAAGAAATAATTTTTATTTTCTAATTTTTTTATATGTCTCTCGATCCAAATAATCCATATTGATCTGGTTTAGATCAAATTATTGGGTTTCCTCCAGAAAAAACCCCCGATAGGGATATTCCAGTAACACAAGAAGTGACACACCGACAAATTCACCTAACAAAGCTTGTACAATCTGGTCTTTGGCCTGACAGTAAAACCATGAATCGATCAAGAGGCAACGAAACACTCGAAAAACTCGGGTATGTACGATTTTATGTTGGGAAAAATGCTGATGTCTATCTCATGCCAAATACTGAACCTATGCAGGCTCTTATGGTACGTACAGATAGATGTTCTGTCTTTGATATTCCACTTGATCTAGAAGTTGAGTGAAAGTGAGCAATCCAAAATCAAGTAGCTCTCTTGGGAGGAGATTTTGCTCAGAAACATTGAGTGAAAACGACAAATAAAGCTTTGCCAGAAAATATACCGGCATCGCTCAGAGACAGATGCCAGGCTGTTGAGCTCTGTAGGCCACTTGAAGTAAATATTGAAAGTGGGGAAAGGTCCTGAGTGGAACTTATTTTTAGAAATTATCTAACAGGATCACTCAAGGCCAAATGTGAAGCCTGAGAAGATCCTTACGGTGTCAATCTCCCCAAAGGATTAGATGAAATGCATGATCTACGGGATGCAAATTGACTGGCTCTCTTTACTCCGACAACAAAGGATAAAAATGATACTCCTATTAAATCTGAGATTGTGAGAAAACAATGTCCGGAGATAATCGAAAGTTTGCAAAAACTTTTCAAAGAATTTACCAACTTCTGCTATGAGCGAGGATATGTTATCGTCGATACAAAATTCGAAGTATTTATCAACTCAAGAGGAGAATGGGCTCTAGGTGATGAGATTCTCACACCAGAAAGTTCTCGATTTATTAAAAGAGAGGATTTTGAAGGTGGTAAATATATATCTGCAGACAAACAAATTATCAGAAATCTCTGACTGGAGTTTGGCTGGAAGGATAAATGGAAGGCTTTGAAAAAAGAAAATCCGGCAGCACAACTACTTTCTATTGCTCATGAGGTGACACCGACACACAAGGCGCAGGTGATTGCAGGATACCAAGGTATACATGATGCATTAAAAGAAACAGCTTAAAAGTTCCTATGTCTTCTCCTCTTCGTGTCTGACATCTCGTCTCTGGATGATGAACCACTATGGAACATGTGGCCCAGAAGATGCTCAAAGGTGAGCTGTGAGACATACTACCCGCTCTGGTCGTAGCCGATAGGCCTTGTGGAGCAATAGAAAAAGCCACTGTCCTCAAAATATCCACTATACTTCTCCAGAAGTCTGATTTTGAAACAAAAGAAGAGTGGGCTCATGCTCTTGAAAGAATTCTTTTGGAGCATAAAGTAGATATAGTATTCCAAAACTGATTGATACCTATCACTCCTCGGAATGTTGTGAATCGTTACAATGGCGCCCTCTATAATCAGCACCCCGGTCCTCTCAGCGGTAATGGTAAGCCAGACTTTGGTGGTAGATGAATGTGCGGTACAGCAGTTACAGCAGCTCGACTGCTCTACCTCCTCGAATCAGGCGAAGAAGACCCTGAAAAGCTTACAACAGAAAGTACAGTACATATGGTCACTCCTGGTCTCGATGATGGGTATCTGGTTCGAGTACAACCATATAACATTGCTGGGATCATTGGGCTCTGTCGAGACAGATGAATATCGACCGTCAAAAGTGCCTATCAACAAAGAGAATCCTTTGATAAGCTTGTTTGAATCGCCCAGAAGGAATTATTGGCTATAGAACATTTCAATGTGAGTCTGGTCTTGTCTGATAGAGCTCAGGGCATGAGGACCAGGGTTGATAAAGATGAGAGAGCTACAAATATAAATACCAGCATTCTGGCACAGGTAAAAGCGGCAGCAGCCGAAATGTATCCTACAAAATAATCCATGACCCCTCCTCTCACTTCCTCTTCTGAAAAACCAGTCTTGATTTTGAATCCAGGATGACAGTATGCAAAGAAACTCGATACTCTCGTTCGTGAGATGCAATTTCGTACTGATTTTGTCATGATGTCGAACTGTGACCTGACAATAGAAGCAGTGGGAACCAAATATTCTGCTATTATTATTGCAGGATCATGAGCGAGTGTAAATGACGACCATGCACCAAACACACCATTTGATATCCTCGCTACTGGACTTCCTGTACTGGGTATATGTTATGGAGCACAGTATATCAATAAAGCTGGAGGTGGAACAGTGGCATCAGCATGAAAACGTGAGGATGGAGTCGATACTGTCCGTGTTGATACGAGCTCCCCTCTTTTCGTTGGGTTCGATGAAATGCAACAAGTACTCTCAACTCATGGTGACTCCTTGATTGATATTGCTCCTTGATTCGCTCAAATAGCTACTTCATCAGGCAACATAATAGCCGGTACAGCAATGACACATAAGAATATCTACACGCTCCAATTTCACCCTGAATCCGATGAGACAGTGAACGGAAGAGCCATGATAGGGAAATTTCTCCGAGATATCGCAGGCATCGATGCTGATGCTACATTGGAAAATAAAAAAGCAAAAGCGATCAGAGAGATACGAGAAAAAGTCGGAGATAAAAAAGTCCTCGCCTATGCAAGTGGCGGTGTTGATTCCACAGTACTCGTATCTCTCCTCCGAGAAGCACTTCCTGCTCCACAAATACATGCTGTACATATCGATCATGGATTTATGCGAGAGGGTGAAAGAGAAGAAGTGGAAGCGGCATTCTGAGAGTTGGGAGTCGAGCTCACGGTCATCGATGCAAAAGACAGATTTGCTCATGCAGTAACAAACATTGACGGATCAGAAACGCCCCCTCTCTCAGAAGTGACGGATCCTGAAGTAAAGCGAAAAATCATCTGAGATACATTTATCAAGATGAAAGCAGGGATTGAAGCACACTTGGGGCTCGATCCAGACAATACTTTCCTCGCACAAGGAACTCTCTGGACTGATATAGTCGAGAGCCGCGAGGGCATCAAAAGCCATCACAATGATACACAGCTCGTCCATGAACTTCGTGCAAAGGGCCATGTCTTGGAACCTCTCAATGAACTTCATAAACCAGAAGTCCGAGAACTCGGTGAAGAGCTGTGAGTTCCGCCAACTATGGTCTGGCGACATCCATTTCCTGGCCCAGGATTGGCCATCCGCGCACTCTGCTCAGAAGGGGTGATGAATATTCTCCAGGGTGAACAATTTGCACGAGTGCAACGGAAATTCAGAGAGACTATGGACGCACTTCAGTGCACACTCTCTCCAGGTATTGAAGTACTGCTGACGCCTATCAGAAGTACTGGTGTACAAGGAGATGCCCGAAGCTACAAATATATGTGTATTGTACGTGTTCCAAAATGAACACGTAAGACAGTTGATTATGAGAAAATCTCTAAGCAAATCACAGACGCGGTATCAATACCCTTATTAGATGAGCATCACGAGCAGGTATACCAAACTATCAAATGAAAGGGTGGCCAAGAAAAAAGAATCCCTCTCTCCGATGGAGTGAATCGAGTAGTGATAGATCTGGATGGTGATAAAGGAGAAAATGGTGAGCCGTGACTCACCGAAACATATATTCAAGATGAATCAATGGGCCAACTTCGCGCAGCAGATAAAATCGTAAATACCATTCTTCTCAAATATGGGCTTATGAAAAAAATAGCACAGGTTCCTGTCGTGCTGCTTCCTCTTCATTTCGGTGACAATGATGGAAAGCGTACAATCGTTATCCGTACCCTTATCACAAAAGATTTCCTCACTGGTACGGTAGCAACTCCAGGTGGAGATATGACCTGGGAGATCCTCGACGAGATGAGAAGGGAAATCAAAAAAGTGTCTGGCATCTCTCATGTTCTCTATGATGTCACAGGAAAACCACCGGCAACGACGGAGTTTGAATAGGGTTTATTTTCTTTGATCTCATTGATTTTCACGGAAAAAGACTATACTAGAGCGCAGTCTCTTTTTCTTTGCCTTAGATTTTTCTTATGGAAGTCCCTCAAAAAGTACGCGGAACGCAAGATTGGTTCGGCGAGCAGCAGCGATATTACACCTTTATCAAAAAGGTTTCCCGACATATTTTCCGTCACTTTGGTTTCACACGTATCTCAACCCCCATCATGGAGATGCGTGATCTCATCGTACGCTCTGTCGGTGCTCATACAGATGTCGTGAGCAAGGAACTCTATGAATTCCAGGACAAAAAAGGGCGTGATCTCGTGTTGAAGCCGGAATCAACGGCTGGAGTGATGCGTGCATATCTCGAGAATTTCACACAAGATCCTCAGCCCGTCTATCTCTACTATATCGAGCCACATTTCCGCTACGATAGACCACAGAAAGGGCGATTTCGTCAATTTCATCAGCTCGGTGCTGAAATCATCGGTGAGCGTGATCCGGTCCTCGATGCTGAGAATATCCATATGGCAGTGAAGATCCTGAATGATTGTGGTATCAGCGACAAATTCACACTGAAGATCAATACGCTCGGGAACATCAAGGAACGTGAAGCATATGTTGCTGAACTCCAGTCTTTTTTTCGTGGGAAATCACATCTGCTCGATGAGATCGATCAGGCCCGTGTCGAGAATAACCCCCTTCGCATCCTCGATTCGAAAAATCCTGACGTTCGTGAGATTCTCCCCTTTGCTCCGAAATTACAGGATTTCATGAAAAAGGATTCTCTTGCCTACTATAATTCAGTGAAGGAATATCTGGATATCCTCGGGATAAAATATGTCGAAGATGCCACACTGGTGCGTGGTCTCGATTACTATTGTGATGTAGTGTTTGAATGCGTCGATAATTCCGGTCGTACTCAGGATTCATTCTGTGGTGGTGGACGTTATGATGATCTCGCAACCAATATCGGAAGTAAAAATCCTGTTCCCGCAGCAGGTTTTGCCATAGGTATAGAGCGACTCATCGATGCAATGGTCGAGTCTGGACTCTCTGTGGTAAACAAAGATGCTATTGATCTCTACTTCATCCAAGTTGGCGAAGAAGCGAAGAAACTCGCTCTGCCTCTCAGTATCAAGGCACGTGATATGGGCCTCAATATCCTTGCCTCATTTGGTTCTCCATCCATGAAGACTCAGCTCAAGAAAGCGAATCATCTCAAGGCAAAATATGTCGCCATCATCGGTATTATGGAAGCTCGTCGTGGAGTGTGCCAGCTCAAAAATATGGAAAAATGAATCCAGAAAGAGGTCAAACTCTCCGAGCTCCTCGATCACATCGTTGGTGTTATCGGTGAGAAGAATCTCGATTTCTATAATCCAGTAAAAGAGCTCATTCGAGGCAAGAAACCAGAACCTATAGCACCATCTCTGAAATAGATTGACTTTGACCTTTTTTCTATACAATCCTCATATTCTCTTAGTCACTTACTCTCACTTTTATGCTTGGTAAACTCAAAAAACGCAGACGTCTCCGAAAGCACGGATTCCTCGCTCGAACTGTTTCAGCCAATGGGCGAAATGTCCTCAAGCGTCGTCGTCAAAAAGGGCGTCACAAACTCACTCCGAGCTACCCTATCCGTCTCAAGTCACCAAAAGGAAATCCGAAATTTCATATCATCCCGAAGAAAAAAGCTAAACCCGCCAAGAAAAAGAGCAAGTAGGTCTTAATCCTCTCGCATGATAGCAAAGAAATATCGCCTCAGAGAATACGAAGTCACGAGGGTCTTCAAAAAAGGGAGACCCTTTTTTTCGGAATTTTGGAGTATGCATTGCCTCGAAGCTCGAGGAAACTACCACAGGATAGCAGTGAGCATTTCACGCAAGCATGATAAACGGGCGGTTCAGAGAAATCGATACCGTAGAGGTCTCTACGACGGTCTCCTTTCAGTATTGAAATGACCTTCCGATAAATATTTCCAGTGTGTCTTCACGCTCAAAAAATGACTCACAATCCTCGAAAAAAAAATCCCGGAAGCATGGATCGATGATGCTGTAAAACTCTTTGAGAAAAGAAAATAATACCAATTCTTTCTACTAAGAGCAGATATAGATTTTTAGGGGGGAGATATGCCTGAATGGCATATCGAGTAGGTTTGAGCGGGATAATAACGAGTTCCTAAAGGAAGTACTCGAAGTGAGGTTTACTCACTTCTCCGGTACTTTTGGCAACAAAAGTACGAAGAAATTAAGGATTTTGAGTTTGGACTCGGTTTAAGAGAAAACTTGTTATATAAGGAAAATTTCTCATTTTCCTATTTTTCTCTATACTCTCCGCCATGAATCCTTCCAAAAAAACGCTCATCATCATCTACCTCATTTTTCTTGTGATTTTTTTCTGGCAAAGCGCAAGCAAAAAAGCAGAACCACTTCCAGTACCAGTAAGGCTCGTCGCTGATGCAAAGAGCTATACACTTCCGAAAACACCTCTTGTTTCACTCACAAATGATACTGATCGTGAGGTCACTGTCGATACTTGTCATGATATAGAAGTGGTCGCTAATGGTGTCCAGAAAACTACTCTTCCAGAGGCATTTTGTCGAAGTGTAGTGGCACCAGCGAAATCGACGACACCGCTCTTTGGACAGACAAAAGAAGATGTACTCCAGTTCCAGGAAAGCTTCGCAAATATTCCTGAAGTTTCTCTGCGATTTGCCTACACCCAACCTGATACCACGAATCGTTCAGAAGTCACTCTTACTATCGGTCATGCCGGTTATTTCCGACTCTTTTTCCGGACAGTTTTTTATAATCCTGTCTACAATCTCTTTGCTGCTCTCGTTCTCATACTTCCCGGTCATAGTCTCGGTTGGGCCATTATCGCTATCACTCTCATCATCCGACTTGCTCTCCTCATACCTCAGCAGAAGATGCTCGTTTCTCAACGTCGTATGCAGGTCATCCAACCAAAGATCAAGGCCATTCAGGAAGAACACAAAGGCGATCAGGCGACTATTGGTATGAAAATGATGGAGCTCTACAAGAGAGAAGGAGTGAATCCTCTTGGGTCATGCCTACCAATTCTTATACAGATACCCATTTTGATTGTCTTGTATCAAGTAATACTGAACATCAATAATCCAGGAAATCTCGCCCATCTCTATAGCATTGACTGGCTTCAGAACTTCAAAACTGTTGCCATCAGTACGCATTTCTTTGGCCTCGAGCTCGAGAAGAGCGGCGGGGTCGTGGGTGTCGTCCTAGGCCTCCTGACTGGAGGTCTCCAATTCGGTCAGATGTGGCTCTCCCAGAAAAAAAACAAAGCAAAACAAGCAGAAAAAGAAGAAAAGCCAAAAGATCCCAATATGCCTGATATGCAACAAATGCAGAAGATGATGATCTATATTTTCCCAGCTATGGCTGCTCTCTTTGCATATCAATTCCCTGCTGGAGTCGGTCTCTACTGGCTGATCGGAACACTCTTTATGATCTGCCAACAATATGTCGCCAATAGACAAGCTGAAGATAAGAAAATGATTATTCGTGACAAAGCAGGGAATATTATTGGGTAAGTAGGGATCTTGACTCGAGAGTAATGCTCAATAGGATATTCTCTCGCACTATGACAACCAAAAATATACTCATTTCTCTCCTTCTCGTCCTCGTACTCATAGGAATAGGTGTGATGTTCAGACTTTCTCCTGCAACAAGTAGGTCCACTGTAACAAATTTTCGTGAATGCAAAAATGCCGGCTATCCTATAATGGAGAGCTATCCAGCCCAATGCCGTGATGGAAACGGTCATACTTTTATCGAAGAGATAAAAGATAGTCCGAGTGAAATTCCCACCACAGAAACTGCGGAATTTAATAAAACTATTTCACTAAAACTCCAGGATAAAGTCACGTTTTCAAATGGGCTCAGTGTCATGCTGACAGAAATCAATGATTCTCGCTGTAAACCAGGTGTACAATGCATCTGGGCTGGAGAATTATCCGCCACTTTTGCTCTCTCTGATGGCTCTGATATTCAGAAAGAAATTATTCTGGGAACAACTACGGCTCCTCATGTAACCGTCAATTGATACACATTTTCTCTACAAAATATTACAGAAAAAAGTGCGACAATAATCGTTACTAATAACGCGGCATATGTACCTCCTTCACCAGCAGAAAAAAGTACAAAAGAGGAACCTAAACTAACAAATACTTTTAAGACTCGGTGTGAATCAGCTGGTGGTACCTGGTCAGACTATTACAATGGTTGCCTGGGAGTGGAAGATCAAAAATGTGAAAATATCGGAGGAAAATTTGATGCGTGCGCAGCGAATTGCAGAAGCACTCCAGACGGAGAAGTCTGCACGAATGGGTGTCTGCGAATCTGCCGAATATAAACCAGGATTCAGTATTCATTTTTGACTTAAGAGAAATAAGGAATAGCATAATTGGGTATTTTTTATTCTATTATTTATGACCTCACTCTCTCGAAAGGGGAAAATAGGAATCATGGCAATTACGGTACTCCTCCTGGTCCTCATAGGCCTCCTCGGAAGCGGGAAAGTAAGTATTTCCGGACTCAGGTCTGATGTATTAAGCGCAACGCCTTCAATATTTAATCCAGAATCTTCCCCTAATGAAAGTGAAATTCAGATACGTGGTTCAAATCTTGGCCCATCTAGTATGATTGAGATTTTTGGAAATGGTATCACGAAGACTATAAGCCCTGCTTGGGTGTATGATGCCACGACCTCTTCTGATGATGACTTTATAGCTTTTTATCAGCATGATATTGGACTCCAGAGTGGAGAATATCAAATAGTCATTCAAGATCCCACTACCGGACTTCACAGTAATCCTATTGGTTTCCATTTTGAACTGTCTCCAATTCGTGATCCTGACAACATGATCTTTCTGGATTCTAATTGCCCTGGAACTACATTTGATAGGGATTTGACTTGGGGAAGCTCTGGTAATGACGTCGTCGCGCTTCAGAAGTTCTTGATAACAAAAGGATATCTCTCAACAACTTGGACTCCGAATCAGTATAGTACGAGTGCTGGTATAACAAATCCAATTTATATCATGAAAACAGGAACATATGGATTACCGACTATGCAAGCCCTGGCAGCATACCAGACGGCAAAAAACATCAGTCCTGCCAACGGATATTTTGACACAGCAACCAGGGCAGCCGTCACAGCAGATTGTAGAACTGATAATCCACTCGTTCCTATCATTTCATCAATTTCTCCAACATATCCAGTAGAAGAAGGAAGTGGGTCTACTATTACTATCACCGGCTCAGGATTTACTCCTACTAACAATACAATTATTTTTAATTCAGGAGAAAGGATTACTGGTATTTCTTCAACGAACGGGACTTCCCTTTCGTTTGCATTACCATCATTTGTTGGTGGTGGAGGATATTCCAATGGATTACCTGTTACAGCAACCGTTTATCTCACTGTGTCAAACTCTAATGGTATAAGTAATGCCAAATCTATCAGGGTGACACCAAATCTATCAGCTCCATCAATCTCCTCAATTACGCCAACCTCTGCTCTGGTAGGTACAACAGTCACTATCACCGGTACTGGATTTACCCCAACTGGCAATAGAATAAAATTTGGTGACCTCGGGAGTGAAAATAATCCAAGCTACAGTATAAATTCATCCAATGGTACTACGCTCACTTTCACAGTTCCCACGAGTAACTATCTGGCTTGTTGGTCGTCAAATCCTGCTTGTCTAGCACCCGCTACTCTCACTCAGCCAGGCCCCTACCAAGTCTCTGTGATCAATACGAATGGTACCAGCAGCTCTAGAACATTTACTGTGACTCCTGGAACTCCAACAGCCGTTCTAACCGCAAATGGATCGAATAACCTCACGATCACTGCTGGAGAAAATATAGCGTATAATTGGTCTTCAGCCAATGCGGTCAAAGCGAGTTCCACGTACACGACAAATCTCCCAAGGTGTGGTGTGGGAGGAGCATGGCTAGCCAATACTCTGACTGGCTCGATCCCTTCTGCCCCTATACCGATCTCATACTCTGGATGTATATTCACTATCACCTATACTACTACAAACTCCGCGGGAGTAAGTACAAATAGTGTACTCACTGTCACTATTTCTGCTCCAGCTATTACTGCCTCTCTCAAGGCCAACGGAAGTACTGGCTCAGTCACTGTTCATACAGGAGAGAGAGTAAAATATGAGTGGTCTTCGACAGGAGCTGGAACTGCGAGTTCTACGTATTCTACGAATCTCTCTCGTTGTGGGGCTGGTGGTCCATGGAATATCAATAAACCAAATGGGGCTCTCGTGTCTGCCCCACTGCCTGCTTCGTATGCTGGTTGTATATTTACGATCAATTTTACTGCTAGTCAGGCTCTTACAGGTGCCAAGGCCACAAGTACTGTGGTATTAACGGTAAATTAGGAAGAGAATAGTGCTCATTTTTGACTTGGGGATAAATATCTGATAGCATACTATTAGGTATTTCTTCTCTCTTGTCATATGTATAAGAAAATTGCACAATTCGGCGTCCTCTCGCTCCTCGTGAGTGTGGCTGGTGGACTCTGGGGTATCGAGCAGTATCTCGATTATGCTCCGGGGTTGAGACCCTCACCTCTCGTCCGTCATTCCAATCTCGCATCGAGTGCTCTCGCTGGCGAAGGTTCAACGGTTGATAGTATGCAGGCAAAAGGTGAAGAATATTACATCAAAAACTCTGAACAAATCGATGCGGATCTCGCTGCCATGCAGTCAAAAGTAATAGAACTATGGCGTGTACGTTATCCTCTCGTCGCGAGTTCTTGCGATCTCGGGAAGATACAGGAAAGCTTTGATGGAAATGAAAAAATAGCACGTACTATTTGTACACCAAATCGTATTGCTGGGGTTGTTGCCAATAGATTTTTGAACAAACTCTTCAGCTATCCTGATGATCGTCAGGTCATGGAAGAAATTATTGCCCTGAAGTGGGCGCTGATAAATACTGACAATGCCTCAGATCCAGAATTACAGGCTATCCGTGATGAACTCCGTGAATATCAGATATTCTTGAATGATTTCACCAATACACAATATGCCAATCTCCAAAAGAGGAAAGAAATATCCAATATGGATAATAGTCTCGTAAAAGGAAAATTCCTCGGTCTCGAGATCGGTTTTCTCTTTGCAGAACAGGAAAAAGTCATCGTCGATTATATCCTCGGAGCATAAAAACTGTTGGTTCTATTGCATTGTAGAAAAAGTATTTATAATATAGGACATTATGAGTACCCTATTAGCTCTTCCTATAGCAGATACGCCACAAATATCTGAATCCCAAATCCGGACACATTTAGAAGCAATAAATAGAAAATTAGAGGTCCAGAATCTCGAACCTATTCCCATCAATATATCAGATTGGCTGGTCAAGGATGGAGTGGTACAGATGCATGCTGACTCTATCAGGAGCTATATATCTGAGCTTTCTGATTCAATAGAAGGGGAAAATCACCAGAGAGAACAAAAAAGGGGGAAAGTACAAGGAGAGCTTGATGCTAAAAAAGAGGAATTAAAAAAATTGAAACGAGCATACGATGAAGGCTGATATAAGGAAAATCACCTTGCAATGAATGTTATACAACAAGATCTCCGAAAAAGATGAAAAAATAGTCCCAAAATAGGCCAATTAAAAACTCAATTAAAGCCTTTAGAAGAAATAGATAAAGAATGAAGCCAAATTCAAAAATCTATTACTGATTGTGATACTGAACTTTCACAAATATGAACACGCTTGAAGATGCTCCAAGTGATACCAGAAACTTTTATCCAAGAAATAGAAAAGAATCTGAGAGAAATTCGTATAAGACAGACAATCGTAGCCCAGAAACAAGGACCAGAAAAACAAAAAGAAGCTCAAAAGAAAACGAGACAAGGAATTTCTCCTAAAACTATAGCAGCTGCTGCTGCAATAGCTCTATGAGCAATTATGATGAATAAAGATAATGATAGGGATAATTGAAATATAGAGGGGGATATGCCTGTTAATAACATTACGGAAAAATGGGTTCTGCAAAAAACTCTTCTTATTAAAAATCTTGCTGATCAAATTTGTTGAGCTTTTGAAAATTTTATAAAAAATCCAAACAACCTCGACAAAACTAGCTGTAATAGATATTTAACAGAAATGATTGCTTCTTGCGGGTGAAAAATTCAAGGGGAAGGATTGGTCCTGAAAGATGTGAAATTCACAAGAACGCTTCTTGAGGTAAATAATGACAAACTGGAATTCAGTATAAATTGTTCATACGTTATTGAGGACGTACATGGGAATAAATTTCCGGAAGATGCCAAAATAAAAATACACTTACATGGTCGATTTCCTTGGCCCGAAAGGATAGAAACCAACTTAATACAAGACACGAAATTAAAGGATATTTTTGAGATGACATTCCTGTGGCAATGTCAGAAAAGATTCCCACCAAATAATATTTTTGGACTCAATATTTGAAGTGTTAAAGTCCTTGAACAGATAAATCACCCTGAGAAACATACAAGTCACATAAAAATAGAGTTTGGAACAAATAAATGACCAATAGTTCTTGAAAAGGATTCAAAAATAAAAGAATAATTGCAATTTCTTTTGACTTTCTCTTTTTTCCTAATATCATCGTAGTAATACAGTGATTCGTAAAAACGAATCAAGTAACAGAAATGACTTTTATAAAAAATCCGCTCTGTTTCTACTCACTGTTTCTGTTACTTATGTTTAAATTTTTACTTCCACACGATGTCCTACCAAGCCACTCTCCGCAGTAACATCATAGCAGAACTCAAGCGTCACGGCAAAGATCTCGATGGGTTTCTCGAGGATATCCTCAGCCCTCAAGAGATCGAGACAATCGATGAACGGATCAAGATCATGCATGCTCTCGCCGAATGAAAAACACAGAGAGAAATAGCAGAAGAGCTCGAACTATCAATTACGACAGTCAGTAGATGATCGCGCATTCTCCAGTACGGACGAATAAAGGGATGATGGCGGAAGTAACTTCCCATCATTCCAGCCAAGTCCACCCAAAGGCGGACGCGAGGTGGGATCTAAGAATCCCAGGTGGAAAATGAAAATCCTCTCCTCTTAGAAATAAAGAACGCTTCGCGTAGTCAATCCGCCTGGATCCCCGGGTCTCTCTCGTGCCGCTCTGCTTGCACTCAATCGCCCGAGGATGACGAACTCCTCACTTTTTGTGGCCTCTTTGTCACATCGTAGTAATACATTATTTAATTCAAATCTATGATATATCCTTCCCTTTTCGGCGGCCATGGACTAAACCATATGCCATCAGAAACTGAAACAGCGAAAAAAATTACACCAAAAATCCAGCATTGAGATATGCCTGTGCTGGAACGAACTGATTATGTGCAAAAAAGAGTGGCAATGGTCTGTTCGGGTTGATGCGGTTGGAGTTGCCGTGGACTCTGCTCTGTTCCTAGAAATTCTTAATCAATAATTATATGAAATCCGAAACATTCGACTTTACCCAAATTACTAACATTTGTAGCCTTGAGGCAATTAAAATTTCTTACGGAATTTTAGAACGCCAATACAGACATGCTTCCAAAGGGTTGTGATTTTCTATTCCAGAAAAAACTGCAAAACATATCCGCGATGAAATCTCTCATATATTAGAACACGGTGACTGAATATCTGATTTTTTTGATTGATCTATGAGAGTAAAACCGTTGGATATTCTCTCTTCTTATATTTTGACAAGAGAATTCATCAAGAAGGGTCGATATATTTTGTTTATTGCAAATCATCTTGATGATTTATTAAAAAATCTTGAAGCAAGTTTTCCGAAAAGATACAATAAAAAAAATATAGAAAACAAGATTCGTAGAATGCTCAAGAAGCTGAAGGAAACATATTTTATGAATATGAGAGAAATATTCATGCCAGTCCTTATAGAAGAACTAACTGAGATGAGAAATGCTGATATTGACAGGAAAAAAATAGCTTCTGATGAAGATTTTTTAAATATCTTTGGAGAAATTTTTTGAACTGATTGCTTTTTTGAAAAATCTGGCCGACTTAATTAATACTAGATATGCAACCAAACAATTCACTCCCCACCTCACTCAGAGGCGAAAACTACGCCATTATCGCTCAGGGCGATCATACACACATCTACCCTGGACAGCTCATCCAGGTTCCAACTCTTGAGGAAATGAAAGCATTGCAAACACCCTGAAAAGTCGTTACTTTCCTGACGCCCTCTTCCGCTATGCGCGAGGCAAAACGCGAAGCTCTCTGAAATGAGCCAATTCTGGCTATCGTTTCAGATGTGAAAAAAGTGCAATATTTCACGAAAGGGAAGCTCCAGGGTATTCTCGATTTTCATGGTAAGAATGATTTCCATATCGGAGAAGCAACTCCGAGCATGAACGATGAAACCTACATCGAGAAAGTCCGAGAAATCCAGTGACATATCCGTGACGGTGATATATGCCAAGCAGTGCTTGCACGGCATTTTGCTTCACCAATTCGAGGAATGGACATCGATCGTACGCCGCTTGCCCTGCTCGGCAGACTTCTCCAGATACGAGGAACCTATATGACGGCCTTGTTCCGAGGAGAAGATGTTTCCTATCTCTACGCAAGTCCCGAGAGACATCTGACTATCAGAAACGATCGGTCTCAGATAAATCCTATCGCGGGAACGATGAAAATAGGTGATCCAGATACATTTCATAAGTGTTTGGAAGACTTCGCTCTCCGAGATATGAAGGAGGCACAAGAACTCACGATGCTCCTCGACGAAGGCACCAAGATGATTGCTCAATTCTGTCCTCACTGACATATTGAGTGACCATTTCTGCGCGAGACTGGAGCTGTTATCCACACGGAATACCGTATTTCAGGTAAGGTTGTCCCACATACGCACGTCATCGATGCTCTTCGGACCACCTTGAATGCGCCCACATTGACTGGAAGCCCTATTAATCGGGCCTGTGAAATCATCACCAAAATTGAGTGAATAACGAGAGGATACTATGGAGGAGTTTTTGGCGTGTATCGAAATCACGGCAACCTCGATTCAGCAATAGCAATTCGATGAATCACTTTAGACCACAGAGAAAAAACAATCGTTCAATCATGAGGCGCATGAATTACGCTCAATTCTGACCCTGCAAAAGAAGCCGAGGAAACAAAGAGCAAGATTGCCTGAGTCCGACGTGTTATCACCGGTGTTCTCCAGAACAAAACACACCTGGGAATTGCTGAGAAATACCGACTGGAAAACAGGATGCGACTCCAGAGGAATAGGCATCTCAATTCTTTCCTCATGAGAAATCAGAAAACTCTCGAACCATGTCCGGAATTGATCGGAAAAAAGGTCACTATTATCAATTTCGATGATAATTTTGCTTATATCCTTGGCGTTATGATGCAGTCTCTAGGGGCAGAAGTCTCAGTCACGTCATATAAAAAATATATCCCGGGGGAAGATATTCTCGTTTTTGGAGGGTGACCTGGCGATATCAATGATATGGACGACCCGAAGATGAATCGTCTGAGAGAAATTCTTACGGAACGTGGTGATACTCCGCTTCTGGGAATCTGCCTCGGATGCCAGGCAATCTGTCAGTATCTGGGTATCGAAGTTCGGAAACTCCAGACACCACTTCAAGGAGTGCAAAAGGAAGTCTCGATTGATCCTAGGTGAAAAACAGAAAAAGTTGCCCATTATAACTCGTTTGCTGGTTTTGGAATGAAGAAATGATGTGACATATTTATGAAACCGGATGGAAGCATCGATATGATTCATTGCCCTGAGAAAAAAATGCTCGGTGTCCAGTTTCATCCAGAATCAGTCATGACTGAACACGGACGCGATATCCTCAGAGAGGTCTTGTTGAAGCTCATAAAATAAACAAAGAACGGGTTTTGATCCCTGGGGAAAACCGAAGGAATTTTCCCATAAGTCTCTTTTGCAAATTGATTATTTTTTCGTATGCTACGCTTCATCCGTTCGCATGCCGCGATGGTGGAATGGTAGACACGATGGACTCAAAATCCATTGCCGCAAGGTGTGAGAGTTCAAGTCTCTCTCGCGGCACCAAATGATTGAATTTACCTGCCTCTAATACTCCTTATGCACATAGAACTCGATTCAGATACCCTCTTTACTGCTATAAAAACGGTTGCTCACGCTGTGGTGAATAGTCCGACAACCCCTATTCTCGAAAACGTCCTCTTGCGCGCTACAAACGAAAAACTCACAGTCGTCGCGAACAATCTCGAGATGGCTATCGAATATACGATCGATCGTGATATCGAGATAAAAGAACCTGGCGATATCACTGTTTCTTTCCGCTTTCTCGCCTCGTATCTGAATCTCCTCGATCCGACACGGCTGAAAATAAAAACAGATACTGGTCATACACTCAATTTCACTGCCAATAAGCAGAAAATGCGCTACAAGGGTCTCGGAGCTGATGAATTTCCGATGATTCCTGCGACCCGCCGTGATACGAAATTCCGGATAAGTGCTGATGTCTTGAAACGTGCCTTTAGCAAGACGCTGTTTTCTTGTGCAAGCGGAAATATCCGTCCTACCCTCGCTGGCGTCTACATCCAGCTCCATAGCGATCATATCACATTCGCTTCGACAGATAGTTTCCGCCTCTCAGAGTATCGCTACAACTCTGATACTGGTGTCGACAAAAAACTAGCCATCATCCTCCCTGCACGAAGCGCGAGTGAGATAATGAAAACACTTCCTGATGGCGTCGATGTCGAGGTCTATTTCGCGGACAATCAGATCCTTCTGATCTACGAAAATGTCCTCCTCTATTCACGTCTCCTGAATGGTCACTTCCCTGACTATGGAAATTTCTTCCCAAAAACAACGAGCATCAATGCGCTCACGAACCGATCAAAAATGATACAGGCACTCCGGCAGGTCAGCTTGATCGCAAGAGAGAATAATTTCAATGTCAAAATGGCGCTGGATTCCAACGGTATGATCCGTCTCGATTCAGGCGATACAGAGATAGGAGCTGGTGAAACCGAGCTTCCAGCTGACGTCGAGGGAAATGATCAAGTCGGCCTCAATGCGACGTATTTCATCGATGCTCTCCAAGTTATCGAAGGTGACGATGTACGGATAGGATTTGAGACGTCGCTTTCGCCCATCCTCATTCAGGGGACCAGTCTCAAAACAGAAGAAGAAGATTTCCGACATATCATCATGCCCCTCAAGATCTAGAAATTTATCGACAAGAATGGGGAAATAGATTTTTAAGGGACAAACTGTCTGAGCGGGATGAATACAGAAAATTTCTTGAACTTAGTCTATAGCGAGTTTTTGTCCCTTGAATGCTTTTGGTACTTTTGGCAACAAAAGTACAATAGAAAATATATAAAATGAAACTTTCCCTCTACCAATTCAAACACTACACGAACCAAACTATTGAATTACAAGAAGCTCTTCAAGTTGTAGTGGGAAATAACGGTTCTGGGAAATCCACACTCTGCGAGGCCATGAATATCCTCGTCAATGCGAGCAATCCGCATCACACGAGCTGGGAAGAGAAATCGTCTTTTGGAAAAGAGGAATGGGCTTTGAGGCTCCAGCTCGGAGAAACACTCTTTCAATCACTTTTCGACGGAAAGAATCGTGCTCCAAAATGGCACCTGGACGAAGAACCTTCTTCCAAACCAAAATACGAGGACCGGATGACTTATCGCGCTTTCTGGATACAGAGCGATCATCTCCGTGTGATTTCTGGCGAACCAAGTGAACGAAGGAATTTCCTCGACGAGATGCTCGTATTCGCGAGCCCGTCATATGATAAAATACAGCGGAATTACCGCACGGCTCTCACCTCTCGCAATCGCATAATTCAATCTATCCTCGATAAAGAGGCAACAAAATCAGACCTCTCTTCGTGGAATACGCTTCTCGCAGACTATGCAGTGCAGGTGATTCGTGAACGAAAAAAATTCTTCGAATGGTTCCAATCTCAATCACTCGAAAATCTCAATCTCCCTGGACCAGTAAGAATCGAGCTCACTGAACGCCATACTCTCTGAGTAGTCGACCAAGAACATTTCCTGAAGCTCCTCCGAGAATACACAGAACGTGATCTCGTCGTCGGACGAACAACTGTCGGTCCGCATCTCGATGAAATTAGTTTCTCAGTCAATATCTGATGAGTAGCAGAAGTACTCAAAACCGAGCAGGGCGAGAAAAGAGTTTTTGAGACGAAGGAAGTCTGCGTAGGTGCAGATGACCGAGACGAAAAAACGAATTGACGAAGCCATGCGAAAGTTTTCAGCATTTCTGGTTGGCAGCCAACGAAATATATCCTCTCTCGTGGGGAAAATAAGATTCTTCTTCTGGCTTTTATCCGACTGCTCGGAAAATATGTCCGAGAGATTTCCGGGAAAAATCCACTCTTTCTCCTCGATGATGTCCTCTCGGAACTCGATACTGATCATATCCAGATTCTCTGTCACCTATTCTCTGATACGACTACCATTATGACGACCCAGCCAAACCATACAGTAGGCCTGCCAACAAATATTGCCAAGATTGAACTCTAGTTATTGACAGATTTTATAAATGATTATTATAACATAATAATATAAATATATGAGTCCTGACGAAATCATGAATCTTCACCGAAGTGGATATCTACATGGTGTTCCGCCAAACATATCTTGATCTGAGACTAATGAAGCCATTACAGGTACTTTGGGACTAAAAGACTATTCAGATGAAGTTTTAGCACTGGATCAAGATCTAGAAGGTGCTGTGGTTTGGCAAAGTGCTGATTTAGAAGGTTTTGGAAAAAATGGAAAAATAAATTTCCTTCGTGTGACCAATGATGGGCTTATAATTCTTGATGTTTTCAAGCCTGGCTGTCATTTCCAAAGAGAGATACATTGTGCCTCTAGGCATGCACTCTCAGAAATAAGAGCATACCTTAGCCAAAATCCTCTTGTTAAATGGAGTGATATTTCTACTGGGTGGCAAGATGGTAGTACTGAAGATACTCCTAGTGGTGTCTTTGCTTTTCATAGAGAAAAACAGATATTGCCTACTCTAAAAATCATATGGAAGGGCAGACATATTAATCCTGAAAAATCCTGAATGCCATTCAAAGTAGAAGATACAATCCAGGTAGAACTTGTTTAAGTTGCCCTCAATACAAAAAACCATACACTGACATCATCAATTTGATGTCTTTTTATGCATTCCCTTATTATCACTGCCCATCCGAGCTCCCAGGGATTTACCCATGCTATAGCCCAGAGGTATCGAGAAACAAAAGAGAAGAATGGGCATACCGTGGAAATACTCGATCTCTATAAAACCGAGCTCAAAATGGATCTCCTCGATTATGAGGAGAAAGATGATATGAAAGTGCCAGATCCTGTGCGCGATATACTTCAGAAAAAAATCACCGCTGCAGATGAGCTTGTTTTCGTCTTCCCTATCTGGTGGGTCAATGTGCCTGCAATTCTGAAGAATTTCTTTGATACCGTCCTCACGAGTGGTTTCGCCTATCAGTATACGAAGTGAGGGGGGATCTTCCCAAAAAAACTCCTGAAAGGCAAGACAGCAAAGATATTCTGCACATGCGATGCTATCGGTCTTCTCTATTGGTTTATCGGCAATCCTCTCCGAGTCATCTTACACATTTGAACACTAGGCTGGTGCGGCATAAAAGTGAAGAAATATGTCGTCTTCGATCAGATGCGAAAACGCACACCTGAAGAATTCCAGAAGATGCTCGAGAAAGTAGAAAAAATAGCATCATAATTGCTTGCAAAAATTGTTTTATGTATAAACTATTGAGAGCTAAAACACTATGCTCTTCAAGAAAAAACAATCTATAGCCGAGCGCGATGTCATGGAATTCTTCAAATCGCTGATGGAAGCAAGCCATGCTGTCCATCTCTTTGTCGAGAAGTTTTTCCTCGCTGAGAGTGATATCACGATGGTCCAATTTGGGATTATCAAGCAGCTCTTGGCGAAAGGCGGAACGGTCGACGCTATGACGGACCTCTGGTGTGATCATCATACTACCCGTGGAAATCTCTCTGGGGTTATCGATCGTATGATAGAATCCTGACTGGTTTCTCGAAAAGAAGTCGCCAGTGATCGCCGACGTAAGCAGATTACTCTGACAAAACTCGGTCATAAGAAACATGACGAAATCGAAGCTCTGATGCGAAAGCATATACCAGCTTTTATCCAGAAAACAAAGCAAATTCCTCTCGCGGAAGTGACTTTGTCACTTCAGATGATCCGCGATCTCCACCTCAATGGTCTCAAATAATCCTTTTATGAAATATCGTATCCTCATACTCATTGCTAGCTCTGTACTTGTTGTTATCGTCGGGAAGAATCTCCTCGGCGGGAAGGAAATTGCTCCTGTTGAAAGCCCTTCACGAGCGGCAAAAATCGTTCAAACCCAGATAGTTGGTAAGAGTTCTTTCACGGAAGAAGTTCATGTAACTGGCCGGGTCGCACCTATCCGGGAAACAGTGATTAGCACTCAGGGAACAGGATTTATCGGTTCTATTCCTGTCAAAATCGGTGATAGAGTTTTATCTGGTCAAGTACTCGCGAGCATCTCTGACACCTATGGTCTCTCCGGGAACGCCATCGAGGAAGCCGCAATAGGGATCACGAGTGCCCAGCTCTCCAGTGAAAATTCTCTTGTCTCGCTCAACCAAGCAGTGGAAAATGCCCGGGTCGCCTATGAGCGAGCTCGAAAAGACTATGAGGCGTCAAAACTTTCCGAAGGAGAAGAAGGCGAGATATCTAAAGCGGAGCTCGATCTAGAGAATTATATCACTACTCAAAAAAAGACTCTTGATGGATATGAGACAACTTATCAGAGCCAGCTGCTCAGCTTTCAATCATTCCTGGCAAATGTAATTGACACAGCCGATACAATCTTATGAGTTTCAGAGTCACGAAAATCCCTCAATGATGGATATGAGATGTTCCTCGGTGTCCTCGATTCTACAGGAAAAACAGAAACAGAAATTGCTCTTCAAAATCTTATGCCCTATAAGACTTGGACGCCTGACCCAGATCTGATGCTCATAGAAAGGGTAACAGAACTTCAGCGTGTCTATCTCATAGCTATAGATGTACTTACAGGGCTGGAAAATGTATTAATAAATAGCGTCACAGATTCGACCAGGTTTACGCCAACTACGTTGGCCACATACAGATCTACAATTGATGCCTACCAAACTCAGTATAGTAGTATATCCTCGGGTCTTGTGACATTTCTCAATGCAGCACAAACATTTCTCGCTACCTATGAAAAGGAACGGCTCTCTCGGGAAAAATGAGTCGAAATAACGGCAGCCAATTCATTGGATGCACTCGAGCTGGCTGAAAAGGCCTACGAAACAGCTCAGAGAGCACGAGATATAGGATTAGCACAAACAGAGCAATCTCTCGGAACTGCCTGAATCCATCTGCAGAACGCCCAAGGCAATGCAGCTCGGCTGATCGTGACCGCACCATTCTCCGGTGTCGTCATTGCGAAAAATGCAGAAATCGGAACGCTCGCGAGTCCTGGGATAAATCTTTTTACACTCGGTGACACTTCAACCCTTATTATCAAAACCGACATCAGTAACGACACCCAAAAACATCTGAAAAGGTGAAAGGATATTCCTCTCCAGTTCCTCGGAGAGAGATTTACCGGAAAGCTCACAGGACTCTCGGCTGGACCCGATCCCCAGACTCATCTCTACAAGGCAGAAATATCGCTTCCAAGGATCCACCCACTTCTTACTCTCGGCGATATTATAGATGTAGTCCTCCCTGGAGCACCGATCGGGGAAAGTCGCGAAGATGCAAAAATAGTAGTTCCTTTTTCTGCCCTGAAAAATCTCGGACAAGAAACGTATGCAGTCTATGTCGTGACCATCGAAGACGAAATAGCTGGTACTGGTATTGTGCATGAACGTATCGTCAAAATAGGCGAAACCAATGAAAACAGCGTGACAATTGTCTCGGGTCTCACAGTCGGAGAACACATCATCACCCTGGGTACTCTGAATGTCGAAGATGGAGACTATGTCCAGGAACCCCGTACAGGATGAACTGTCGTCGATGAAGCAGTAGTCGTAGAAGAAGAAACACTCTAAATCATACCTATGTCTTCGGATAATCGCTATATCTCAAAACTGACCTACGACTCTGCGCTCGAAAAGTCATGGTTCACTTTTTTTACAGATAAATTTCGTGTCGTCGCTCTCCTCATTATCGCAATTATCATATCAGGTGTGATTGCTCTGCGGAGTTTACCGCTGGAGAGTACTCCAGAAGTTGATCTCGGTATCATGGCAATCAGTGTCTCTCTTCCGGGAGCGAGCCCAGAGAGCGTCGAGGACCTCATCGTCAAAAAAATAGAAAAAGAGGTCAGCAAGGTCAACGACATAGACAAGATGACATCTACGTCCCAGAATAGTTTTGGTACTGTGATGCTCCAATTCAAGACAGGTGTCGACATGGACAAAGCTCTCCAAGAAGTGAAAGAGCAAGTCGATATCGCCAAGCGAAATTTCCCTGAATGAGCCAAGGAACCGACTGTGAGCGAGCTCAATTTCCGCGATACTCCTATATGGATTTTTTCTCTCTCGGGAAATAAAACACCTCTAGAACTCAATCAAATAGCTAAAGACATCAAAGACGAGCTCGAGAAAATCGCCAATGTTTCCTCTGTGAATATATCCGGTGGCGATGATATCGAGTATCTGGTTGATTATGATCCCAAAAAGCTCGAGACATATGGCATCACTCCGGAGCAAAGCAACCAAGCCATACAAGGTGTCAATTTTACCCTCCCGGTCGGGGACTATACAGTTGATGACTACAAACATACGATGAATATTGATAACCGTTTTTATAGCCTCCAGGGTTTGCGTGATATCCCTGTGGCAAACATCGGTGATCCTGGAATTGTATTTCTAAGAGATATTGCCCAGGTCCGGGAAAGTCCCAAAAAACGTGAAAATGAATCCCGACTCTCTATCGCTGGAGGTCCTGCTGTGCCTGCCGTGACTCTCTCAGTAGTGAAAAAATCTGGAGGGTCTATCATCGATCTGGTCGATAGTGGACAGGAGATGCTTGAGTCTATGAAGGTCTCAAAAATTATTCCTCCCGATGTCGTAGTACAAACAACCACTGATTTTTCTGAGCAGATCAGAAGTGATCTTAATTCCCTAACCCGTGATTTTATTATTACGCTGTTTCTTGTGTGTGGAACGCTCCTGCTCTTCATCGGTTTTAAGCAAGCATTTGTACCAACACTGACTATCCCCCTCGTATTTCTCGGAACTTTTGTCGTACTCAAAATCGCCGGACAGACGCTCAACTTCCTCTCACTCTTCTCGCTCGTTCTCTCACTCGGTCTTCTCGTCGATGATGCTATTCTGATCGTGACTGGATTTGATCAGTACTATAAATCAAATAAGTTTACTGCTAGGCAAGCCATGCTTCTGGCCCTGCGAGACCTCAAATGGCCGGATATCTCTACTTCTCTGACAACGACGTGGATCTTTGCAGCTATGCTTTTTATGAGTGGTATTATCGGAAAATTTATCTTTTCGATACCATTTGTGATCATGACAACTATTCTGATTTCTCTTGTTTTATCACTGACTATAGTCCCCTCGCTGATACTTTTCTTCCAGGGAGACAATACACATAAGCATACACAAAATGAAAAAGAGACATTCTGGACACGACGATTTATCTCTTTTGAGCCACTCATAGTAAAATATGAAGATTTTCTCGCATATCTCATCAAATCCCGAGCTCGACTCTGGAGATTTCTGTTGCTCATAGTATGACTTTTTGTCGTGGCTCTCCTCCTTCCTATTACCGGTATACTCAGAACAGAATTTTTCCCCGCTGATAATCAGGATATCGTCTACGTAAATCTCAAAGCGGAACCCGGACAAAAGCTCGAAGTCACGAGTTCACAAATCGCGCAAGTAGAAGACATCTTGCGCAAAGAAAAACCAGAGATAGTAGAGAGTTTCACAACCACTGTCGGACAGGCCGCAGCAACGGAAGGCATAGGTGCTGGTACAGGCGGTGCGAGTCATCTGGCAAGCATCACCATCAACCTGAAGAAAAAAGATGAGGGTCGAGAGGAAACTTCTCCTGATTTTGCTAATCGTCTCCGAAAGATAATAGACACAGTGCAATTCCCCGGGGTCATTCTAGATGTTGTCGAGCTCCAGGGTGGACCACCAGCCGGTGCCGATCTGGAGGTACGTGTCACAGGAGAAGATTCACATAAATTAAACAAGATTCTCGGAGATATCAAAACTATCGCTGAGACAATACCGGGGGCTATCAATATCACGACTTCTGTGCAGGCAACGCCTCTTGAGTTTTCATTTAAATTCGATACTCAGAAACTCGCTATAAACGGGCTCTCTCTGCCTCAGGTGGCATCATTTCTGAAGATGGCTATCGATGGTATCGAGGTAACCAAAATATTCAAATGAAACGATGAGATCGTTGTCCGAGGAGAATACCTCCCTGAAACAGTTGATACACTGTCAAAGATAAAGGGTCTCAAGATCCGTAATGCAAAAGGACAATATGTATTCCTCGGGGAGATCATGAAAAATAATCTCAACTCCTCTGTCGACTCTATCACTCGCATAGACGGGAAACGCACCGTAACACTCAGTGTCTGAGCTGATGCAACGACCAACGCTGCCAATCTGCTCCGAGAATTCAACCTCCGTACTGCAGAGTACAAAAAAGAACTTGCAGAAAATAGCCGCGGCTATGAATTCGTCATCGGTGGAGTCAATGAAGAAAATGAAAAATCCATCCAATCCCTCCTCATCGCTCTGTGTTTTGGTATGATCCTGATAGTCGGAACTATCGTGCTCCAGTTTAATTCCTACAAGCAAGCACTCCTCATCCTGGCACCTATTCCTCTGTCTCTTATTGGTGTCTTTTTTGGGCTGGCTTTGACAGGTTCGACACTATCATTCCCTTCGCTCATCGGACTCGTAGCGCTCTTTGGTATCGTGGTGAATAATTCGATAGTGCTTATCGACAAGATCAATCTCAATCGTCGTTCTGGTCTCTCAATCGATGAAGCTATTATGGATGCTGGCCGATCACGATTTGAGCCGATTTTCTTGACGTCATTCACAACCATCATGGGAAATATCCCTCTTGCACTCGTCCCAGGAACATGGCAGTCACTCGCCATCACACTCGTGGCTGGTCTGACAACTTCGGGAATACTGAAGCTCTTTATCGTTCCTGTGCTCTATAAACTTTTTGTGAAAGAAGGAAAAATGTAGTTATAAGAAAGATGAAAGGGGAAATGGATCTTTAAGGGGGAGATATGCCCAAAGGCATATCGAGTAGGTCTGAACGGGATGAAAATAGAAGATAGATGAAAAACAGTATATAGCGAGTTTTTGTCCCTTAAATGCTTTTGGTACTTTTGGCAACAAAAGTATAAAGAAGCAGAATAAGAGTTTTTGGGAATTGATTTACCTTCTTTACGATTATAATCAGGATATGCCCTCTATTTTCACAAGAATCATTACTGACGAGATACCTTCGTACAAAATCTATGAAGACGATCGTGTCTATGCTTTTCTCTCCATAGAACCAAATAATCTCGGCCATACGCTCCTCATACCAAAAGAAGAAATAGGGAATATTCTCGATCTTCCGGATGATATTCTCCTCCACCTCATGCTGGTAGCAAAAAATACCGTTGCTCCCGCTATCCAACGAGCCACTGGATGCGCCCGTGTCGGTTTCGCCATAGAAGGATTTGGCGTTCCGGGTCATATGCACCTTCATCTTATCCCTCTCTTTCAATCTGGCGATATGGATACAATTAAAGCACACAAGGAAAGCCCAGAAAATATGTCTATGATAGCTGAGAAAATCCGCGCTTATATCCCCTAAATCTGATAAGAGAGGTTTGGTAAAATCGCACCTCTCTATATGATGTGTCCATGAAAAAACTTTTCCTGACATGAGCCTGAATCATTCTTATACTTTTTACCGTCCATATTCTGACACCGTTTTATGGTGGGCTCCCCGGCATATGGCACAGGTCTCAGTGACGGATAATCACAGCCTATGCACAGTGGATACATGATCCGGGAGCTTGTGCCTTCATACGGGGATACTGGTGACGATCGATTCATGAGAAACTCCGCGATCGTTGTGTGACAGGCTACATACAAAATATCGTACAAAAAAAGTCAGATTGTCATGTGTCCACACTTATTACCGATACGAATACGATTTCAGATATGTGACTCCGTGACGAATACCGTTCTGCATGCCTCTTGCATCACTACCAAGCCATGCTCGGGAATGCTCTCACTCAGGAATGGCTCCCAAATAAGTGTCTCGAGATGCGTGATAAACTGGTCGTTATGGATCATTACTTGGTGGATATCCACGTTGCTCGATTAAATGGTGAAAATCTCCGTAATACTCCGTCCCCTCTTACTGGAGAAGATATTTCTACCATAGAAGCATGTGAGAATCTCCTCGATACTCCAACGATCTATTCATTTCTACGCAATAACTGATCATCGCTTGAAACAGAAAAAGCGTATATAGAGTCACAAAAGCAGAAAATGCTTGAGCTAGAATCGAAATAAAAAGGATACACTCTGTGTCTTAGGAAATCCTATAAATTCCGCCGTGGCTCGTGATGATTCCTTCTATCTCCATGAGAGCCAGGGCGTTCACGACAAGAGTAGTATCATTTTGGAGTTTTTCACAGAGCGCATCAATTCAGGCACTGTCCATACAGAGGAGCTCATAGATAGATGCTTGGACAGGATCATCAAATAATGGCCTATTCGCCAGAAGTGAAATTTGTTTATCAACTATCTGATATTCCGAGAGTATATCTGAGGCACTGGTGATAAGTTTTCCGAGTCCATCACGAATAAGAGAATTACTCCCGAGAGCTCATGTACGGGTAATATCCGCTGGGATAACAAAAACATCATGATTGGCCTCAAGTGCCAAACGTGCTGTGATGAGCGTGCCTGAATCTTCACCAGCTTCGGCGATCAATGTGCCTCGTGATATCCCCGCAACGACAGCATTGCGAATAGGGAAATTGTAGGGTTCAGCCAGGGTGCCCAGAGGGAACTGAGAAATCAATGCTCCACCTTGGGAGATGATATCCTCAAATAAATGATGATTTGATGGGGGGTACTCTACATTGATACCAGCGCCAAAAACAGCCGCGGTATACCCCTTATTCTTGAGGGTAATCTCATGGCTGGCACTATCGATACCATAAGCACCTCAACTTACTATACCATACCCAGCTCTAACCAGTTCAGGTATGATTTTTTCGAGACAAGACACTGCATACTGCGAATGTTTTCTGGAGCCAACCACCGAGATAAGAGCAGTGTTGGATGGAAGCACTCAACGAACATAGAGTATAGTCGGAGCATCTGGTAAGACTCGAAGCAGTGAAGGATATTCTTCGTCTTCTCTATGAACAAGACGAATATGAAGTTCTCTCAGGATACGTTCGACATCTTCGACAATTTTATCTGTCTTTTTGTCTACTATCCTCATGGCACTGTCTATATTGTAGCCACTTTCAACAAGGCGACTCGTGTCCAGTGTATGGTAATATTCTTCGGCACTATCAGATGAAATATCTCAGAGCTTCTTCTGAGTCAGTCCGAGACTATGAAGCACTGCGAAATAGAGTAAATTCATACTCTCCTTATATCTATTTTTGATGGAAATGACAGAGAAATTATTACTTTAATCGTTGTTTCGAGAAGCAGGGAAATGGGATGAGCTCATTTTCATGGCATCACGGAGCTGATCCAGATAATCTTTCTCGATAAAATACCTATTACGCACTTTGAGATATAGTCATTTTGGAAGAACAATATCTCCAGAAATATTCCGAGGGAGAGTTCGAAGGAAACGATTATGTCGAAAAAGAGACGTCTCGGTCATGATAAAACGTGATAAGATTGTTTCCATAGTATCACCTGTGTCTACAGTATAATAGAACCAACGACGTTTATAAATAAGCAGATTCAGCGCGAGAAAAAGACCTCCGAGCATCATAAGAGCAAATAGGGTCGAGTATTCAGCCCCTATAGCAATTTCTTTTGTTGCATGTTTCGTCATTTTCAGGGCTTTTTTCGTATTTCATGAACCAAAAACTTCGATGAGGGTATTCTTCACAGTACTTACAGCAGGTTTGAAAAGAGGTGATCCTTCAGCTTTTTGAAGAATCAGCACAGTTAAAGGGCGTTCGTTTCGTAACTCCATATATCAGAGAAATCCCAAATATTCGGCAAAAATCACTATGATGCATACGAAAAAAATGCGAAATTTATAACCCATAGCCGTAAATATACGCATGGACCCGTAAATGCAAGCTAGGGAAATCCAATACTATTCCCCGGTCTTTACCATGCTATTGATCTTCGCCCGCATAAAGATGCCAACATTGCTCGTCGGATTTCTGAGTCCGAGGGGTTTGAGTATCTCAGAAGCGTATTTCACTTGGAATCGCTTCACGGCTTCCTGAGTAGGAGTATCATAGACGCCCGTGAGTCTGAGAGATTCTCCCTCATATGTATTGAGGAAGTCTTGCAATCTAACTACATCTCCAGGGTTGTTATTTCTCTGTGGAGTGATATTGACATTGAAAGAAGCTGGTTCCAGGGAATCTCTTGCTATCATGCTATTGATCTTGGTTCTGGTAAATATACCAACATTACCTGTAGGCTCGGTAAGGCCTAATGGCACGAGGATCTCAGGAGCATATTTCACTTGGAATCGCTTCACTGCTTCTTGTGTTCCCCAGTCATAGATACCAGTGAGAACGAGTGTTTCACCTTCGTAGATATTGAGAAATTCCTGGAGTCTCATAACATCTGCTGGTGTATTTCTCCGTGGGCTTATATTGATATTGAGAGAAAGCACAGAGGTTGGCTGCTCTGATACTGAACCAAACGAGTTATTAACAGGAATTGCGTGGGTTGGGACTTGTACTCCTGTATCTGTTGTAGGTGTGCCTGGCACATCGACAAAGGGGTTGTTTTCTGTTGGAGTTGGAGTTTGAATTGGTGTTTCTACGACTGGTTGGGTGGGGGTTGTAGGAGGTGTTGTACCAACTCATCCAGTTGGATCTATGGCTCAGGTTTGTATGCTCGTATTAATAGTAAATGTACTTACGCTGAGAACATTGCTGGCATTCGTTGCGGCGTCTGTTACTGTAACTGTACAGTTAGAGTATGTACCTTCAGCAAGGGTATTGAAGGTAATAGTGTTTAATCCGCTTGATGCAGATGTTGTGGCGCTACTACAAGATCCACCGTATGTAATGGTGCCTGCTTCATCGGTAGTGAAGGTATAGTTGGGGCTTGTGTCAGAGGTTGGAGTGATCATAGGTGTGGCTTCAGAGATAACTGGAGCCGTGATATCATAATTATAGTAGGTCACTATACCTGTCACAGTCCCTCCAATCGGATTTGGTGAGGGATAGTAGACATTAGCATTGTCGTCGATAGTACCAGTATTGTAACTGTTATCGTTAAATGTACCAAGACCATAGACATTGCTGGCATTATGACTGTTGTCATTAAATGTGCCTGAACCATATACTATACCACTAGAATGGTAACTGTTATCATTAAATGTTGCAGCATTGTAGATATTACCGGTATCATTAAAGCTCGTATCATAAAAAACGGCAGTGCCATAAACAGAACCATGATTCCGGCTCGAGTCATTAAAAGTAACAGTTGAACTATTGCCCTGTACTACTCCTGTAACATAGCTCGTATCATTAAAAGTAGCGGTCTGAGAAATGATTACAGTGATACCGATGTTGCTAGAGCCATATACCTGCATGTTACTTACTACTGGTATAGAACCACTGGTACGAGAGCTGACGGTTGCCGATATCACTACATCAGTTCATGGGGAAGGTACGGCCACAGCTGGGGTAGTGAATCCACTGTCCTGCCACCAGTTTCCGAGATTACTCCAGTTCCCATTTTGGGCGCCATTAAAATACAGTGTTGCTCCCCATACATGGCTTGTGCAGAGCAAAAAAACAAAAAGAGGAAAGAGATATTTCTTTAGCATGTGTCTGAAAAAACAAAGTGAAGGTATATTATGCACTAAATTTGATAAATCAAATTTTAATTTGTAAAAATAAAAGTAGAATTTCCTTGCCATAATACTAGCAGAAATATGCATAAAATGCTACCTCGAGAGGGGTAAATTTCATTGACATATTTTATACTCTGGTGATATTTACTTCTTCAGGACATCTATCTCCCCTTGATAGGCACTTGCCTGCTTTGGGAAGATCTCTTGTGCTTTTGTCCAGTATTGAATCGCCTCCTCTTTACGTCCCTGTCGAGCGAGTGAAGCTGCATACATAGTTACGATGTCGATATTGTTACCTGTCGCATCCAGGGCCTCACGATAGGTGCCGTCGACAGCAGCCAAGTCTTTCTTATGGATCTCTGAGAGCATTTCGATTTTTGTCCTCCAGAGCTCCATTGTTTCAGGAGCGAACTTGAGGGCATCATCGATATACCCGACAGCTGCTTCCTTTGCTCCCATGGTGAAGAGAAGCTGGGCATAGGACTGGAGCAGTTTTGGATTCACCTGGAGTGAAAGTGCCGTTTCGAGGGTTTTCTTCGCCTCGATATATTCCCCGAGCATTTGCTGGTATTCGGAGATAAGGGAGAGTGTGTTGAGTTTTTTATCCAGATCTTCGGGTTTTGTGAAGGCAGCAAGAGAGCTCTGGAATTGGGCCAGTTCAGACTCCAATTTCGCTTTTTGAGCTGCATTTGTTGGGATATTTCATTCACGAAGTGTCGTAGATTCATAGGGTCTAAATACATATCCGCTTGGAGTATATTCACGCCATGCGAAATATCCGATGAGGGCCACGATGATGAGGGCCAGGAGAAGAGGTTTGAGAAAGGTTTTCATAGTGGGGGTATTATAGAAGAAAATCCCTGAAGGCAAACAAAAAACCACCCCTTTGCAGGGGTGGTTTTTGTGTGATTATCATCACTAACATATCTATCCGATTATGGATTGACGTGTGTAGTACCGAAGATATCACCTCTGAATGTGATTGTACCAGTAGTGTAATCAGCAGCACTAGCATTGATACTGAATTCCATGTTGCCTGCAGCGTCGTCGCTGAGCCATGCTTGGAGTGTATCACCATCTGCTGTAAGACCACCAGTGTTAACAAATACAGACAAAGTCTTGCTCTGACCTGCAGGAACAGTAAGCGTATTATCTGCAAAGACAATTGTAGCTGATGTACTACCTGTAGCAGCAGCCATATTGACTGTGTCAAGAGTAGTACCTTCTGCATCTTTGAGAGTAACAGCATTTGTTGCTGAAGTTAATGTACCAGTAATCTCGAAGTTAATCTTGATTTGGTCATCACTATCAAATGTAAGGTCTTTATTACCAACGTTGGTAATAACGATCTTTTCTGCAAGGTAGTTTGCACTCGCACCGAGAACAGTTGATATACCTGTACTATTGAATGCAACGACTGGGTATGCTTCGTATGCTGTCATAGTGTTTCCATCAACACTTGTTTGTGTTGAGTCAACTGCAGCACCAGAAGCGAGACCAGTTGTGTCGACATCACCAGCAGCATTCACAGTGACGATGATAGTGTCTCCGTTGACGAAGCCAGTACCGTCGATGTCATTAAGGATTGCCTTAACGGTGACGAGTTTGTAATCATTTGCAGGGATAACGAGAGTTCCATCAGCGAGGAACAATTCAGCGTTTCCACTACCATCTGGGGTAGCAGTACCGAGAAGTGTCGCACCGTTGTAGAATTTGTAGAACTTCACTACATCGTTTCCATTTGAACCATCATCTGTAATAGCGATGCTATCAACATCGAGATTTTCAGTATTGTTAGCTGCAAGACGGAAGATAGTAGCAGAATGCTCATTGGCATTGTCGAGCATGAGACCCGCAACTGGTGTAGATGAATCTACAGAGAGTGTGAGAGTACCAGAGGCAGCAACAGTCATTGCTTGACCTGCACCAGTAGGAGTGACGGTAATTGATGAACCAGTATCCTTTCCAGAAGCAGTCACATCACCAGCATCAGTATCGATACTAAGAGTGTGAGTATCACTCGTATCAGCATCACTTGAGAGATCAGCGATAATAGCGATATTGACAACTCCGTTCTTTGGAACAGTAATAGAAGGTGTGAGGTTAAATGTCAAGAGAGCATCACCTGAAGAAGCAGAACCCATTTGTTTTGTATCTCCAACTTTTGTCTCATAGATATCACCACGAGCACTGTTAGCAGCAGTGAGATCCGCCCAGATTTCGACATTGTCGAGATCCTGAGCATCAGCATCAGCATTGGTAACAGAGTCTTCTACAACGATTGATGAGACATTGACGTCTTCACCTGAGTTAGCAGCAGAGAGTGATGCAGTCGCAAAGATGTGATCTTGTTGACCCTTCACGATGCTACGAGCAGCAGGAGTAGTGTTTGTCACAGCAGTGAGAGTAGCAGCCTGAATAGTGAGCGTGTTCGCTGCTACATCTGTAGCAGGAGCAGGAGTCACTGAGTCATTTGATTGCATACCACGAGCCACGATACTTGCCGCAGGAGTTCCAATATCCAAGAGGATAGTGTCACCATTTGAGACAGAAGTAGCGAGGTTAGCAGTAACTTTTACTTTTGTCGTTCCTACTGGGAGGATGATAACATCAGTAAATGTAGCATCTGGAGTCGCTGTGAGGTCTTTAGGACCAGCAAGGAGAGTACCAGTTGCAGCATCAATAAGTTTGATGTTCGTAACTTCTGTGTAAACCATAGTGCCGAGAGTCGCTTCGAGAAGAAGAGACGTGATCTTCATAGGTTCACCGAGAACTTGGAAATCAAATGTCGCGAGATGTCGGTCTGAACCAGCGCTGATATTACCAGCAGCAGGAGTAGAGACAGATTTCGTGATAGTGAGAGTACCAGACTGGATAGTTTGGTTGCTCGCACCCTGACCTGTTGACATAGAGTTTGTAGGAGTGAGGTAGAAACCATAAGTGTTACCTATAGCTTGTACACGGACATCGCTACCATCTGTGAGATCACCATTGACGGTAAGACCTGAACCACCGATGATATCGACTCGTACTTCAAATCTCTTTGTCTGACCCTTATCGAGGAAGATATTGAGATTATTGAATGTAGCGAGACCGTTAGAATCCCAAGTAGCAACAGTACCGACAGATGTGCCAGTAGAGACATCGAAGAGTTCGATGTTTACTGTATCTGTAGCAGAAGCTGAACCCTGGCGCTCAACAGCGATTTGCTTAATAGTCACTGTTTCTGTCGAACCAGCAGCGAGAGAGAATTTGTTGATAACAACATTTGTATCTCCACCATTTGGCTGAGAATCAGTAACAGTACCATCTTCATCGATGATAACCGTACCAATAGTGAGATTGAGAGTCGTCATGAGATTACCACGGACTGGGAATGCACCAGAGACAGAAGCAGTTGAGACGATGTCTGAAGCAGCTTCGATTCCGAGAGCAACCGTATTTCCAGAACCTGTACCGTCAGCTATACCAGCACGGATAAAGAATGCTTTAGTCGTGTTAGCAGGGATAACGAGAGCAGGAGAGAAAGTAATCTGAGCCTTGTTATTTGCATTAAGACTTCCTGTAGAGCTCACCTGGACACCGTTTTCATCAAGGATCTTGATGTTTTCTACCATAGAGTTAGTAGAGAGGCCAGTTCGAGTTACAAAGATTGTCGAGATGCTCATAGGAGCAGATCCTGAAGTAAGGTTGAACTTTGTGAAGTTTGCGTTAGCAGCATCAGCAATGTTCGTACTAGCAGGAGTGCCAGCAGCGAGACTTACACTTACAGCACCACCTGTAGGTATAGGATTCGGATTAGGATTTGGACAGATACCGAGGATTTCACAGAGTTCTGGAGTCTCAGCAGCATCGAGTGCGCGAACAGTGTATTGGAAGAATTCCCCACGTGTTGCAGCAGCGTTTGCGTTGAAACCAGCAGAAGAAGTGATAACACCGTTATCGACACCAAGCTGGATAATAGCAGACTGAGAAAGGCCTGCAGAAGGAACGAGATTAGCAGCACGGAGAGCGAAGACGAGAGCTTCGAAACGTGTGAGCTTATCTGCTGGGCGGAACATTGCGTTTGCAGCATTTGTGATGCCAGCATTAGCAGAGAGTTCAGCAGCACGGCAGACCCATCCTTTACCGAGAGATGCGATGTAGCCAGTGTTGGCATTTACATCTGAAAAGTGATTCGTACAAGTGTAATCACTGATTGAAACAGTGAGGACACCACGAATATTTGCCGCTGTACCTACAGCTTCTTGACGAAGAAGGTTATCAGCGAGTCGATATGCAGCTGGATTAGCTGATTGATCGACGATGAAATTAGAAGCAGCGAGCTTGTCAGCAGCAGCTTGAGCTGTGTATGTCACAGCGAAAGCGCCAGGCACCATAGTGGTGCTGAGACCAACGAGAGCAAGAACTGCGACTATTTGTCGTAGAATCTGTCGCATAAGAAAAAAATAAAAAATAGAATTGAACGCGGACACCAAAGCTTTCTGGTGAAAGCTAGAAAAAGGTAACAGTAAAAGTAAAAGGCAGGAAGAGATCTATCGTGGTGGATAAATATTTTTATAAATCCTTTCTGTTACTATGACTATTACTATTACTAGACTTTCTAGAGAAAGTCTTAACCCTCTTCGATCTGCAGGCCAAGTTGTTGAAGTTCGTCACGTGTCGAAACACGAAAAAACTGTCGAAACTGAGCAAGAGTGAAATGCGAGGGAGATGTACACGAACAATCGTGCGAAGATAGTATGCCATAGTCTCGGCTTTGCAAGGGGTAGACAAGGGGTTTCACACACTCTTCACAATATGAAGATTCTCCTCACAGGATTTTAAACCCCTGTTTTCTCGATAACAGAGATGATATCGGAGGATAATCTCTCGGGGGTAAAGTACTCTCTTTTGTGAGAAAAATTCACATTGGACAGTTTTTTCGGAAAACTTTTTATCTTCACGTAATCCCTTATAGTTCGGAAGAGCTCTTCTTCGGAGTCGACAAGATATCCGACAGGTTCGTCTGACAGATTCGTCAAGATCGTCTCACGTGCGCCACCACTGTCGAGTATGATTGTCGAAATCCCTGCTGCCTGTGCCTCGAGAGGGGCCATTCCAAAGGCATCTATCTGGGAACAATAGATTCCTAAAACGTGTCCATATTTTCCTGAAAACATCTCTAGGAAAGTGTTTTTTCTATCAAATGGTTGGATATTAATACCTTTTTCTCGCAATTCTTTCTCTAATGTACCTGTTCAAAACATCATAAGATGGATAGAATTATTTTCTTTTTTGAGTCGCTCCCATACTCGTATGATCATATCTATACCCTTTCCTGGCTCCAGACGACCATGCGTAAAGAGGGTTAATGGATCATCTGGGGCTTGAGAGAGGACGATATTGTTTTCTTTTTGCATCTCCTCTATTACCGGATGGATCACCATGGCTTCACGATGACAATAATCCTGAATTTTATCACCCACGAAATAACTCGTTGCGATGATCTGATCAATACGAGGAATGACAAACATACGTTCGAAAAAGCCTTTCCAAAATTTCACGGTCAAGAGAGATCTGAACATGTTTTTGTCGCTGGAATACCAAGGCACATGATGGTGCCACCAAATGGTCTGTACACGCGATACAAAAAACTTTGTCAGAGCGGCCACAATCTGCATAGGAGGGTTATTGGCGATAATGATGTCTACATGTCGAAGTTCCCATGCAAGAGACGTGATTGCAAGGAGTTTTTTCAGGGGTAAAAATCATATCTTTCGGGCACTGTCCCAGACCCGTATATCAAGTCCGGTTTGAAGTTCTGGGAAACATGCATCGTTTTTTTCAAAGGTATAGACGACTACTTTGTGCCCCTGTTTTAGGAGGACTTGAGCTGTCTGCAGAGCCATCTGGATAGCTCCGCCAAGGCGCACGCACTGAGGATGAAGAATGACAATTTGGGACATGGATATTTAGTTTTGATTACACGAAGTATATGTTATGCTTTCCAAAATCAAAGTGTCCGGAACGTCATCCCGACGAAAGTCGGGATCCAGGTCAACTCAAAGCCCTTAAACAATGTCATCATAGAGATCTCTCCAGTCTGGATTATGTTTTTCTATAAGATCTTTCTTCCAGTTTCTCTGCCATTCTTTTAATTGTCTCTCTCGGGTAATAGCGCTATCCATACTATCATGAACTTCATAATACACGAGAAGTTTTGTATTATATTTTTTTGAAAATCATTCAAAGTATTCGTTCTTATGTTGCCAAACTCTTTTTACGAGATCACTGGAACTGCCTATATAGAAGGTGCCATTTCTCTCACTTGCCATAATGTAGACACAAGGAAGAAAATTTCTATATGCCATAGAAGGATTTTAATGACCTGGATACCGTGTCAAGCACGGTATGACGAACTATTCCAATACGCTTTTCCAGTGAGCACGGACATGGTTCACGTCTTTCTCTATTTGTGTTTTGAGCTCACTCTCCGAAGTGAAGGCGCGATTATCTCGTATGACATCCATGATATCGATATGAAGAATTTTCCCGTAGATATCTCTATCAAAAGACAGTATATGTACTTCGAAGTGTCACTTTTTTTCTTGATAGGAACCGGCTCCGAGAAATACTTCGCCATCCAAAGTCACACGACAAGTGAAGGTTTTTGCAGGAAGAATTCCAGGAGCTAGGACGATATTGGCTGTTGGAAAGCCTAGAATATGGCCTTTACCGTCGCCATGGACGACCTCGCCCACAATGGGGGGATAATCGACGAGTGGGAGAGCCGATCGACGAAGCATCTCTTCGCGTTCGCCTCGTTTGAGTTCTCGGTAGGCACCTTCCGGCATATCTCCGAGGAGAATATGCTCGATACGGATGCGCTTGAGTTTTTTCACGCCGTGTCCGCAGGCCTCTACCATACGGCGAATCTGCCTATTTTTTCCCTCTTTGAGGATGATCCGAAATGTATCAGAACTGACACGTTTTATTTCACAGGGCTGTGTCTGAACAAACTTTTTTGGAATAAGTGGGGACGTCTTTGAGAAGGAATTTCTGGATCATGTCGAAGATGGCGAACGTGTCGAAGTTTTCGGTCATTCTGTAATAGTATACCGCACTCCTTGGCTCATTTGATGAAGGTATTGGTCATCTATTTTTCCATACGTCGTCACGAGATATTCTTTCTCATGCTCAAAAGAGGGGTGTAGAAGGCGATGTGTGATACGTCCATCATTGGTGAGAAGAATAAGACCACTCGAATCCTTATCAAGCCGCCCTATGGGAAAGATACGAGTAGGTGTATCTATTATGTCGACGATACTTTTACCGTCCTTTTGTGCACAGGTGGTCTCGATGCCCCGTGGTTTATTCATAGCGTAATAGACGAGACCTGCACTCCGATTGACGAGCTGGCCAGAGAATTCTACTGTGTCTTCTTCCGGATCGATAGATTGGCCTATCTGGGCTACTGTGCCGTTCACGATGACATCCCCTCGCTTTATCGCTTCTTCTGCATGACGACGCGATGAGACTCCACATTCTGAGAGATATTTTTGCAATCGGAGGGTGGGCATGATTAGAGGGTTTTTATGTATTCTATAAAGTCTTTTGGGGTATACGTCTTCCCTTTCCAGGCAAGAATATTATTGTCTATATTCCCTTCGAGGACAAATCAAGATGCTTTCTTATGACCACCACCACCGAGCTTTTTGGCCAGTTCATTGACATCGACATTTTCCTTTCGGGTACGAAAAGAGCCTTTTATTTCATCTCATTTCTGCATGAGAACACAAGCGATATCGACACCTTTGAGCCCGCTTAAGTAGCCTATAATATGGGACTTCAGATGGCTATTATTCTCTGTTTCCTGGAAAAAAAGACAGGCAATGTTTCACACTTGCACGATAGAGAGAAGTCCTCTGCCCAGATCATGCAGGTATTCAAGAGTATCATTCCCAAAAGCCTCTTCGGTAATATGTGCTTGATCGGCTCATTTTCCGAGAAGGAATGCGGCTGTTTCAAATGCTCGTTGGTTGCTATTCCTATGGATAAAACCTCCTGTGTCGGTATAGATTCCCAGAAGCAAAGCAGTGGCGGCAACTGGAGTAATCTTCCAACCAAGTTCCCGAGCTATATCGGTCAAAATAACACTTGTGGAAGGGGCATCGGTATCTCGATAACCAGGAATGCTCTCCTCTTGTGCTTCATGATGATCGATAGTGACGACTTTCTGTTTGGGATAATTCTCTACTTTCAGAGCTGTGCGTGAAAGTGGTGAGGCGTCGAGAAAGAGAACGAGCTCCGCTGTGGTAGGTATGAGCGGTACAGGTTCTGATGAGAGTATCCAATTCACATGGGTATCCCTCTGTTTTTCCGGGGGTACAACAACCGATATGGCGATATCTGGGTAATTTGCGATAAGAAGCTGTTTCATGCCTTCCAGAGAACCGTAGGCATCGCCATCTGGTGCCTTGTGGGCTATGAGAGCGACATGGTGGAGAGCTGTGAGTTTTTTCGCGAGTTCAGAGGAAAAATCAGAAAGAGTTTGCATGGAAGAAATATAGGAAAAACCGAGGAAAAGGCAAAATAAAGAGGTCTCGGAGACCTCTTTATTTTGCGAGAAAAGAAATTAATGAGCTCGTCTATGATCAGCTTCTTTTTTGTTTCTTCCGGCAAAGAACCACCATCCACTGAGAAGTGCGAGGATTGCCATAAGTAACCAGAGAAGTGTATAGGAATTATCTTCTACAACAGCAGCTCCTCCTCCGACATCAAGCGTCGCATCCGCAGGGTTAAATGTTTCATCCGTTGGAACTACTTCCTCTGTTCCTCCACCTCCGGTATCGAGCGTAGCGTCGGCGGGATTAAATGTAGAGGTGCCTCCGGTTGTCGTCGTGGTACCGCCTGTAGTTGTCCCTCCGGTTCCTCCGGTAGTTGTCGTTCCTCCAGTATTAGTATTTGTATTGACTGGTGGTGTTACTGCTTCCTCTTCTGGTGGAAGTGGTTCTATCGGAGGAAAGAAAACTTCAGGGGTATTGCTCGGAGTTGGCTCTGGTTCCGGAGTTGGGGTCGGCTCCGGTGTTGGTGTTGGTGGGGTACCAACTCCTCCAGTAGGATCTACGACTCACCCGACTCATCCTCCTCCTTCTCCTTCTGAGACATTTACAGTAAATTCATTGACATTGAGCACATTGCTGACATTTGATGCCCCATCTGTTACGGTAATCGTACAGTTCGTATATGTGCCATTAGCGAGAGTGTTAAAAGTAACCGTATTAGCACCGCTTGATGCAGATGTTGTAGCGCTGCTACAAGAACCACCATAGGTAATAGTACCAGCTTCGTTTGAAGTGAAAGTATAGTTTGGAGTATTGTCGCTTGTTGGTGTTGGGACCGGGGTTGTTTCAGAAATGACGGGAGCTGTTGTGTCTACGACATTCACTGTACGGGTTATCTCTACCGCGGCATTTCCGCTTGTATCACTGACATTATAGGTCACGACATAGACGCCGATAACGAGAGTGTTTACAGGATTTACGACAATGATAGATCCTGTGATATCCCCATCGAGGTTATCATTGGCAGTTGCACCAGCATCAGTATAAACCGTTGTTCTCTCCACACTCGTCGGAGTGATTCCGAGAAGAGTCAGAACAGGAACAGTGGTATCCACGACATTCACTGTACGGGTAACAGCTGTAGCTACATTTCCTGAAGTATCTGTGGCATTATAGGTAATAGTATAGGTACCTAGAACACTTGTATTGACCGAACCTGAAGGTGTCGCTGCAAAATCTGCATCCACATCATCAGCCGCGACTGCACCGAGCTCAGTGTAAGTGCCTCCAACTTCTATCGTCATAGGATTTGCTCCTGTAACGGTGATAACTGGGGCTGTCACATCGACGACATCGACGCTACGCGTGACTTGAACAGCGGCATTTCCATTCGCATCTGTGACATTGTAGGTGACAATATAATTACCAATTGTTCCTGTATTCACTGGATTAACTGTAATGATAGATCCTGTGATATTTCCGTCATAATTATCCGAAGCAGTTGCTCCAGCATCAGTATATGTATCACCAAAATTCACTGAGACTGTCGCGGAACCAAGAAGTGCAATAACTGGAACAGTGGTATCAACGACATTGACGGTTCTCGTGACCTGTGTTGCCGCATTGCCAGTTGCATCGGAAACATTGTAGGTAACAGTATAAGAGCCAACAACATTACTATTTACAGGATTCACTGTGATAATAGATCCTGTGATGTCTCCATCGAGATTATCAGACGCAGTTGCGCCGGCATCAGTATACACACTGCCTACTTCTACTGTCACTGGAGTTGAGCCAGAGAGAGTTATCACAGGGGCTGTTGCATCAACCGTAAATGTATTCACTGCGAGAATATTGCTCGCATTTGACGAAGCATCTGTGACACGAACAGTACAATTTGAATGTGTTCCGTCAGCCAATGTGTTAAAAGTGATCGTATTAGAACCAACAACTGCAGATGTCGTAACGCTTGAACAGTCTCCTCCATATGTAATGGTTCCAGCTTCATCAGTAGTAAATGTGTAATTGGGTGTATTGTCGGTCGTTGGGCTTGGGACAGGAGTTACTTGAGCAATAACTGGAGCTGTGACATCAGCAGCAACTGCCTCTTTGAGAGCAACTGTTTGAGCAACCCATTGATCATTACTAGTTCCACTATTATCAGAAGTCTTGGTACCTGTAGAACCGATGCTCGCTTGGATAAAATCATCGGCTGCTGATCCTGGGCCACTGTTGTCACTGTTAGTGATATCATATCTTTCCGTGGTGCCAGAAGGTTGAGAAAAAGTTTCGTCATTATCGACGCCGAAAAATGTAATTATTCTGTCGTTTGCTTGTGTTGTTGTTACAGATGGAGCAATAGGTGTGTCATTATTGCCATCATTAGCCCCGTGAACATCGATGGGGGTAGATGTATTTATGCCTGTATATCTGATAATACCTCCGGACATACGTGGTGTGGAACTACTGTTGTTTATTACCCAAGCATAACTAGCAGGTTCAGATCCTCCTGCCACCTTATAATAAGTAGCCATTCCTACTTGTGTGCTACTATCAGTTCTCCTGATCAGTGTCCATCCTGACGGGACTGTTGTAAAAGAAGTTCCAGTACCTCCATTAAATGTTATCGCAGCTATCAAAAAGTCTCCCGATGCTGTGGAAGAGGGCCTAGTAATAGTAAGCGTTCCTGTATTTCCTCCTGGAGCACCATTCTGTGCTGTTGAGACAGAGCCAAATGCAGTTGCAGCAAACGCTGGGCTAATAAAAGAAAACATTATCGTTCCTACAAGAGTAGCCGCAATTATTTTTCTACATCTTTCAAAAATAGAAATATTCATAAGAAAGAAGGTTGAGAAAATAAAATATCTTTCCGTATGATATGTGTATATGCTTTTATTTTTATATTACAAGTACCATTTTATTGACTATATGTAATAATATATTATAAAATAAATAATACTTAATACCTAAAATATCTGCTAAATATTTAGAGCTCAAAATTTATCATCGAATTATCCGAACTTCTGGCTCCAGTTGTATGTGAAACTTTTCCAGAACTTTTTTCTGGGCCAGCTCAACCAATTGTACCAGATCAGTCCATTTTGTTGTCCCATCAGACAAGAGGAAATTCGCATGTTTCTCTGAGAAATATGCTCCTCAGATATGATGTCACTTGAGGCCTACTCATTCAATAAGTGATCCGGCGGACTGTTCACGGCTGGGATTTTTGAAAAATGAACCACAGGAAAGTCACTCTGGCTGGACTCTTTCCCGCCAAGCGAGAGGTTCTTCGGTGGAAGCATATTTCTCCCTGAGCTCAGAGAGATCGCACATAATTGAGAGTAGAAACCATTCAGGATGATTCTTGCACTCAGACCAGCGATATCTGAAATTGAGTTCAGTTCCGGTTTTCGTTAATATTTCACCTGTTTGGGTATCGAGGATTTCAATAGACGTAATATAGGGACCTATTTCGAGGCCGAAACATCCCGCATTGCCAAAGACTGCTCCTCCTATGGATCCAGGAAGCCCCTGGAAACGATGCCACAAGGTGATGCCATGTTTTTCTTCCAATTCTTCCGCTAGTTGCCAAATAAGGTGTCCTGATGCAACGGTCAATGAAGTTCCCTCAAAGGAATATCCTTGAGAATTATTGTGAATGACGAGCCCTGGATATTCATCGAAAGCAAGAAGGAGATTCTTGCCTCCAGAAATCGTCAAGATAGGAAGATTATTTTTGTGAGCAAATTGGGTTGCCTCCTGAAGCTCGTCAGTATTCGCTCCAGTATATTCGATAAAATACCGAGCTTTTGCTGGTGTTTGGTATCCGGAGAGGAGAGATATGTCCTTGTGTTCCTGCATGATTACTTTTTTTTACTTTTGAGAGATTTTTTGTGAAGGGTGAATTGCTGGAGTGCTTCGGCAGTATGCGAACCCTTGACTGTGAGAATGCCATCACGAGGTCATTGATAGAGGAGTTTTCCTCCTCGTTCGCCACCCTCTGGTCCCATATCGATGAGATAATGGGCATTGGTGATCACGTCCAGATGGTGCTCGATGATGACGACAGTATTATTTCTCTCCACCAGACTCGACACTATCGACATGAGTTTCTGGATATCCGAGAAGTGAAGCCCGGTCGTGGGCTCATCCATGATATAGAGGGTTTTCCCTGTCGATTTTCGGGCAAGTTCTGTTGCGAGTTTGATACGCTGAGATTCACCTCCGGAGAGCGTCAGAGCCGACTGTCCAAGCGTGATATAGCCGAGACCAACATCGAGGATGGTCTGAAGCTTGTGTTTGATCTTGGGGAATTTGTCGAAAAAAACAACCGCATCTTCGACAGTCATGGCGAGAATATCAGAGATGGATTTATCATGGAAGTGGATTTCACGGACGAGGTGGTTGTAGCGGCTTCCTCCACAGGACTCACAGGTGACATGGACATCAGGAAGGAAGTGCATCTGGATGCGTCGAACCCCATCTCCTTCACAGGCATCGCAGCGTCCTTGTTTGGTATTGAAACTGAAATGTCCTGGACCATATCCGCGAGCTCTAGCCTCAAGTGTTTGTGCAAAGACATCACGGACATCCGTGAAGACGCCCGTATAAGTCGCAGGATTGGATCGTGGAGTTTTCCCGATAGGCATCTGATCGATGATGACGACTTTGTCGAGTTCCGCGTCACCAGATATCCCCTTGAGAGGCCCGTGTGCATCTCGAGTTCCATGAAGCAAATTCCGCATCACAGGAGCGAGAGTGCGATTGATAAGGGAAGATTTTCCAGATCCACTTACACCTGTCACGACTGTCAGTGCTTCAAGAGGTATATCAATAGAAACATGCTGGAGGTTATTTTCGGTAGCGTCTTTGAGATGAAGGAATTTCGTTGGTTTTTTCTTGAGTTCTGGAATCTTTATCTCTTCTTCGCCACGGAGGAATTTCGCCGTTCGTGTGTCGGATTTGAGGAGTTCCTGGAATGTCCCCTGAAAAACAATAGTCCCGCCATGGACACCTGCACCTGGTCCTATGTCGATGATCTCATCAGCTGTTCACATAATATCTTCGTCATGTTCGACAACTATGACCGTATTTCCGAGATTGACGAGTTCTCTCAGATTATCAATAAGGAGACGACTATCTCGTGGATGAAGCCCGATTGAGGGCTCATCGAGGACATAAGTAATACCTTCAAGGCGCGTTCACACTTGCGTGGCAAGTCGAATACGCTGAGATTCACCTCCGGAGAGCGTATTTGAGCGTCGGGCAAGGGTCATGTAACCAAGGCCTACACCTTTCAGAAATTTCAGACGATCCCTGATATTCTTGAGGACATTTCCAGCAATTTTTGTCTCTTCTTTGTCAAAATCGAGGCTGTCGAAAAACTCTATGGAGTGCTCGACAGAGAGCTCTGCCACTTGACCAATATGAAAAGTATTTATTCCTCCTTCATCCTTTTTTGAGCGTTTAAGGGTCTGCATTTTTGAAGTTATGATAACGCTTCTGGCAGGCTCTCCAACTCGATAGCCGTGACACGTATCACAGATGGACGATACCACATAGGGGTCTATTTTTTCATGAAGAGATTCGCTCGAATCCGGATCATGGTAGACACGATTCAAGTATGGAATTATGCCTGGATACTTCGCATTCCAAGACTTCTGCATCTGCGGTGTCGAGAGTGTCAATTTCTCTTCTGATCCATGGAGGATGATATTTTTTTGCTTGCCTGTGAGGTCCCGATAGAGGATTTTTGTTGGGATCTTGTGGTGCTTACACGCGCCCTGGAGGACAAAATAATAGTACGAATCAGGTGTCCATGGCATCACCGCACCTTCTTCAAGAGTTTTTTCTGGATCAATCACGGATTCTTCTGTAAAACTCAGAAGTGACCCGAGTCCATGGCACGTTGGACAGGCGCCTGTAGGAGAATTAAATGAAAAATGTGATAAAGTTAACACCTCTGGCACATAGCCACACAGTGGGCAACGAAATGCTCGTGAGAAGATCTCAACTGAATTCTTCTTTTTCTTATCTTCGTCAAATTGATAGATGCCAACGACATCTTCTCCATGCTCAAAAGCTGTGGAAACAGACTGAGAAATACGGTCAATTTGTGTGGCATCATCCCTATCAAGTTCGACACGATCGACAATGATCCAAGCTTCTGAAGGCTTTTCTGGAAGAGTATCCGAGAGATTGTAGACATGATTGTCTACTAAATAACGAACAAATCCTTTTTGCCCTACAAAATCACGTAATTCCGTGCTTGTTTCAAATGTTTTGCGTATTTGGGCACAAATTCCTATACGTGTACCATTTTTCAGTCTCCCTACATAATCTATAACGTCTTTATGCGTTTTTTTCATCATGGGGCTTCCATCATGTGGACAGATTCGGGTACCGAGACTGAGGAAAAAGAGCCGATAGAAATCATATATTTCTGTGATGGTTCCGACAGTTGATCTGGGGTTATGGGCGACTGTTTTTTGTTCGATGCTGATGGTGGGTGTAAGACCTCGTATTTCCTTTACTTTTGCCTCCTCAGACATGCCTCCGATGAACATCCTCGCATAGGTTGAGAGGGATTCTAGATAACGTCTTTGTCCTTCATTACAGAGTGTCGTAAAGACGAGAGAGGATTTCCCTGAACCACTGACGCCCGTGAGGACTGTGAGCGAGTTTTTGGTGAAGGAAATGTCGATATCCCGGAGATTATGTGTGGTGACTCAGAAGAGATCAATGGTATTGGACATAGGCGAGTGATACGCTAGTATATGCGGACTCTCTATTTTCTCAAATTTTTTATTCCTCTAGACTTTTTCACTGGAGAGGAAATACCCTATAACCTCTTTAGCTCCGGCTTTTTTGAGAAGTTTTCCTAGTGTGTGGGCAGTATAGCCCGTGGTAATAATGTCATCAATAAGAAGGATCTTTTTACCGGCTATCTGGTCTCTATATTTTGGATCAAGAGAATATTCTTCTCGTATTCGAGCTCTCTCGCTCCTGCTACGCCTGGATTGATGACCAGAAAAGGATTTTTTATGAAAAGGGCACAGTATGGGTATATTTTTCTCCCCAAGGTACTTCGCAAGAATGAGAGCATGATTGGGCCCACGAAATATCCTATCCAAGACACTAATAGGTGGACAGACAATGATGTCTGGTACATATGGATATTCCGCTCTTATATGAGCACCGAGCCCTTCAAAGTAGACACGATCGACATAATTATGGGAGAATTTGAATCGGTGAATCCTTCTAGCCATGTCATTATCATAATAAGCCCCAACAACGACTTTGTCGAGAGAAAACCCTGGGATATATCGTTTATAGTGCTCGCTTTTTAACATTGGCCTGACGGTGAAAAATTTCGTAGGCACCATACCAAATAAGTGACTGGAAGAGGAAGAGGGTCGACAGGGCAAAAAGCCCATGATTTTGGAAAATCAGAACTATATCAGAACCACAGAGAAAGAGCACAGCCCCGCTCGCGAGGATAAGCTCTTGAACACGATTTTTATAAATTCTGGAAGCTAGGAGAAGCCCTCCTGCAAAAACAAAGAGTCCTGCTGAAACTATCCAGAAAATAGGTGGAAGAAGCATGAATATGGCGTAAGCGACAAATGTCGAAAGTGCTAGTATTATACCAGAGAAAAATATAGGATTCTCATTCTCTGTCGTGTAGACACGGAGCCATAATCCCAAGATCAAAAGAAGATCCAGCAATATGACAAGTACTTCTCTCTCTGGTCACCAAAAAAGAGACCAAAAAATATAGCCAAATATAGCCCAAGAACAGGCGAGGATACAGTTTGAAAAATGCCAGGAAATGACGGGAAGATGAGAGGTTTTATAGGTGCGAGCCTGAAGTCCTGGAAAAAAGAGATAGAGAGCACCGAGAACGGTCAGGAGAAAAAAGAGAGTTATAGAAATATCGTCATTGAAGAGGGAAGCTACACCTGCAGTGAGACAGACAATCGCGAGAAGGAAAAAATAAATAGTAGCTATGTGAACCGGAAGCGATATGTTTCGATCAAATATAATTACTATTGCAAGCCCTGTGGTGACCAGAAGCATGTTGATCATCATAAGTCCATCAATAGAATTCCATTCGAAAAAAAGTGCCGTCATGGTTAATAAGCTCAGAATCGTGCTGGCAATCATCGTATGGGTCCGAAAAAGGACAAATGTGTTTGGATTTTTGGGATAGGTAAGGAGGTATATCCCATAAATGACGCTCGTGAGAAAAAAGATACAGTAGTAGAGTAGCCGTAGATCAACTGGAAGTCAAAATGCATTGGCAATACCAAGCGCGACACCAACAAGCGCAGTATAAAAAAGAATTCCGGAGCTGATATAGAGCGATTGCTCAAAAGCATCGCTTTCAGACAATTTTTGCTTGAGGAATTTCGGTCGTCGGATGATGTCGAGAGGAGGAACAATTTTTGAGATAAAAATTACCCAAATCAAGATCACCACGGTCATCTCTACATAGCGATGGAAAAAGAAAAAAATACCTGCAAAAATACAATGTATAAGGCTCGTAAGTAACAGCATGAAAAAATTATACTGTCTCGCTCTGAATTACAAGAGAAGCAATAATAAATCCCCAAAATATATAAGTCGTACTTGTGGTCACAAACATCGTACTATAGAGCCCAGAGAGAAGGATCACCATCATGCCAAATACGGTGGTTATGAGTGCTATTATGAGGATCTTTTTGAGGACTGAAAGAGCTTTTGTGCTAAAGTAGAGTGATTTTTTTTGTCGAAGAAGTGTATAAACATAGTATGTTTTGGATTTTGGGTGAAAAAAGTGGGATATTTTGGATCTATATTTCTTTCGGAGAAAAGTGTGAATATGACTATTGTTTTGTATGGCTATATATTCATTTTTAATTGCGTCCTGGGTCTTCTCGGTGTGCTTTGGTGTTCTTTTTTCTTGGGGGTGTATAATAGGAGTGAAGAGTCCGGACATGTTTTGCATGTTTTGCCAAAGGGAAAGAAGAAGCCCGGGAAGAAGGTAAACACCAGCTTCTTTTCTTATTGGCTGCAGTGTTTGAAAAAGGGATGATTCTCTGTTCTGGGAAAGCTTTTTCACAATTGTTTTGAGGGAATCTTGAGTAGTGCTGAGATTATTGTTCTGATCAAGCTTTTTGAGCTCCAATATCGTGTCTTGATAAGCGGGGTCGTTTTCTTTTTGAAGTATCGTGATGAGTTTTTGAAGTGTTTTTTTGGCTTTTTGGAGGTTTTTCTGAGAGGTGTCAGTTGTTTTTTTTGGCTTTTGTGTAACGTTTTCTTGGAATGTGGCGAGAAGATCTAGGAATATTTTCTCTTGTTTTTTTACGTCCCGGGTGCTTTCGGGATAGAGTTTTGTGAGAGTATATTTATATTCCTTTTTAAGCATTTCATAGGCAAGAAAGATGTCGTCGGCAGATATCTTCCCCTCTATAGGGGATCCATTGGGTGTTCTTCCCTCGAAACAAAAGAGATTTTCTGTTGGTACCTCTATTTTTTCTACAGAGAGTATAATGTGGCCTTCTGCTGAAAGTTTTTGAGAAATAGAGGATTCATTTTCTCATTCTATAATAAAAGAGAGTTTTTCTGAGTCTTTTATGCTATGTATCTTATAAGAAGCCATACTTATAAATACATCTTACCATACTTCCACCCCTCTTTCAAACATATTTCTTACAGAATGTTTTCACCCGCCCCACCCGAAAGAGAAAACAGATACTTTTTTAACAAAAAAATATTGTAAAAAAAAGACTGGAAAAAAGAAACTATTTCACGATAATGCTTCTTCTATGATGCGAAAAAACCTCTTTTTCTTTTTAACAGGAATTCTCCTTACCCTCATCTGTGTTTCTTTTGTGCAAAACCACAATAAAAACTCTTCCATATCTTCTTTTTCATGAGACCTTGGTACCACTATTGCTGAAGCAAAATCCCTCCTGGATGATCATATTTCTCCTCCGGCAGAAAAGACCCTTCATGATAAAATAATTCATAGCTTTGTTGGAGCCTATGGTGATCAATTTACGCAGTACTTTTCTCCTGAAGAAATGCTCTCATTTCAAACTATGATCGAGGGTGATTTTGAGTGAATAGGCGCCTATGTTGAGGAAAGCTCCAATGGTATTTATGTTTCTGGTGTTCTCCCGGGTTCTCCAGCCCAGAAATCTGGACTTCTTCCGGGCGATTTGATACAGGCGGTTGATGGTGAAAGCATGCACGATAAGACCGCTAATCAGGCTGTTTCGCGGATACGATGACCTGCTGGCACAGCTGTTGTGCTGGATGTTTTCTCGAGCATTCTTGCTACCAAGAAACAAGTCACCCTTATTCGGCAAAAGTTGGAAATCCCCATTATTTCTGATGAACTCAAGGGCAATGTGCTCTCTATAGAGCTTCTTTCTTTTAACGATCACTCCGGAGAGGATGTAGCGGAAGTCCTCCAGAAACATAAGGGAAAATACCAGACTCTCCTCCTGGATTTGCGTAATAATGGCGGAGGAACGCTTCAATCGGCTGTCGAAGTTGGTTCCCTTTTTCTCGGGCCAGGCGACCTCATAGCCACTGTGGAGGATTCAAACAAGCAAGAATATACCTCAACAGGCAGTCAGAGAACGACCATCCCTCTTTTCATCCTCGTGAATGGACAGACGGCCTCTGCTGCAGAAATACTCGCCTCTGCGCTCCATACACACCTCAAAGCCCCCATAATCGGGTCTCAAACCTATGGCAAATGATCAGTGCAAGAACTTTTTCCTCTGAGAAATGGTGGAGAACTCAAGATAACTATCGCTCATTGGCGGACTGCAGCCGGAGACTTGCTGGACGGTGTAGGTATAACACCCGATACTATTATCCTTCCTACACCCCAAGACATCACAGAAGGCCACGATGGACAGAAAGAAAAGGCCCTTGAGATAATCCGGAAATAAACCTATGTTTTCCCTCAAAAGTAACTATAAACCAACCTGAGACCAACCAGCAGCGATAAAAGCCCTTCTCACAAGCATAGAAGGTGGAAATAGATATCAGACTCTCCAGGGCGTCACTGGATCAGGAAAGACCTTCACAATGGCCAATATCATACAAAAAGTCCAACGACCAACCCTCATAGTAGCGCACAATAAAACCCTTGCAGCCCAGCTGTGTCAGGAATTCCGTGAATTCTTTCCTGACAATGCTGTCCACTATTTTGTCAGCTATTATGATTACTATCAACCCGAAGCATATATACAAAAGACAGATACCTATATAGAAAAAGATTCTTCCATCAATGATGAGATAGACCGTCTCCGGCATGCTGCCACCGAGGCCCTCCTCACCCGGAAAGATGTCATTATTGTTGCTTCTGTAAGCTGCATCTATGGTATCGGTAACAAAGAGGAATACATGGGGGGTGTGCTTCAGCTCAGAAAATGACAGAAATATGTCATAAAAGACCTCATCAATCACCTTGTTGGGCTCCAGTTTGATCGCTCAACACTTGATTTCAAGCAAGGTATGTTCCGAGTTTTGGGCGATACATTCCAGATTTTTCCTGCGAGCAAGGAATATTATTACAGTATAGAGTTTTTTGGGACCCAGATCGAGGCCATACGTGTTGTCGAGCCTATCTCGAGCCATGTCCTCGAAAGTGTGGATGATGCTATGATTTTCCCTGCTTCCCATACGGTCACCAGTGTCGAACATGTCAAAGCTATCACCCCACATATCAAGGCAGAACTTGCTGAGCGGATAGAGTATTTCCGAGAAAAAGGCAATATCGTTGCTGCTGAGCGTATCAAAACACGAGTAGAATATGATCTCGAGATGATGGGCGAAGTAGGATATGTGAAGGGCATAGAGAATTATTCCAGATATCTCGATGGACGTAATCCAGGCGAACCACCGATGACGCTCATTGATTATTTCCCGAAGGATTTCCTGACTTTCATCGACGAGTCCCATATTACTTTGTCACAGGTTCGAGGAATGTTCGCTGGAGATAAATCACGAAAAGACATGCTCGTCGAAAATGGCTTTCGTTTGCCGAGCGCGTACGATAATAGACCTCTCTATTTCCATGAATTTGAAGCAAAAATTCATCAATTTGTCTGTGTTTCTGCTACTCCTGGGGATTCTCATATAGAACGTGATGGTCCCCTTGTGGAACAAGTAATTCGCCCTACAGGGCTTCTCGATCCTCTGATTACTGTCGAACCAATGGATCAACTGGTCGAAAGTCTCTTATCAAACATTCGTGGCGCTGTCGAACGTGGCGAACGTGTCCTCATTACGACAGTGACAAAGAAGTCCAGCGAGGATCTGGCGAGTTATCTGCGGGAGCACTGAATCAAGGCCCACTATCTGCACTCAGAAATAGATACCATTGAACGACTCAGGATATTGAAAGATCTCCGAACAGGGAAAGTAGACGTCATTGTGGGGGTCAATCTTCTCCGAGAAGGTCTCGATCTCCCTGAAGTATCCTTTATCGGTATCGTCGATGCCCATAAGCAAGGATTTCTTCGATCGACCCAGTCGCTCATCCAGATTGTTGGTCGTGCAGCGAGGAATTCCAACGGACACGTCATCTTCTATTCCTACGAAGGACAGATATCCAGATCCATGCAGGAAACCATGGATATCACAGCTCGTCGACGGAAAGTGCAGATAGACTATAACAAGAAACACTGAATCACGCCCACCACGATTATCTCGAGCATCAAGGATCTCGGATTCCGTGATAAAAAAGAGGAAAAGGTGCTTGTTCCTAAATGAGTTGACAAAGAAGCCTATATACGTCGTCTGGAGCTCGAAATGGATATCGCCGCCGCCAATCTCGACTTTGAAAAAGCGGCAGAATTGAGAGATGCAATACTGGAACTGTGATAGTGTGTAATTGCTCAAATAAAGGTCAAAATACTTGACGCAACAGTTATAGTTCTATATAATGCATACTATAGTCAATTAAAAATCCTTTTTTTGTGTTCAAAAAGATTCTTCTCCTTCTCTCTCTCTTAATAGCAACTCAAGCATGGTGAGCGACGCTGTATTTCAATGGTGCTACTAACGGTGATTGGAACACACTGAGTAATTGGTGGACCAACAGCGGATTCACTATACCTGCTAATTCACTTCCCGGTATAACTGATGATGTTATTGCTGTTGCTGCAACTATCTCTTCTAACTCTGGTGGCCCAGCATCTGTTAATTCATTTACTTTTAACGATGCTTCTCTGAATCCTCAATTCATCAGTATCAATCTTACAGTAGCTAATGGCGCCACTTTCAATCATTCCACTCGTAATAATGGTACCATCAACGGTACTACTACGTTTAATAATGGAGGCTCCAATAATGGTGGTACTATTAATGGTACTACTACCTTCTATAACAACGGTTCCAATAATGGTACCATCAATGGTACCACAACATTTAATGATGACAGCTATAACAATGAGACCATCAATGGTACCACAACATTTAATAGTGGAAGTTCCAATAATGGTCCTATAACAGGTAATGCCACATTTAATGGATCAAGTTTTAATGGTTCTCTCGTCACCGGTAATGCCACATTTAATGGATCAAGTTTTAATTATGGAACTATTACGCTCAATGCCGATGTCTATTTTCCATCTGAAAATCCTATTGGAGGAACTGTGCAGGGGACAATAACCTATCACGGTTATGATAATGTGCCACCAACCATTCTTTCAGTCAACTCAGATAAACCCAATGGTTCCTATACTGTTGGTGAAGTTATTGATATAGATGTCACCTTTTCTGAAGCGGTTACTTCCACGGGGAATGTCACAGTTACTCTCGAAACAGGCGTAACTGATCGTACCTGTACCTTTACTGTCACCTCTGCCACAACAGGAACCTGTAATTATACGGTTCAACTTGGTGATGCAACAAGCAATCTCAATGTGTCGTCCATATCCGGGACTATTCAAGATGCTGATCTCAATACTCTGGTAAACTTTGTACCTGCTACAAATCTGAGCTGAGGTGGACTTTACCAATGAAATAAAGATATTGATATCTTCAGAACTCTTTATTTTAATGGTGCTACTAATGCTGGTTGGAGGGTACTCACTAATTGGTGGGCTGATAGTGGATTCACTATACCTGCTAATTCACTTCCAATTCTGACTGATAATGTCATTATGTCCGCATCTGTATGATCAATCCCCTCAGGCAATTATCCTGCAGACCGATTAGGCCTTATCTCCAATACATACCCTTCGGTTAATACTTTAACTTTCAGTGGAGCTGGTATTACATTTCTCCCCACTATAGGAGTAATAAATGGAGCTACTTTCAATGGTTCGAGCATTAATGGTTCGAACGTAACTGCCGATGGAACAATAATTGGAAATGCTACTTTTAATGATTCCAGTGAAAACAGAGGCACCATAACCCAGAATGCTACTTTTAATGATACGAGCTGTAATGGCGGGACCGTAGGAGGTACTGTTACTTTTAATGATGATGCTAGTAGCAGGTGTTCTAGTGACTATTATAATAGCTGATCTGCAATTGTTGCAACTCCCGATCAACTCAATGCCCCCGTTATCACATCCCCCTCTATCACTCGTACCGGCACAACTAATACTATCACTTTCCAGACAGATGAACCATCTCAAGGACGTATAATTTTTTCATGAGGAGCATTTCCCACGCTGGATAACTATGAATACCGGACAGAACATGTTTTTTCTTTCACTGATGGAACTCTTTGCAATACGTATAACTACACTATCACTGCTCGTGATTCAAATGGCAATGAAACCACCATCCCTGGGCCTTCACTCACAACAGAATGATGTCCACCAGAGCTAGAATCCCTCACCATCTCTACCGAGAATACTACGGATACTACTTCCGTCACCATCACTTTCACCACCAATAGATCTACGAAGTATGTCCTCGATTATGGTCTGTGAACTGACCTCAATCTCAGCACTGATGATCCTACTTTCGAGACTCATCGCTCTGTTGTTCTCTCTAGTCTGAGCCCCTGTAGTGAATATAGCTACAGAATATTGGCCATAGATGAGGAAGGAATATCTCTTCTCTCTTCCCCAGAGAGCTTCACAACCAGCTGCCCATCTCTACCCGAGAGAGGAATTGTATATCCAATATCAAAAGAAGAGCCTGTTGAAGCACCTCCTGCAAATATTCCAGAAAACCCTCAAGAAGAAGCCCCGGTAAGTACGCCAGAACCCGCTCCCCAAGTATCCCAACCCGACCCTATCTGTGGCAATAGTATCATAGAATCTGGTGAAGTCTGTGATAATGGTGACCTAAACTGAGAGGAACAATGTAGCTGGGACTGTCTCTTGGTTATTAATATGCCAGCTCAGAGTACACCAACAAATGATCAGAGTGTAAAAGGATCCATCATCTCTCAAACCAAGCAGGTTATTACAAAGGTAGTGCAAAATACCACCAAAAAGGAAATAAAGAGATCTCTCATGAAAACAGCGGAAGAAACGACAGTCGTAGCACAGTATTCTGTTACGGGCGTGATCATTCTTTTGGGAGGCCTTTTCATCGCCCTCAATATCATGATACTCTGACCAGCAGCATGGGTGGCCTATACCGTTGCAGAATGAGATACACTGAGTGCTATTGCGACACGATTTAACATGGTTGATTCGGCTCTCCTACGAAAAAATCCTTCTCTACAGCTTACCGGGCTCACCCCAGGTATGATTCTCCAGGTAAAAAATAGACCGTTTCTGGAGAAGGACTATCTCGATAAACTCAAGGATGTCCTCAATGTATTTGCCCAGAGGAGAAAATATGTCTTACCAAACAATACACCTTCAGTTCCTTCGTCAAATGTGCCGATGCAGCAGGTATAGTTCGGGAGTTTCCAGGAGTATAATGAGGTTTTATTAAGGCAAATCTCCTGATATGTTTTTGTGGCTTGCATAATACCATCAAAAGTTGCATAACCCCCCATAATCGTATACAATGTCCTTATGAATCCTTCTGTTTATAGCCTCTTAGAGCCTTCTCCTTGGATGGAAGCCATCCAGATCCTCTTTTTCGGTTTTGTAACTGCATTGCTCATTTTCTTGCTTATAGGCTGGATTTTCCGCTTCACGGGCATAGAAAAACTCTTTCATAAATTTCTCGGTCACTCGACTCGTATTGGTCGTGATCCACTTCCTCGAGCTATCGGAAAGTATATTGCTGTCTTTATTTTTCTTCTTTTTCTCCGGAATGCTGTTGAACGTGCAGGATATTCTGATTTGGAGAAATTTCTCGATAATGTAGTTGCTTATCTGCCTTATCTTCTCCTCGCTCTACTTATCACCTTTTTCGGTATTCAGACATCACGTACCGGATATACGCTTGTCTACAATGCCGTACATTTTGAAAATCCACGAACAGCTGTTATTTTGGCTTACATAGCGCGAGTTCTTATTCTCTTTTTCACCTTTACTATTGCTATCAATCTCATCAATACAAGCACGATAGAGATTATTCCGGACTATCTCATTCGTTCTGTGCTTATCGGTTTTGTCGCCTCAGCAGGTTTGGCATTCGGTTTGGCATTCGGCCTCGGAGGAAAGGATGCTGCAGCGCAAATCATTCATGAGTATCTCAACAAAAAGGAGGAAGATAAAAACTTGAAAAACTAAAAAAGTTCTTATAGTACACCTTGCAATGCCCAGGTGGTGAAATTGGTAGACACGCAGCCTTGAGGTGGCTGTGCCGCAAGGTGTGGAGGTTCGAGTCCTCTCTTGGGCACCAAAACATTTTTGAAAATCGAGAGGACTCGAACCCACGGTTCGAACTCGATATGCCTCTGGGCATATCTCCCTCTTGAGCGCCATTTATTAATTTTAAAGTACTTCCCCGGAGTACTTTTTATTACCTAAATCATTTTATGAACAACTACGCCGTTCCCGGAAAAGGCAAGCATGTTGCCCAGGTAAATATATTACTCGATTTTGTCGCGCTTATCTCAGTGTATGTATGTATTTTTCCTCTTATTTTGATGGATATATTTATTTGGCAATTTCAGAATATCTATTTTCGTATTTGTGATATTCCTCTTCTCGAGAGGAAAAAGTATGTAGTACTTGATCGGTATAAGCTCGGAAAACTGACTTTTTGGCAGAAATTTAATTGCCTCTATTGTGAGTATGCCAATGGTGTCGTAGCCTATACAAAAGCTGTTGTGAACCAAATGGAACTCTATAGCTGTGCTATCAAACATGCCCATCATCCTCTGGGCCAGGAACATCAGGAGCACTTTTTCGAAAGAGAAAAGTTCGAATAAGATACCTTGACCAGAGATGTTTTCCCGGTAGTCTCTGGATATGCCCAAAAAGTACAGAACCCCATTTACTAAAACTCTTTTTGATAGGACTATTGATGATGTTCTCGTGCCGGAAGATCTCACAGAACATATAGCTCTTGGCGCGAATGTCCGTCGATATAAGTTTCAGGATGATGATTTTGACCATATATTTCTTGACCGTGTCGATGAACATACGAAGCGCATGGTTCTCTATGCCGAGTATCTATCTCTTTCAGAGGCCGATAAATCAGCACTTATCCGCACACTCTGGATCCATGATATTCCTGAAATTCTCGATTCTCAGACGAGTCAGTCGGATATGACCTCTATAGATAAGATACGAAACCCTCGCCTAGCTCTGGCCGTCAAAGACCGGGAACAGGCCATCATCGATCGGATATTTACTCTCGAAGATAAGCAACTCTATGCAGCCTTTGATCCTGCCAAAGAGATGCTTTTCAGAGGGGAATTTGATTTCACGAAAACTACCCCCATTGCTGTACTTGGCCGTGTAATCGACAATTTCATCGATGGTATCAATAGTTTCCATGGTTTTGTCACTGATTATCTCACGAGTGAGCAGTATCGAGAAAATCTTCCTCTACCTCAGAGAGACTCTTTTCATTATTGTTTCCAAAATGGTATTGATGCCTATAACCATGTTTCTGCCCTGGATCAAAGCGAATATCGGAAAGTACGAAAAATCATTTTGGATGTTCTGGAACACGATTTTTTCGGATTTCTGGAGGGAGTTTGGACGCCTCTTGCCGTTGCACGATTGCCAGACTATGCTCGTGAGGAATATGATACGTTTATCGAAAAGGCCCCCAAAGTATTTTCATAATAAATGAATATTGACATAATTAAAATTATGTGCTAAATTATGAGCATACAATTTGAATATGCTCCAAACAGTCTTCCATTTTCCTCATAAATCAGAGCATCTTGCTCAGTTTGCCAGGTATGTCGCTGTGGGCACTCTCATGCTCATCCTCAATTTGATTATGGTCTGGGGGTTGGCCCAATTCTGGCATCTTCATTATCTCGTTGCTTGTTCGATAGCGTTTGTTCTCGAATCAATTGTCGCCTTTTTTGCTAATAGGCGTTGGACTTTCCGTAGTTCGACTCGGTTTCGTCATGGTTATATGAAATTTCTCACCATAGCTTTCTATTCTTTCTTGGTCATATTGATCGTTACTTACGGCCTTGTTCATTATCTTGCTTTTCATTACATATGGGCACGGACGGTTTCTACGGTCATCACAGGATTTATCGGATATTTCTTTGATATGAGAATTACTTTCAGAGTCTAGCCTATGCATATTCCATTTTTTCATTACGTCAATAAGAGACTCATTGTAGAGAGGATATTTCTCCTTTTTGTTATTCCTGTTATTCTCATTTCTATAGGAGTTGTGCCAGATGGAGGAAGATTTGTCGTACTTACAGGCGTCTTTCTGGCCACTCTATGGATCGTAGCGCAGGAACACTGGTCCTATAAAACTCTCGGCATCCGTGCAGATAACATCTCTGTATCTATTTTTCCTTATACACTTTTTACGGTCGTGACCGTGGCGCTCCTTATGGGACTTGCTTTCATCCTTGGCAAAAGTCCCGATGCCCAGTGGTACCTGAATCCACATCTGATCTTTCTCTTTATCCCGATCAGTCTCGTACAAGAATTTCTCTACAGGAGCTTTCTTATGCAAGAACTGACCCTGCTGCATCTGCGATCATTGTACCTGATCATCATCAATACGCTTCTTTTTGCCTTTTTGCACATCATTTATGCTTCCCCACTTATCATTATCCCAATTACTTTTTTTGCCGGTTTAGGTTTTGCTTGGATGTTTCGGAGATATCCAAATTTCTACCTCGTAGGAACCAGTCATGCGATTCTCAATTTCGTGGCTGTGCTCTATAATTTTTTCTAGAAATGAAGCAGAAAATTCTGACATTTTCCCGATATTCCATTATCTCAATTATCACTCTCTGTATCAATCTCGGACTGGTTTGGTGGTGCACAGAAATGCTTCATCTTTATTATCTTACTTCTTGTACGATAGGTTTTCTCTTTGCAAATCTCTTGGCATTTTTCTGTAATCGTTCCTGGACTTTCCATAGTTCGGTAGAGCCTCTCCGGTGATCCCTATTAGCTCTTTTTGTTGCCGGGACAACACTTGCGAGCATACTGGTCCTGATGTATATTTTTGTCGAATTTTTCGGCATCCATTATCTCCTCTCTCGGACTATTGTGGCTCTTCTTGCGGGTCTTCTGAGTTTTATCCTCGACTCTCGGATAACATTTTGTCGGACGTGCTAGAATTTTCCGGTTTTTCACTACAATGATGACATGTTTTCCTGCACGAATTGTCATCATACGCAGCTCAAATGGTCAGGTCAGTGCCCAGAGTGTGGCCAGTGGAATACTCTTCTCGAACAGGAAGAAATAAAAACCGTTGGTCGCATGAAAGTTGCCGGAAAGAAATGATCGGTCGTGAATTTGAATCCACGCTCGACATCACATACCCGTCTCCCTGTCGAAAGTGTCGAACTTTCTGGAGTGCTCGGATGATGACTCGTACGCGGAAGTCTGACCCTTCTCTCAGGAGAACCAGGCATCGGAAAGTCGACACTCACGCTGCAATTAGCTCAGTGGTGTGCTTCCGAAAAAACCCCTGTTCTCTATGTCTCTGGGGAAGAAGGTGAAGAACAGATCGCTGGCCGAGCCCATCGTCTCGGAGTTAATAATAGCCATATCCATTTTTTTCATGGAGAAATCGTCGAGGATATCATCGCGACACTTCAGTCGACCCCGTACCCTATCGTTATCATAGATTCTATCAGCGTTATGTATTCTTCTTCTCAGGGTGGATCAAGTGGGGGTATGGCACAGATTAGATCCATCACAGAGACTTTTATGCACTTTGCGAAGACGACAAACACTGCCATTATCTTGATAGGTCATGTAACAAAGGATGGTGACCTGGCTGGCCCAAAAACCCTGGAACATCTCGTCGATACTGTCCTCTTTCTCGAAGGCGACAGATATCAGAGTTATAGGATACTTCGTGCGATGAAAAATCGTTTCTGACCAACGGACGCTATCGGTCTTTTCGAAATGGGGGAAGGAGGATTACTCGACCTCAAAAATCCAGCGGAGTGAATACTCAAAACTACTCCTCAAGTGGGTGCTGCTCTGACCATAGCTCTTGAAGGCAATCGGCCAGTGATCATGGAGATCGAAGCATTGACACATTCGACACGATTTCCTTACCCGAAAAGGTCTGCAAGGGGTATTTCAAGCCAAAAAATAGAACTCCTCTTGGCGACGATCGCCAAATTCGGCCGTATCAACCTGGACTCTGATGATGTGTATGTGAACGTTTCCCACGGTCTCTCTGTGGGTGAGCCAGCAGTTGATCTCGCCATTGTCGCAGCGCTTCTGTCCTCTGACCAGAAGAAACCCCTTGATCACGCACTTTTCCTCGGAGAAATCTCCCTTACCGGTGTTATAAAACCGGTCGCGCAGATAGAAAAACGTCTCGAAGAAGCAAAAAAACTTGGCTTTCGGGTGATTCATATCCCAGGAGCACAATCGAAATACCAGACATTGAAAGGACTTTCTATTATCACCCACGGATCTCTCTCATCACTTGTAGACTGGGTAAAGAACCACTAAAATATATATTTTTCGGGGAAGATCTTTGATTTCGTCTTTTTGCGACTATAATGAGTCTTACCTCCTAATTCTATTCTATGTTTTCTCTCAAAAATTTTCTCTTTCCCGCAAAAAAAGGTCTCTCTTCTGCGGAAGAGATCACCGAACGTCCAACCACCAAGATGGGATATTTCCTCCTCATCTGTATGTGGATTGCGCTCTTTTCTCTCGGGCAATGGAGTCTCGCAATCATCCGTGATATTCCCATTCCACCGAAATGAGTACCGAATTGTATCTCGGATATTATTTCCCTTCTTGACACAAAATCTACGGGCCCAAATTATTACACAGATTTCACCTGCTATCCAAATGGTGGCCGACAGTTTGATTACAGCGCTGATATCACCCAGGCAGCTCTTGTTGGTGATAAGCCTGTTTTTGACCTTCGAGAAGACTATGCCAAGCTCCTTCCAGAAGCGAAAGAAATACGAAATGTTTTCCAGGAGAGGGAACCCATTCAGGCGCAAATAGATAGAATAGAAGGGGTTATCAACACTCAGCGAGATCAGTACAATACTGCCCTCGAAGAAAAGGAAGCCGCAGTGAAGCCAGTGTATAATCCTTCTGATACTGCCGCTACTCTTGCAGCCAGCGAAGAATCCCTCCAGCCCCTCTTGAAAGAAGTAGCAAAATATAATACCGAAATTGCCACCCTTCGTAGCCAGAATGCAGCATCTATCACTCAGCTTAAAACAAAAGTGAAGACCATTGAAAAGGCCTATGAGACAGAATACCGTTGGTGGACACTCACAGTTGATCTCTTGAGTTTTTTGTTTGTTGGTCTGGTTTTTGGTCTCCTCTATGTTCTCTATAGCCGATTCAAGAAAGACAATAGTCCGTACACCATTATCTTCACAGTGGCTACTTTTGCCTATGGAGTCTTGCTTCTGCAGGTCGTCCTCGTGAGCATCTGGGACTTAATCCCCCATGTCTTTATCGAAAAGCTGATAAATTTCCTGCGCAATTTCTCACCTATTCTCTATCTCCTCCAATTTCTTATACCACTCTTTTTGGTTATAGTATTTGGTTGGCTCGTGTATCGTATCCAGAGACGGCTTTTTTCTCGTGAAAACATCCTCAAGAGAATCGTCGCTGATCGTCGCTGTCCACACTGTCATAACACTATTGATATCGATAAACCATTTTGTCCTCTGTGTGATTATCAAATTCAAATCGAATGTCCATCATGTCACAAGCTTACTATCAAGGGTATGCCATTTTGCTCGAATTGTGGGAAAAGTATTTAGAGCTTTTCCGCCATACCGACGAAAGTCGGTATCCAGGTAAATATCAATTTCCTTTTCTGTTGACAGATTCGTTTGTTACTTTTTGTGAAAAAAGTAACCAAAATCATTTAGGGGACAAAAACTCGGCCAGCTTTATCATCTTTCAGTTCTCCATTCATGGACCTTAAACAGTTTGTCCCCTAAAAACCCCCTTTCTGTTTTTCATGATATTTGATGTTTGAAATTGGATTTGGAGCCGTAATTACTGAGTTTTCTCACACCAGGTATAGGAGCTCGCGCATCTGAGGATATTTGATGTTGTTCCTTTTGGACAGCCTGTTTCTGGTATCAGAATTCCCTGTTTTGCTTCCATATTTGAGACAGAAGCGAGGCAACAATTCGGGCTTTCTTGATTGTAGCACTCCTTTGCTAGGCCTTGATAATACTCACTGAAGGCATGAATGATCCTCTCCTGTGATTGATATTCACGATACTTATTCCATCCTACTGCAATTCAATAGAGCGAGAGAAGAATGAGTAAAACAATAGATACGGCGGGAAGAGATCGGAGCATGGATGTATTATAGAATTTTATTCTATTTTTCTACCTCGTCTATCCATACATCTTCTTCATCATCATAGCGAGACATTTCTGGATCTTCTAAATCTTCTACCATCATGTACATAAGGCCGCTTCTTCCATAAAATTCCCCAGGATCCAAGATAATATTATCGATGCCGAGTTCTTCTAAAATCGGACACATTTTTGCAACAATCTCTTCTCGATTCTGATACCAATTTGGCTCTCACATTCTTTTGAAAGTATCTTCTATATCAGCTAGTTTTTCTGCTGGTGCCTGCTCATGAGCGATAAACATCCGGCCTTCTTCGAGCTTTAATCTGAGAGAATTTTCAGCTAAATTGTATGCTTCACGGAGTGGAAGTTTTAAACGTTTCACCAGATAGTGGCAGAAAGCTAGATCATTTTCAAAATGAGCCCGCATATGTGCCAGTATTATCTCACCGTTATACATTATCACTGACCATGTTCCGTTCATTTTTTTCATCTTCTTTGGCATAGCGCACCCAATCATGGTTAACTCTCCAGCCACAGTCGTTACTTTGAAGACTTCTGCACGGTCTCTGTCCACCTTCATCGTACCTATTTCTTTTGTTTGGATTTTAGCCGCTTCTGCTTGCTTTTTTGCCAATGATTTTCTATCAATTTCAACAGTTTTTAACGAAATCTCTATTCGCCCGCCATGTTCTTCCACTTCGTAAGTAAATTGTCTTGGATCTATATATATTTTCTTTGCCGCGAAGAGCTTTTCTATTATTCACCGCATCGGATCAAGCAATTGATCATACGTTTTTCCCCAAAATTTATTACTTGTATCTCAATAATGATCGATGTTTATGAATATTTTATACCCGCCCCCCAATCTATTTTTTTCTCTAGTTTTTCTTTTTCTTCACTTTCTTCCCACCAGACATCCTCATTATCTACGGCTCTTATATCGACTTCACAACTCTTATCGTCGAAGCATTTCTGAATTTCTGAGAATAATGTGGTTATTAAGCGTCATTGATCCTTGAAACGGCTTTTCTTTTTTGTCTCATTATTAGGATACCAGATATTAAGACGTGCTTTTCATCGTGAGAAAATTCTCTCCACATCGTGATCAAAATCAAAAGATGGATTACAGCATTCTTCTCACTTTTTAAATGCTTTCTGTATTTCACTCTCAATATCTCTATGTTCTCGGCGTAAATCAGCCAGGATAGTCCCTATTTCGTCATTTTTATGTCCTTCAGGTGCCTGTACTCTGCTCATATCTAGGACTATAATTCTACTATTGAGTTCATGCATAGCATCGAGGGTATCTTTTTCACTTCGACCTATGAGTCGCTCGGAATTGAATGTCGCAAATTGTTCCAGCTGTCATTCTATGGTTTGTTTTATTGCTTGCCAGGATGGCCAATTTTCAAGATCATATTTTTCTTTCAAAATAGTTATCTTTTCCGAGGTCATTCGGACATAGTTTTTGAGCTTTTCAGAGAGAACTGCAATAAGATTTGTCAGTTCTGAAGGAGTCTCTCAGTTATTAAATTCTGGAATTTTTATTTTTTTCAATCCTTCTGCTCGAATTCATGCAGGTAGTTTTTCTGCATCGGCCATAGCTCCACGGATTTGGGCACTGAGTTTTTCAATTCCACCTCATTTCAGAGCACCCCGTAATAATGGTGTACCATCTGTGTGTATGGCCTGAGAAGTAATCGTAGACAAGACTTTTGCTCCTACACATGCTGTTAGAAGAACCGTGGGCGGACAGTGTCCGTTTAATCGCTTTGCCAGCTCTACACCATTATCAATATGTTTATCACCTGCAAAGCGTAAATCAGTTACCAAAGCATCAAATTTTCACTTTTCTGCGATGCATACTGCTCGTGATGGAGTGGATGTTGTAACATGCGCAAAATGTTCTCTTAATTGTTCGGCAAAAAATTCAGCCGTTTCCGGTATATCGTCAACGAGCAAAACCCTTCAAGGATGTTTATTTTCAGGTTCTTTTGTCCCTACAGATACCATAATTATTTATAGTGATATGTTTTATTTTATCACTATATTGTCTTTGTCAAATTTTACCTGTATCTTTTCCCCCTCTTCTAAACTTCCATCTAGAAGTTTTAGTGAGAGCGCATTGACGATATACTTTGTGACGGCTCGGCGGAGAGGGCGAGCACCAAATTGAGGATCAATACCATGCTTCATGAGATATGTGTAGACAGAATCGTCCCAGGTGATGGCAATATTCTTTTCAGCGAGCATATCCGACACTTTTGCCAGCTCGAGCGTAATGATAGATTTCATGACTTCGTCGCCGAGAGGTCGATAGACGATGATGTCGTCGATACGGTTGATGAGCTCTGGTCGGAGATAGTTCCGGAGCTGCAGGATCATCTGTTCTTGGAGGACTTTGAGTTGGATAGTATCAAATTCTTCGAACCCCCTGCCTTCGGCACCCCCCTTGACAGGGGGGCTTTGAAAGAAATCCATGATTTTCTCAGAGCCGATATTGCTCGTCATGATGATGATGGTGTTTTTGAAGTCGACTGTTCGACCCTTTCCATCGGTGAGACGACCATCATCGAGGATCTGGAGGAGGATATTTCCGACATCAGGATGGGCTTTTTCTATTTCGTCGAAGAGTATAACAGAGAATGGTTTTCGGCGTACCGCTTCCGTTAATTGTCCACCTTCGTCATGACCGATATATCCTGGAGGAGAACCGATCAGGCGGGCCACAGCATGTGATTCACCATACTCACTCATGTCGATCCTGATAAATGCACCACTATGGTCGAAGAGTTCTTTTGCGAGAGCTTTGGCGGTCTCTGTCTTCCCTACTCCTGTCGGTCCGAGGAAGAGAAAACTGCCTATTGGACGATTCTTATCAGAGAGTCCTGCTTTTGATCGCTGCACCGCTTCTGCTACGGCACGGAGGGCATGATCTTGACCTTTCACTGTTGCCTCGAGACGTTCGAAGAGATGGATATATTTGTCGTTCTCTGTCTGGATGAGTTTTCCGACGGGGACTCCAGACCAACGAGAGATAACAGAAGCGATATCCTCGATATCGACAGTATCACGGAAAAAACTTCGACCATCTTTTCGTCGGGCTTCAGCGATGGCTTCGAGCTTCTTCTCTTCTGCATCAAGAGCAGGAAGTTTCTGGTATCGGATTTCTGCGACAGTGGCATAGTCTGCATCTCGCTCGAGTTGTTCTGCCTGGAGCACCAGCTTTTCTCGGTCTTCACGGATTTTCTTGAGATCTTGCATCATCTTCTTTTCGTCTTCATAGGCAGCATGGAGTTTTTTTTGCTCTTCCTGGAGATTTGCGAGATCTTTTTCGATGTCGACAATACGTGTTTTATTCCCCTCTTCTGGTCGGTCTTTTTGCTCACGCAGAAGAGCTTCTCGCTCTATCTGGAGGGAGTGGATTTTCTTGTCGATCGTGTCTATCTCAGCGGGCTTGCTCGTAGAACCGATCTTGAGCGCTGAAGCCGCTTCATCGATCAAGTCTATTGCCTTATCAGGCAGTTTACGATCTGGCAAATATCGTGTCGACATGTCTACTGCAGCGATGAGAGCAGAGTCAGTAATCTTTATCGCATGAAAAGTTTCATATTTATCCTTGATACCTCGGAGAATAGTAATGGTATCGTCACGTGTCGGTTCATCGACCATAACTGGCTGAAATCGTCGCTCGAGAGCGGCGTCTTTTTCGATGTATTTTCGATATTCATTGATGGTTGTTGCTCCGATGACCTTGATTCTTCCGCGAGCCAGGGCGGGCTTGAGGAGATTGCCGGCATCGGTTGATCATTCACTCGCACCAGCACCAACGATAGTATGAATTTCATCGATGAAGAGGATAATTTCGCCATCGGATTTCTCGACCTCGTCGATGACAGACTTCAATCGCTCTTCGAATTCTCCACGGTATTTCGCTCCGGCGATCATGGCTCCCAGATCGAGCGTCAGGATTTTCTTTGACAAGAGTGCATCCGGGACTTCCCCATTGATGATCCTCGTGGCTATTCCCTCGACGATGGCTGTCTTCCCTACGCCTGGATCTCCGATAAGCACAGGATTATTTTTGCTTCTTCGTGCCAGGATCTGGATAGCCCGGCGTATCTCCTCGTCACGGCCGATGACAGGATCGATTTTTCCTTTCTTCGCTTGGTCGATGAGATCGATAGTGTATTTCTTGAGTGATTCATAGAGGTTTTCTGCTGTGTTGGAAGTTACTTTTTTGCCACCTCGCAGTTTATTCATAGCTTCTTCATAAGAGGCAAGCGTTAATGGTTGATTGTTGATTGTTAATAGTTTCTTGATAGATGGGGATTCGAGAAGCCCTATCATGAGGTGTTCTTCTGTGGTGTAGCTATCCCCCATTTTTTTCATTATTTTTTCAGCAGTCTGGAGGACTTTCGCCAACTCTTGGGAAGCTCATGGTTCAGAAGTATTGCCACTTACTTTCGCCAATTTCGACAGTGCTGTGTCGACATCGTTTTTGAGTGTTTGGATATTCCCCCCAGCTCGCTCGAGGAGCGATTGATTGATACTCTCAGGAGCATGGAGGATACTTGAAAGAAGATGCAGGGATTCAATAGCAGCATGCCCAGAATTCTGTGCCAGTTGGACTGCTTCTTGGAGGCGCTCTCCGGCAGCCATAGTATAGTTTTGGTTCATATTTTAAAGGGATAAAATATAAAATTAGCACCTACATTATATAGGTGCTAATTATTATTTCAAGTTTTATTTACTTCATATAGTTTTCTATATGTCCGTATTTCGTATTATTTCGCAGATCATGGAGAACGAAGAATTCGAGAAAGAGAAAACCGATAATAAGCATAACCGATGGTATCATAACGTTTTGACCAATATAGATATTGTAGATGCCATGAATGATAGTTGCTATTACGACACCGAGCCAAAAACCCTGAATGCTTTTTATCCGTGTATATCACTTCCATCAGAGAGCTTTTTGCCCCAGAGAGAGTGTGCCGGCATTATCGATGATTCTGAGAAATGCGAAGCGTCCCCGAGCGTAGAGCGCTACACACACCATACTAAAAAATGTATGGGAGAGATATCAGAATACGGCTCGAAGCATTGCATTATTGAGGATGGCTTCTTCACTATTCCCTGCCCTGGAAAGATCGAATATGTATTTGATATTTTCTGCAAATGCGAATCCCAGTGCGACGAGCGCAATGCTATACATATAGTCAGACACACTTTCGGTTTTCACTGGAGTCCCCAGGAGATACCAGAGCACGATGAGTCCTACAACACCTGCACTGACAAAAGCTATCAGTGTTGTGTCTGAATTTCCTGCTCAGAGGAGACTATGTATCAGAGATCCTATGACGACGATGTAGACTATGATAACCGGCAAACGCAGAGATTTTCTGATACAGAGGATGAGGAGCGTGAGCTTTGCGAGCTCTTCGAGGAAAGCGAGGAAAATAACGATAGTATTCTGAGTGTATGCCGATGATATATGGAGCATCCCGAGATAATTCTTCAGATCGTTGATGAAATTATTTCCCTCGATATTGATATCAAAGAAAAAAAGAGAAAGTTCTTTCCCACTTCCTGAATTCTGTATCGACCAGTTAAAAGGGAGAAAAATACAGGTGATGACGATAATACCAGTGAAAAAAAGTGCAAGACTCTGTCCCAGTGATACACGTCCATACCACGCAACGCCACTTCCATACAGGAGGGCTCCCATACTTGTTATCGTGAGAGGAAGCCAGAATGTATGGAGAAAATCGAGAATGAATGAGAAATGCATATTAACGGACTGTATAGATGATAGAATCAGATTCCTCTATGCCGGAAGTGTAGACTACTCGGACACGAATGGTATAGGTTCCAGGAGTAGCAAATTCATAGACGATGCTTTTCCCGGTCTGTTCGCCGGAACCATCGCCCATATCCCAGGTGATGATATTGTCTGTTCCACGAACGGCAGCATCAAAGGTGATGGGAAGATTTGCCTCAGCCATACCAGAGGCGATACTTGGTACTATTGCCACTGTTTCTTGAGGTTTCTTCAGAAGAAGAATATACGTTTTTGAGGCACGAATACCCTTATCACTGACGGCAGTGACCGTGATCTTATATTCCCCAGGATTATTGTATCTGTATGTCGTCACGACACCCTCTCCTTCGTATTTTTTCCCATCACCGAAGTCATAGATGAATTTCCGTATATCTCCTTTCTGTATTTTTGACCCAGACGCGTCAAAATGGACGTTTGCGGGAGCATAATTATCATCCGGGGTTATTTTTACACGTACATCCAGAAATTTCTGAATACCCACAACAGCGACACGATCTATATGATAAATAGGAATATCTTTTCCATCGACAGAGAGGTCTGTAAACGTATAACGTGCGCGGATATCATAGCGTCCCGGTAACTGTAGATCATGATCGAGCGTGAGTCATTCTGCTTCATAGACCCCATCATTATTCGTGTCCCACTCGACTTTTTCCAGACGCAGACGAGAAGAGTTCGCGCGTACATGAGTCGCATCGAGCGTGAGAATTCAGGGTACTGGAAAATCAGGAAGGAGATAAGATTGTGTCGCTTTGTCATAGGCATCAAGGTCGAGATTTGTTCCTACTTCATCTGTTATCTGCAGGGTATATCCATCTTTGAGGTCTACCATGGATGCAGTATAGATGGGATTCGGAGTTCCTATTCGGACGACATTTGCCAGAGTATCCTCTATTTCTGCCTCTATTTTATAGGTACCAGGATCATGGAATGTATAATCAAATATTCTCTCAAAACCTGAATCAAATTTTCCGACGTAGAGATTATCGTTGATATACCATCTCACTGTTTTGATGTCTCATTGAGTTGCTTTTGGGTCAACAGAAAACTGATATTTCAGGGGATTGAGAGGATCGATTTTGATGGTGATGTCAGTGTTTTGGATATTGCTTTTTGAAGTTTCTTCCGTGACGAACTTCCAGTCACATTTATTGGAGATCGGAGCTTTCCCACGGAAAATCTGGAGACAGATCATCGTCGGAGCTTCAAATATCTTATCTGGAGAGAACTGGTATCCATCTTTTACCATTGTTGATTTTTCTAGTACGGACCATCGTACTTGTCCGAGATCTGCGAGATCGGATGCGTCAAAAGTATACTGGATACCACCATTTGCGAGATTTGTCCGTCCAATTTTTACTATTTTTTGGAGAGAGATAGTCGGTAATTCCAGTTCGAGCGTAATCGGTTTACCTCCCACATCAATACCACGGATGGTGGCCTTTGGAGCATAGGAGCCTGCTTTGTCATAGGCAAATTCAGGAGCGATAATCGGAGCGAAATCAATATCGGAGATAGGTCTATCAACGAAATTGTTCTGCCCAGAACCACGATCAAAACGCTTATCATCATCGTAATCGATTTCAAATGTGTATGGTTGAGTGAACAGGAGACCCTCTAAACGAGCCACTTTTTTGACATAAGCGCTGATATCATATCTGATGTTCAGAGGACCGATTTTCACATCGTTATCTATGACGGCCAGAGATTGATCTTCTCCTGGTTTTAGATACTTTAGGATCGTATTGTCATAGATGATGACTCGTCCATCGAGATTTCAGAAATCTATCCTGCGAAACCAGTCATACGTCCATGCAAAGAGCGCAATATTTGAGAAGAAAAGGAGACAAAACAGCGTCGTGATAATCCATACATTTGTGTGTTTGGCACGACTCTTGGTCCGGATAGTCATCGCTCTGAATCCAAAAAAGAGAAATCCACCACCGAGGATAAGACCAAAAATACTGTAAACAGTATAGATAGTGTATTCTAAAATGGTGCGGATAGTCAGGTATTGTACCCCCAGTACATTGTTGAAGAAGAGTGCGTATTGAGGATTCAAGAGGACAAATGCGCAGAGCATCACATAAAACACCATGAATATCGTCAGGGCTGCTTTTAGATGTCCCCATATGTTCTTCGGCTTTTTTGCCTGAGCGGTTTTGGTTATCTTGAGCGGAGCGACATAATCCTGGTCATTGGCTGTGTAGTTCAGAATTTTTGACCACAGAGAAGTTTTCTTCACTATTTTAGGAGTATTTGTCGGAGATTTTGGAGGAGTGAAGAGCATACTATGATTTTGAAGATGAGTCGTCAGGTGCTATGAGATGGTCAGGGCCTTCGATGAGATCATGGGCTGGTCCGAGGAGATGCTCGCTCTCGTCTATGAGATTTTTTGTATCTTGTGACTTTTTCGTCTTTGATCCTGTTTTTGGCTTTTTCCAATGCTTATTTTCTCCTCTCTTTTTCTTTTTCTCAGGGGTGCTTTTTGGTGTTTCCATAGTTGCTGGAGAAAGAGGTATAGGATTCTCAGAAGAAATCGTCGGTGTTTCAGCGTTCTTATTATCCGGAGGTATTTCCGTATTTCAATCAGTTCCGACTGGAGTATTTTCTTCCGGTACTTCTGGCATCGTTTCACTGCCCTTGAGCCAATCAGGAAGCTCGTGATCTGGTTCAGAAATACTCTCTTGGGCTATGGTTTTCTCTTCAGCCTGGGAAGGGATTATTTCCCCTGCAGTTTTTTCTGGCTCTTTATTTTCAAAAAGCTGATTTCCACTAGAAGTGTCTTCTTTTTGATCGCTTGATGTCATAGCTGGTTCTGCAGGAGTTACAGCTTCTGTGCTTTCACTTCCCTTGAGCCAGTCAGGGATGTCATCGTGTGTAGTAGTATTAATTTCTGGTGCAGGATTTTTTGTTTCAGTTTCTGTATGTTTTTTTGATGTATCGGCAAGCCAGTCCGGTGTTTCTTGTTCTGCTATCTTTTCCTTCTCATGTGTTTCTTCTGATTTTATAGGAGTATTATGTGCTCCTTCATCATGCATCCAGTCAGGTGTACTTGCTCCACCAGAAACTGCAGGTGATGATTGTACTTCTTTTGAAAGGACATCTTCAGAACCAAATGGAGATTCAGTAGCTTTGAGCCAGTCAGGAGTTCCTTCGGCATGATCTTCTGTTGACGGTGTGCTTGCTATATCTCCATGGTCTTCGTGGAGCCATCCTGGACCATGCGATGTATCGGAATTATCCACCGGAGAGAGACTATCATCATGAGGTATATCTCCCCCGCTTTGTCTAGAGCGGATCTTACTTATAGCAAAGATCATACCAAAGACACCAATAATAGCTAAACAGACCCAGAGGACGAGAGGACCGACACCACCGAGCTTCTCTTTCAGTTTTGAGAGAAAATCTGTTCCTGTATTGTCATCTATCACAGGTGTTTCTTCTGTTCCAGGTTTCACCACTGGAGGTGTACCTGCGAGGAGATTGAGTTTTTCTTGAATGGTTGCTTTTGTGTCATCGGAAAGAGTCGTATCGAGCTTCACGTATTCATTGTAGATACGTTCAACTAGTTTCTTGTTTTGAGCATAGTATTCTGGATTATCGATGAGTCCGTCCAGGAGTCCTGGATTCTCATCTGTTCCATCCCCAAATATTTCCTTTTGGTAAGTACTTTTTGCGAGGAGATCTCTGATGATTGTGCGAGCGAGATCTCTCTCTGCGACATCTTGCTGGCCCTGGGTGTAGATGAGATTAACCTGTTCGAGGATGCGAGCTTTTAGATCCGGATCAATCGTGCTATTACCATCGACAGCATGTGAGAATTGCAGCAATGTCTCTGCCCTATCAGCTCTATCATACCATATGTCTCCGAGTTGATCTACATAGCGCATGAGCTCATTACGGGTTGCTTCATCACTCACATTTTTGACGAGCGTGCTGAGACGGTCCAATCGAGCCTTGTCTTCTTTTGTCATGTTAAATGTCTGTGTTGTTTTGGGAGGCGTATTTGTAATTTCTGCATCAACTTCTGCTGCCATAAATGTGCGAGTGACGCGTATCTGTCGTGAATCGATTTCTTTTCCATCACTTCCCAGTATTCGGAATCGCATGATAGTGATCCGCTTTGTACCAACAGGAACCATATATGGTCGTCCGAGACGATATGAGGCAGTTCATTTATTGTCGGCATCATCATTTTTGCCACCAGAGAGATCAGTGTCTATGTCTATATCATTGTCTATAACATAATACTGGATAGCACCTTCTGATTCCCCGAGATAGAAAAAGAGAGGTTTCGTCGGGTCTGCCCAGGTGATATCATCTGGGGTTGCGTTGAGAGAGGTACTCTCATTGGAGAGAATCACCAAAGGTCGTCATACCTTTCGTACAAGTATCTTATTTTGAGGGCTACGCTCGACAGGGATTGTGATAGATTGTTTGTCATCACCGTCAGAAATCTCGAGACGGATATTTTTTGGGAAAGAATCCCCGCTTGGTGTATAGACGAGATATTCTTTATTCTCTGATACCTTTACCTCATCGGCAAACCATGTCACACTTTGCACGATCCCACTTGATGTATTGTAGGCAATGATCTTATCACCGATAACCTGTATTTGGGCTTGTGGAATAAGACGATTTGTAACGGTGATTGTCAGGAATTTGGTTGTCGAGAGTCCACGATGGGTGACTTTTACTTTCGGATGGTATTCACCGGGAATCGTATATTTATAGGTGAGTATATTTTCACTTGTTTTGATATCATAGAACCCATCACCGTCAACGTCCCATCGGTATTCTGAAGCTTTTGTTATATCTTGTCCAAGTGCATTTTTCACAGTGACACTGAGCTCTACTGGATCACCATATTTCGCATCGAGCGTACTGGCCCGAAATTCTATAATCGGTGTAGCAATATTTTGGTTTACGAGCAAGTCAGGTGTAGAGAATTTATTTTCTGAGATCTCTCGTGTATCGACACGCAGACCATTACTGTCCTCCATAACGACTGAGAAATAGTAACGTCCATTGATTTTTGGGAGCGTAAAAGAAGTTTCCGGTTTCGTGGTTATACGGAAACCCTGAGGTTGCTCATCGGTACTGGTGTAGTAATACCACGTATAGGAGCGGATGACCCCATCAGGGTCCTTTGCTCATTCCATTCGCAGATTGATACGCATAGGGTCCTGATCGATATTTTCGACGAGTACTTCTATATCGGAGAATCTCGGTGCGATATTTACCACTCTTACCCATTCATGTGCCATGCTAGATACTCCTGTTTTCTTATCTATAACTGTGAGAGATACTTCTTCACATCCGAGCTCATCAAATGTGTGGCTGAAGCTCTTCTGTGTTGAAGTCGTATTGAGCCCCACTTTCCAAAAATAGGTCAGATCAGTTGTTTTTCCGCCTACATTAACGCTTTTGTCCCCTGCAAATGAAACAGGATTTACTCGGTCTACAATAAATGCTGGTTGGCCGTTACAGGCGTCGGGTTGAACTTCCGTGAGAAAGCTCTTTGTCGATACTTGTATCACAGAAAAAGGTTTGTCACCATCGACGACATATATCTTTCTCTGGACGGTATTTGTATTTCCATATTTATCAGTGACTTTGAGGATGAGAGGATACGTGCCTGAAGTATCAAAACTACTCACATAGCGGCCGGTTTGTGTTACAGCAACGTCTTTTGCACCAAGACTCCATTCATATATATCAGCATTTGGAGCAGTAGCAGTGATGATTACTTTGTCTCCTCGTTTCACTACCTGAGGACGTATATTGAGCTGGATAGATAGGAGTGATTTGATAGTGATATCCTTCTTGAATGTAGCAGTTTTCCCTTGATCATCAGTAACATGGAGCTCAACCTGATAATTACCAATCTCTGGGAAGACATATTCTCATCGGCTATTATTGGAATTAGTACTTGTTAATTGGGCGGGTTTGTCATTGACGAACCATTGGTATTTCAATGTCTGATCATCTGGATAATCAGGGTCATAAGTGGAGGTTCCATCAAAAACATAGATATTTGGTGTTTCAGGAGAGAGCTGATCAGCGCTGAATCGGACGACAGGAGGTCGTGATTCGATACTTATCTCTATTGTTTCTTTGTCGCGCGCGTCGCCTTTTGCTGAAGTGAGACCGACACTATACCGGCCGACTTCGCGGAATATGTATTCTATACGAGGTCCTGTGCCGGTAAATATCGGTTTTTCGATACCGAATTTCCGGATTTCCCAGCTATATTGAACGCCTTCCTGTATGACTTTCTTTGCCTGGAATATGACCGTATCGCCTTTATTGGGATTTGGATTATTCACAGAGATAGAAGCGATAGGGTCTCCGACCTTGAGGAGGATGCTTCGCGTGAATGATTCGCCATCATTGCGAGTTAATTTCATTTTTACTGTGAATTCGCCTTCTTTATAATTCTGGGCTTCGATAATTGGCGTTCCTTCACGGATAACAGTTTTCCCATTGCCGAAATCCCATTCTGTCTTGGTAATGGTATATCCAGAGGCAAACTTTGTCTGAGAGGCATCAATGAGCACTTTCTGTGTAGATTCACGGGAAGGAATCTTTACGCTTTCGGTGGCGAGTTGATCGTTAAAATAGACGACAAGCTTGAGCTTTGCTTGACCCACCTCCACCGTCGTCTGATCTTCGAAGCTTATGACATCGACAAATCCTCTATTGTTCTTACTAGCTGAGTTTACAGTCAGATAGACAGTATAGGTTCATTCATCCTGAAAAATATAGTTGATAGTTTTTCCACGCCCCAGGACACGAGGACCATCCGGCGTACGGAGCCACCAAGTGAAGTTTCCTTCGGGGATAATGGTTCCACTTTTATCGATGATATTTTTCCCTTCGAGGGTTACTGAGAGGGGAGCATCACCACTCCGAGGCGTGGCAGAGATGTTCCCTTGGATAGAGAAGACCTGAACCTGCTCAAGAAATGCATCAATAGCATTTTCGAGAATTCCACGATCGATTTCTTCGCGATGAAGATCATAATCTGCTATGGCCTTTTTTACCCTGTCATAGAGTTGCTTGTTGACGTACTTATCAGCTCGGTCTGGTAGATGATCAAAAGCCCCATCGATGAGGACATTGAGCTCACTCGTGACTTCTGGACTATATCCACTGGTGATACGTGTTTTCAAGGCTCGGATCTTGTTGCTGTAGGTCGTGAAATCGACATTGCGTATCTGTGTTTCTGCGACTGCACGTGGCACCCACGTGCTTGAAACGACTTGATTGTTATTGAGGAGATAAAAGAGCGTGCTGACCATCCACCATGCAAACCAGATGATGGTAATGCCTACAATCACGGAAATGATGATTTTCTTTGTTTTCTCGCTGGATTCTTCACTTGATGGGAAAAGGAGCATCTGTGCACCGGCCCACATGATGTAGATAACAGCAATGAGACTCAGGAACGAGAGGAAATAGATGATAAGATCCTGCACTGCTGCTACGATACCTTTGCCTGTGATGACTCCAGTGGATTGACCGAGACTGTCTCCTGCTGCGTCGACACCTGCCTTGAGACAGTTATCGCCATTGCAGTCAAAAGACCAGCTCTGGGCTAGTGCATCAAAACACAGAGCGGTTCAGATGAGCAGGAGTATGAGGATAAATGCCTTTTTCATGAGTTCTATTAGAGACATCCTAACAGATTTTCCTCAATAATTCAAAGTAACAGCACACTCTTTAGAGCGGGAAGAGTATTGACTTTTTGTATTTCTAGTTTACCACTTGCCACTGGCTCCACCACCACCGAATCATCCACCTCCGAAACCACCCCAACCACCAGAACTTCCGCCACCGAATCAGCCTCCTCCTCACCATCGGCTCCGAGAGAGAGATTGAAGAGCCGAAATCCGCCCATAGAGATACTTCGAGAGAAGATAATCAATGAAAAGTCCACATATACCAATCAGAAAAGCCCCCCATATGCCCATAACAATAAGTCCTATAACGCCACCAACGACTCCGCCGAGCCACCATGATTTTGTCGAAGAGAGTATGCTCAGGAGAGCCCAACCAAATGTGAAAAGTATGATAAAAATGACCATAATCGTATCGGAAATAGGAGGTGCCACCTCTGGAAGCTCGACGACTTCACCTCTGAGGAGGGGAGCCATACGATCGATTCCTTCAGCAAGACCTACCCCATAATTTCCTTCACGGAAATGGGGTGTGAAGTCTTCATCGATAACCCTTTGAGACATGAGGTCTGTCATCACTCATTCGAGTCCTCGACCTACCTCGATTCGCATTTCTCGCTCTGTCGGCGCGACAAGTATTAGAAGGCCATTATCAAGTCCTTTCTGGCCGATTCACCATGAACGTGCCAATACAATGCCTACTTCTTCTATTGTTCTTCCTTGTAGACTTTTTATGATTGCAATTCCAATCTGATGATGTGTTTCTTTTTCGAGTGTCAGTATTTTTTGTTCCAGAGATGCCTTTTCTTCGGTTGTCAGAATCCCTACTTCGTCATAGATAGGCGAAGAGGGGAGAGGTGGTACTATAAATTCACCTCTTACAAATTGAGAGTAAACCAGTACGACAAGAAAGACATAAAGTAGGATTTTTTTCATAGTATTTGTACTTTTGTTGCCAAAAGTACCAAAAGCATTTAGGACAGAAAAACTCGGACTATTTTCATCTTCCTTTTCTGTTCAGCAAGGACCTTAAACAGTTTCTGTCCTAAAAACCCTTGTCTGTTCAGATTCAATACTTATTTATCTAAATTAAACTTCACTTCTGGAGCGGTTTCTGAACCCGCTTCCGCATCAAAGAGAACTGCCTTATCAAAGCCCAAGAGACGAGCGATGAACACTGTCGGAACGCGAGCAACAGTCACGTTCCAGCTATTTGCTACACTGTTATAGTCGCCACGTGCTACCGCGATACGGTTCTCTGTTCCCTCGAGCTGAGACTGGAGGTCACGAAAGCCCTGTGTTGCTGTTAGCGTTGGATATGCTTCGACAGTCACCAGGAGTCGAGAAAGAGCGCTAGACAACTCTCCTTGAGACGATGTAAAAGCCTTGAGACTTGTAGCATTGGTCGGATCAACTTGGACTGAAGTAGCTTTTGCGCGTGCCTCGACGACATCAGTGAGAGTTTTTTTCTCAAAATTTGCTGCACCTTCGACAGTCGCCACGAGCTGCGGTACGATATCAGAGCGTCTCTGGTATTGGACTTCGACATTTGACCAGGCAGTGTCTACGCCAGCACGACCAGTAACGAGCTTGTTGTATTGACCAACAGCCCAGAATCCACCGATGACAACGATTGCGAGGAGAATAAGGAGACCTTTTTTCATAAGAAAAAATTAAGAAATAAAAGATTTATATGGTTACTTCACCTGACATGGTTGCCTGATACTCAAGGATATTTTTTGCAAAGGCAAAAATTTCTGCACGAGTAGCATTTCGGTTTGGATAGAAATAAAAATTATACGAATCATCTGAAGCGAGATCAGGTTTTATTCACGGTATATCTGAAAGAGGGATACCACTATTATTGATATCTTTAAGAAGAGTTACTTGCCAAGATATTATTACATCTTTAAATCGAAAAGGACCTCCATCCAGTTCTGGTAATCGGGATAACCTAGATGCCTTATAAATGATTGCAAAAGCTTCCGCTCTCGTAATCTTGTCTTGAGGTCGGAATCTTGTATTAGTTCGAGAAACAATTTCAGCGTCAGCGGCGAGCTCTACTGCCCGACAGATCCAGTCATTTCGGATAGTGTCCCCGAAATATCTCTTACATTGATAGCTTTCTGGAAGAATAGTCCCACGAAGTTTGAGGGCGATACCTGCTACTTCTGCGCGAGTGATTGTATCATCGAGACGATAGCCAGCAGTTGTTGATTGCTGTGTGATGATACCTTTTGTAGCGAGATAATTGGCATTGGAAACATCGGTTTCAGTGTAAGCGAAAGCAAGAATACTGAGAGCCAAGAACGGGAGAAGAAGTTTTTTCATGAAAAGAGATAAGAAATGTGGCGTCATTATATAAACATTTCTATTCTTCGGAAATAAATGTATTTGAATTAACCATATTTTATGCTGGATATTCAGCACTGCAAACAAATGTCCCTTTAGGGGAGCCATCAGGCCAAAATCCACTACCTTGAGACACCAAAACAGCTTGACCATCTGGGCAAGTTGGTCTACAGCCACAAACTCTTGGTGGAGGATTATCAGGATTGGGCTCGTATCCTTGCGTCACGGATTCACAGACAAAATTGGAAGAATCGAGAGTACACGTGGATGATTGAGAGAGTTGATATTCGATGATATTTTTTGCAAATCCGAAGACTTCAGCGCGAGTTGCAGACATATTTGGTCTAAATTTTGCCACTGCTGTATTGAAATCAGCTCCATCTTCGCATGAGATACCCGAGTTGAATACCCTGCAATCTATACCGGAATCCAGGAGGTCTGCCTGCCACTGGGTAAATCAGAGGCCTTTCAGATCTTCATAGAGACTCCAGACACTTCCATCGGGCTGCTCGATTCTGCGAGGCTTCTGCAGAGGATAACGTGAGGCATGAATCATGATCGCCAGTGCCTCAGCGCGGGTGATAGGGTCCTGTGGCCTCGCTTTTGCATTGTCCCGTGAGATGATGCCATGATCAGCAGCGATTTCGACAGCGCGACAGATCCAGTCATTTTTTGTGGCATCAGAGTAGTATTTCTTGCACTGGTAATTTTCTGGCAGAGATACTCACTTTAATTTCAGAGCTGTACCTATGACTTCGGCACGGGTAATCCGATCATTCAGACGGTATCCTGCTGCTGTGGATTGTTTCACGATGAGGCCTTGATCCGCCAGATACGAAGCGTTTGAGAGATCTGTGCCCGTATAAGCACAACCCAAAAGAGGGAAGAGAGTTATAAGGGAGAGAAATTTTTTCATAGAAATTGTTAAGAATTACAGTATACCCTCTTCTCCTTTAATACAATCCATAGAGCCATTATTCACTTATAATTCACGTATTTTCTACTTCAAACGACAGACTTTTTTTAATTCTGTCAGGTCAGAGGTTGTTAATTTTTCATTTTTGCCCTGATTCAGTCGATACATAATCGCTTGAATGTCCTGAACATGTTGGAGTCCAAGTGCATGGCCGAGTTCGTGTGCGAGTACACGAATCAGTTTCGTGTCAGTATCAAATTGATAGATATTTATTCTCTGTCCCGAAGTATCTCGTATGTATTCACCCTCGTCGAATTCTTCACCATTTGAGCGGCTGGTCGTATTGTATTTTGCTACATTGAGATTGAGTACTGAAATCAATTCATTTATAGCGACTGCAAGTGCATTAATTGTATTTGCTGTGTTATTGAGCTTTGATTGTTCTCTATTCAGAGAGGCGACGAAATCGTTTATTCTCTTTCTCTCTCATTCTAGCTCTGCGTATTTTTCTTCAGGAGCTCCTCCATGAGCATTCCAATAATCCACTTCTTCCACATATGATCTTTTCATGACATCGAGAGTACGGATATCTTGCTCGAGCTTGTTCTTTTCTTGGTTATGAGTTTGGAGGAGGCTATTATATTTTGACTTCAGAGCATTGTATGTTTCTTCGTTTTCTTTGATGGTGATATCAATTTTCTTGAGTTCATCTGTTGCTGCCTGGCGCTCATCATAGATGAGATTGATGCGCAGAATACCCCCTGCCTCTACATATTGAAAAAGCTCCTTATGTGCTGAATCTTCCCAGATTTTTTCGGCTCTGCCTATTTCAGAAACGAATTCCTGTTTTTTGATTTGAAACCTTTCGTCAAAATTTCCAATTGAGTAGGTTATGGGGCTGGAACAGGGCATGAAACGATTAAATTGTTGTTCCAAAAAACTGACCGGAGTATCTCCATAATAATAGAGGGAACCTCCGATGAGTGTTATTGAGAGAGTGAAAAAAATCCTTTTCCAAAAAGCCATCATGCCGGTATTATAATCAATTTATCGTTTCTTTTTCTTTTTTCGGGATTTTCCAGCAACACTTAGTGCAATGGCTATTGCCTGTTTTTGGGGCTTACCATGATGCATCTCTGTACGGATATTCTCGGAGATGATTTCTCGTGACGATCATTTTTTGAGGGGCATATACGAAGCGGTGAAGAAATGGATGAAATATTTTATAAATCATCTGAAGAGATACAAGAATATATTTCTTTACTTCACTATTTTTATTGAGTTTTTATTTTTTTTGAATCCTATCCTCCTATCGTCCTAAGTACGCTCAGATTGAATCCATAATCCGTCCTCTTTGATCCCAGAAGACCCAGATGACAGCGGTGACCAGCGAGAACTATGTCTGCGACCATCAGAGAGCAACCCTCGAGCTCTGGAAGAATATTCTCTTCCCCGATGCAGACTGTTATACGGCCTGGTTGCGCGATATTGCTAATGGTACGAGCAAAGAGCGTACGATTTTCGACACAATCGAGAATGCTAAATATTTGCTCTCCGAGAGTTTCACTGTGCTTGCGAAGAAAATGAGAGATGCCGGCGATGCAGTATATACCTGAGTCAGGAGACGAACAAAAGGCGAGGTCATGTGTCGCTTTTGAGAGGGCTGAGACGAGATCATAGAGACGATCGTCGTGGAACTCGAGAGAATTTTCCTCTGCTATGATAGGTGTTCCGAGGTAGCTCTGGGGTGCGACCTCGATAAGATAATCAACATACATGCGGATTCCACGAGTTGTTGGCATCCGACCAGCAGAATTATAGGGTTGATACACGAGGCCCATATCTTCGAGCTGTTTCATGTCATTTCTGATCGTGGCAGGGGATATCTCCATGCCTTCATCTCGGACGAGCGATTTGCTGCCCGTCGCGTAGCCACTTTTGATATATTCCCTGACTATCAGTCAGAGAATCTGGATTTTTCGGGCATCGATGGAGGATTTTCGGGACATACTTTATTGTCTTTACTCTTTTCTCTCTTTTTAGATCTTCCCCAGGGTTGTCATGGAAATTTTCCAATGAGATCAAATGCATAAAAGGGAATGCCTCTCATGCTCGAAGTGCCGTGCTCTATACTGTAAAGCATCGAGCGGCTCCTCAGTAGAAAATAGTTTATAAGGAAAAAAAACCGATGAGATGCACCTCTGGGGAGGATGCCTTCAATTATAATAATGAATGTCAAAAAACTAAATAAAAACAGAAATATATTAAAATTGACAATAATTAAAAATAGATTAAATATAGTAAATATATGGAAATAGAATCTGGTATACAACATTTGCATCAAGTAGAAGGGGTTCTTCCACAAATCTCAATAGAGGGGAGTTTGATATGACTATTGGAGGCAGATGTACTTTGTGCGATTGAATCAATTCTTTGCCAGAGAGGACTTCACGGAGTTGCATTTTTATCACCACAAGATGATCCGGCCATTGTGTCTCTCTCGACTTTTCATTTCTCGCCCGATGCACGTCATAAAAAACTTGGATGGCATCTCGATGCTTTTCATATCCCAGAAAGTGTAGGCCAGAGGTTAACTCTTCTCTATAGCCCTCGCGAATCACATAGCACTATTCCTACTTTTACTACGAATACCTCTCTCGTTGATGAAAGGACTGAAGCATCTTTTCATGAATTTGAATTACCTTCAGAGGTTGTCGAGTTTTACGGGGATCGTATTGAGAAACTTTTGTGATGAAAGGGAAGAGCTTTTTATACCCTCTTGCAAAATGTGAGCCTTGCCGACAAGGCCTTAAATGGTAAGTCAGATGATAGGTTTTTCCGGATACGAGATAGATTTACTTTAGGCATTCTGGATGATCCTCAAGTGACAAAAGGTCAATTTACGACACAAGCTGGCGTTGCTTCTCTTCTCTTTTTCAGAAATGGTCTATGACCAAATAGAGACGTGGCTCACACACGTTTTCACATGCCGTGAACTCCAGAATCATCTGTAGGCAATGTCTATAATCTCAGTATTGAAGAAGGGTGAATTATTCACTCCAAGACAACTCCTCAGGTGAATATCCCCGAAGGTGTGAGGTACCAAGTAGGAAAGTTTGGAGCACTCTAAAATACGATTGATCAATTTATCTTTTTCTTTCTGGGGGGATTGATAGCAGTATTTCAACTTGCCAAATATTTTTGTGCAATACTAGCAATATGACTAACCTTATCAATCCCATTGACTGTCCGACGTGCATTTTCGAAATCAAGAGCATCTTTTCCGAGATATTTCATGAGTCATATTCCTGTGAAAGATCCCTCCATCATACCCTTTACGAGTATAGTGGCGGCAATCTCTGGTTTCAGGAGAAGGGTACTTCGATATTTTGTAAGAAGAGTTTTATTGCCTGTTCAGAAAAATTTCTCTGACCATTCCTCGTAATTATTCTCTCCAGTAATCTGGACATATCCACGTCCTATATAAGTCGGACCGTCTCATACCTCATTTCCGAGTACTTTTCCGACACGTGCAGGGGGATTGTATTTCTTTCCGTCAGTGTTTTCTCGAAGTGTCGTAAAATCTGCTGTTTCGTGCTTTGCTGTGGCGAGGATGTAGGCAAGGAGATATTTTTTCTGATCTTCTGAAAATTGTTTTCCAGGACCTTTTACATAACTCTCAAATGCCCTTTTGATGATACCTATATTATTCTTTTCTCCAGGGATGAATTTTTTTCTGAGATCAAAAGTTCCTAGTGTTGTCACGAGAGATTTACCATCTTGTAAATTCGCTAATATTTTACTTTCCCATGCTTTTTCACTTATCTCAGCTCTGATTTTTGCTTCTTCTTTTTTTGAGGTCTCAATTATTTTCCCTTTTCCAGGAATGATCAAAATCTCTTTTGGTTTCAGGAGATTTGGGTTCGTTATTTTGGTGTTGGCTTTTAGAAGTTCCGCTCGCGTTATACCATTTCTTTTTGCGATGCTGTCGACAGTATCACCTTTTTCTACTCTGTAGGATTTTTGTTCAGGTTTTTCACTCATAAAAGAAGTGTAGTCCATATTTCATTTTTATACAAGCGATAACCCTATATTGACTCAATAAATTTCATCTTGCAATTCAGATATCATTTGTATAATACAGCCACTTTATTTACTTATTTCGTCATAACTTCGCATGAAAAAATACGAACTCATGATGATCATCGATCCGATGCTCGAGAAACAAGCCCTCGAGACGCTCATGAGCGATATTCGCTCTGAGCTCGATGTTCATGGACTCGGTATAGCGAATGAGGAAGTATGGGGTGTACGCGATATGGCGTACAAAATCAATGGCTCTAAACAGGGTCATTACCTCATATATACTCTTACGCCTACCGCTAGTCTCGATATCCCAGGACTCAACAGAGTCTTTGGAATCAAAAAAGGCTTGTGGAGATATCTCTTGACCGCACTACCTGCTTAATTGATTTTCTTATGAGAACTGTTAACAAGGTTATCCTCATCGGTAATATCGCAAAAGATCCACTCGTGAGAACAACAACTGCCGGAGCAAAAAGTGCACTCTTTGTCGTCGCTACGAACCGTGTCTATAAGGATAAAACTGGTACCCCACAGAGTGAAGCAGAATTTAGCAATTGTATTGCCTGGGGTCCTCTCGCTGATCGATGTGAACAATACCTCCGTAAAGGAAAACTCGTCTACGTCGAAGGTCGACTCAAGACTCGAACAAAGGATCTCGAAGACGGCACACGTCTTCACCGCACAGAGATCGTCGTCATGAACCTCATCTTCCTCTCAAAACGAGAAGATGCTCCAGGATATGACGAGGAACAGCACGAGTCTCCGGTAGCTCCTGAACATGCTGACATCCTCGATGTCGACATGGAAGAAGAAAATGTCTTTTAATCTCTATTTTTATCAATTTATGTCAAAGAAAAAACTCAAGACCGTATGCCCATTCGAATCAGCAGGTATCCGATATATCGACTACAAAGATGTCGCTACACTCAAGAAATACCTCTCTCGCTATGGTAAAATCACACCAAGATACTATACTGGTGTCAGTCTCAAATTTCAGAAAATGCTCTCTTCTGCCATCAAAAAGGCACGGATCATGGCTCTCCTTCCATTTACTCTCTGAGAATAAACCACCACTATGACTTTCTCCCCTAAAAAGAAAAAATCCAAGTCCAAAACACGTATCCGTACGTCTGCTTGGGAAATCCGCGCTGGCCGCAAGCTCCTCGAGCGAACTCCATTTCTCCGAGATGAGAGTGGTGCTATTGTCGGTGTAACGCATAGACCATTTACCGTTATTGCAGAGAAACCGAAAACTACGAAAAAACCTAAGAAAGTTATTCGAGCTAAATAGTCCAAGTAACAGTAAAAGTAGAAGAGCGGAATTATTGTAATCCTTTCTTGAGCTGTTTCTCTTACTTGTACTTAATTTGAATCATGTCTTTTTCTCGTTCCCGTACTCGCCGGTTCCTGCTCCAATCACTCTATACGCGTGTCATATCGGGTGATGCTCTCTCAAAAGAGACATCATTTTTCGAAGATGCTGACCGTATTGATGATGAATATGCTGCTATGCTCGAAAAGGCCATTCTCGAAAATGAAGGAAAGCTCCTCTCTGTCATCTGGGCAGCAGCCCCAAAATATGACATCAAAACAATTCCGACCATTAACGCGCTTATTCTCCTTCTCTGCCTCGCGGAAATGCTCGTGGTCTCTCGAGAAGATGTACCCGTCCGAGTTTCGATAAATGAGGCCATAGAACTCGCAAAGCGCTACTCGGATGATGCTGGAAAAAATCTCATCAACGGTATACTCAATACCGTGATTACCCAGCGCGATGAAATCATAAAAACCTGGAATGCTCGGGAACCACTTTCCTATTCTCTTTTTCACACGATGTAATGACAGATATATTTCTCAAAATTCCTGAAGTCCTGGGTCTTATGGGTATCACGCCCCGCGACATATCTTTGTATCAGACAGCGTGTATACATCGATCATTTCTCAATGAATCACCAAAAGATATCACGGCGCATAATGAGCGTCTAGAATTTCTCGGTGATGCAGCTCTCGAGCTGACCATTACACATCTCATATATACTACGTACCCCGATCGTGAAGAAGGATGGATGACGGATCTACGGAGTAGCTATGTCCGCGGTACGCATCTTGCGGCAATTGCACTTGATTATAATTTGGATTCTATTATTCTCATGTCACAAGGTGAGAGGAATGCTGGTGGCAGCAAAAATCCAAATATTCTTGCTGATCTCCTCGAAGCCGTCCTCTGAGCGCTCTATATTGACCAAGGATTTCTTGCCGTTTACACAGTCGTAGAGAAAATTATTTTTTCATCAGACCGTATCACCCCAGAAGTGAAGGATCCAAAATCTAGACTCCAAGAAATCGTCCAACAGTATATGAATATTACTCCTCTCTACACGGTCACCAGTGAAGAAGGAAAAGATCACGAAAAAGTATTTACAATAACTGCTTCTATAACAGGTGTGACGATTGGCACAGGTATTGGGACGAATAAAAAACTGGCTCAAGAAGCATCAGCGAGCAACGCTCTTCAAAATCGAGAGAAATGGGAATATCTCCTGCAAAAGTAAAATAATAGTCTGATTTTCCTTTGACTTCCGTACAAAAATTCGTATATACATAAGGAACGATTTTAATTCTTCCTTCCAAATTTTATGGTTGCTATAACCGCTACAAATATTCAGTCTGCCTTCGAGGCACTGCTATCGCAGCTGAGTGATAAGGAATCATATGTCATTACACATCGCATTGGGCTCTATGGTCACAAGGAAACACTTCAGGAAATCGGTGATAATTATGGCATAACACGTGAGCGAGTACGACAAATCGAAGACAAAGGTGTTAAAAGTATTGGAAGCATGATCAAGAGTACCCCTCTTGCTGATATCCAAGCAATGGCGGCTCGTATCCTCCACGAACACAGTGGTATCATGTCTCGAGATGCTCTCGTTTCTGTCCTCATCAAGGAACTCGGCATGGCTGGCACCATCAACAAAGGCATGATGGAGGTGATCCTTCAGGCAGATTTTGATATGCAAAAGAGCAAGCCACGTCTCAACACAGTGACATATTTCCATGAACCACAAATCACTCGCAAATCTATCGAGGCAGTACATTCTGAAGCAGTGAAGATTCTCAAGAAGCGCCGTGATGTCATGGAACAAGCAGGACTTTACGAAAAAATTCTTGAAACGCACAAGTCTCAGTTTTCATTCCTCAACACTGCTCTCGTCGATGCTGTTATGGATGTTTTCCTGGATGTCGTCAAAGGTGAGAAGATCATGATCGGTCTTGCGAGCTGGCATATCCTCAATCCAAAAACCCTCAAAGACAAAGCAATCTATATCTTCAAAAAGACGAACAAGCCACTTCATTTCCTCGAACTTGCGAATGCTATTTCAGGACATTTCAATACAAAGGTCAAAGTAAACACTGTTCATAACGAGCTTATCCGAAACAGCGAATTCGTCCTCATTGGTCGAGGTATCTACGCACTCAAGGCATGGGGATACACTTCTGGTACAGTCCAGGACGTTATCCTCGAGATCTTTAATCAGATCAAGAAGCCGATGAGCTCCGATGATATCACCGCTGAAGTATTGAAAACACGTATCGTGAAATCAAATACTATCTACATGAATCTCCAGAATAAGAAAATCTTTGAACGTGTTGGTCGTAATCTCTACCAGCCAAAAGGCATGAAGAAATAATATTTCTTCCTCTTAAAAAATACCTCCAAAATTGGAGGTATTTTTACTTAAATACTTTGTGTCAGTGGTATGAGCTCCACGATACGAGCATGATAGGCACCATTATTTGAGAGCCCATCAGCTATGATGACCGCATTTAGGTCTGGAGCAGGTATCGAGAGAGAAAATGCTACTGGCAGGATAGGCGTTATAGTATCTGTGAGGTGCAGTTTTAGAGCACAGCTCCCATATTTACAGTTCTGGAGATTCATGAGATACGATAAGCTCCCACGCCCTGTTTCTCTATTTTTATCCTGAGCAGTTGCGATGTCTTTCCCTTCTAAAATACTTGCTGACGCTGTGTCACCAACGGTTCCAAAGAAAGGTGTCGAACCGCTCCCATCTGTATAGACGAATTCTACTTTGATATTGCTCGTGGTACTAGCATTACTCGTATCTGTACGTGTTATCATCGAAAAAGGAGGGCTGATGGTATCCACTTTTGAGAGGTCAAAAAGCATACCCCCACCAAAACTCGTCAAACTGTGGAAACTTGGATCTTTTTGGCTTGTTCCAAAACCGCGAGGAGTTGTATCGGTATCAAACATACGGATTTGAAGAGGGAGTTCATTATGATTTGAAATGACGACATAATCCCCGGGATTTCCTCTTTCTATCTGGGGCATAGTTATTTCTATGATTTTATCTGTGCCAGGAGTTATCCTCCGAGAAGGATCGATATTTTCTCGGACAGGTTTTTTTTGAAAATCATTTTTTGCGAGCTCTACTTCACTTTTTGCTGTGTAATATGCCTGAACTGTGTCTTGTATACCGCGTATCTGTTTTGAATACGGCATGATGCGTTCGAGTAATATCATAGCCAGCAGAAGTACCACACTTGTGAGCATAATGGTGACGAGGAGTGCTGAACCAGCTTCAGATGTGTCTTTTTTTCTAAGCATGATTTATGCGTTATCGAGATCAAATGTTGTCGTGAGAAAGCGTATCTGATTTTCTCCTTCCGTCAGAAGTCATCTCGTCATGACTCGCTCTGAAAGTTGTACTTCTAGATGCAGGCGTATCGTTGGTGAAAATGCTGTTTGGTATTCTCATACTCCTGTCATGCGACTCGGGATCTTCAGAGGAGAGGGGAGAAATTGCGCTTCTATAATATTCATATCAGGAGAACTAATGTCAGCCCAAACAAGGCTATCAGCAGCAGCTGATATGTTCGTATTTGTTAGAGTCGCACAAGGGTCTGCTGCACTTCAGAAATCACTGTGAGGGACCCATGCATCGATGATACCATCACCACCCACTGGCAGAGAATCACAGCTTATGAGGCGTGTCATCTGGATTTTCCCGAGACAACCGTCCTTACTAGTAGATGGATCACAGACTTTCTGGCTTATTGGTGTTGAGGGGTCCTGGATAAAAACATGTCTGAAATAGGTGCGTTCATAGATACCACTGGGGAGTTTTTTTATCAGATAGAGATCGCCTATTCCTTGGTTATTGAGTACTGTGTCTGCCCCTGGGAAAATAGGCGGAAGTTTTATCGGAGCTGCATATCCTGAGAGAGAACCATAATGAAAGCCCAACTCTCTATATTGTCCGTAGGCCATGTGTTTTGGAGTTGCTGTTAGGAGTGTTTCTGTGAAAGATGTTTCATTCGGAGCAATGGAAACACTATTAGTCCCCAGGCACGCATCCTCATCAGCGGTGCTGTCTTTTCCGCAGAGATAGAGTCGCGGTCGTCCACTGTTGTTATTCCCATTGCCGTATTTTGATTCTTCCGTATATGTCCATATATTTTCAGAAGAGAAGCTTTTCTCATACCCGAGCATACGACGATTGAAATATTCTTCATAATCGAGCGTCCCACCAGTATTGATGAGAGAAGAGAGTTTTTCATTGAGATAAAAGAGGCTGCGCTGTATATTGATAACTCCCGAGAGGCGTATTTGGCTCTTCATGATGCCCTGGAATCCACTATATGCTGACGTGAGAATAATCCCTGTGAGCACAACAGAGACGAGTACTTCTATTAGCGTGAAGCCTTTATTTTTTCTGGGGTTTGGAGGATAATTACTCAAAAGGATATTTATTTTTTTGGATAAAAAACAACTTGTATCAGTGTAGAGATGCTTCTTCCTATCTGTATTGAGCGTGGAAATTGCCAGAATTTCCGAGGCCCATCAACGGCTATCCAATGCCAGATATGGAGCAATCGCGAGTTTTTCAGTGGCTTCCATGAGCCTGTTATGAGTGCATGAAGACCCTGGGTCCATGATGCCCACAAAAGAGATACCCCTTGCACTGCGAGGAGGATAATGACTATAATCGTATTTGGCCGCTTGTTTGACACGTTTATAAGTATACGCTCAAACTTTTTCGTAGTCAATTCATTCCCCTTTACTCTTCTGGCCTTATCAGTATAAATTCGCGCATATATGTCGGCCTATACTCCTTTCCGTACTCGTCGTGGCATCCATCATTTCCTGCCTGTTCGTATACTTGAGAACATTTGGTTCTTTTTTTCGAAATCTTCATGGGGCATGAAAATTGTTTTAGTTGGTATGGTTTCGGTCTTTGCGGGCCTTTTTTTCCCATGGATACAGATAGGGGATACGACCTATTTGGGCGCTTTTTCACTCCTTTGTGGTGGACTCGGATGGTGGATTAGCATACTCATGATAGTTCTCTGCATACATTTTTTCTCCTACGATTTTAGCCAGAAAGTTCAGAAAAATTGGTATATCAATCTGGATCCAAAATTTCTCTACGTACGCATAGGAACTATCATTATCCTCATGACTGTTATTGTGAGTATTTCCCTTCTCGGAGCGGCTCGGACGATCAATGGGGATATCCATATGACGACAAATATTTCTGGTCTTGTTTTGACCCTCCTCGGTGGCATATTCCTCTGTGTCGGTGGCGTGGTCGTGCGACGAACGGAGGAAAAAGAAGGATACAAACATGTCTTTGTTCAGGGTATCGAAAATGAGGATCATGAACACTACAAAAAAATCCTTGGAGAAACAGAAGAGGGGAATATGAAATTGCCCATATAATCGGGGAAAACACTTTGACTTTTGTAATAATTTTTATACTCTATGCCCTATAATTTTATAGGGTTTTTTTATGTCTCAACCCATTTCCGGAGATGATTACTATGCAAAAATTGGACCCAGCACGACCCAATCAGGTACTGGTGCGGAGAAAAAGAAGATAAAGATTGTTGCAAAAAAAATAGCTCCTCATCCTCTTCCAGAAAAGGAAATCCCCTCTGAAGGAGAGTATTCTCCATCTCAAGCCGTCCTCGGAAATGATGAACCATCTCATGACCGTACGTCAAAGCCTGAGGGAGGAAAACTCGATCTCGGAAATAAATTTGTGAGCCGATCATCGGTTGTTTTTCATACTCATCCGAGTCGTTCGGCCCTTCCTGGACAACAACGTCCGTCGTCATCAGGTCCGAGTCGCCCCTCTTTTAATCGCCCTCTTGGTAATAGACCAGCAGGCCAATTTCAGCGTCCAGGACAATCATCTTCGAATCGTCCTGGTGCACAGTCGAAAGGGAATTTTCGTAAACCTGATGCTCCAAAGAAAAATTTCAAAACGACAAAACGTGGAGCAAAACACAAGCTCGCCTTTATCTCCCGAGAAAAAGAAGATCTCGATACATTTCGACGAACTAAAAGTATCGCTGGTGAAAAACAAGAGAAAAACATCGATGATATCCGTCAGACACTTGTTGACCGATCAGGTCAGGAAGTGGAGATCGGAGATTTCCTGACAGTGAAGGAATTCTCAGATAAGATCGGTATACCACTCGCTCGTATCATCGGTGAGCTCATGAAAAATGGTATCATGGTCAATATCAATTCCCAAATTGATTTCGATACTTGTTTCCTCATAGCGGAAGGTTTCAATATCAAGGTAAAGAAAATTCATACCACTGATTCGAGCATTACTGATCTCATGGATGGTAACATCGACGCCTTGTTAGCGAGTGATGATCCAGGAGAACAAGTTCCACGACCGCCAATTATCTCTGTCATGGGGCATGTGGATCATGGTAAGACATCTATTCTCGACTCTATCCGCAAGACGGACGTTGCTGCGAGCGAAGCAGGGGGTATTACGCAAACAATTGGTGCATATCAAGTTACCAAAAATGGTCGTCCTATTACATTCCTCGATACGCCTGGTCATGAAGCATTTGCACTGATGCGTAGCCGAGGTGCGAAACTCACAGATATCATCATCCTCGTCGTGGCTGCTGATGAAGGTCTCAAGCCTCAAACAATAGAGTCTATCAATCTCGCAAAAGAAGCTGGTGTTCCAGTAGTTGTTGCCATCAATAAAATAGATAAGCCAGGCGCTGACCCCGAGATGGTAAAACGTGCTCTCTCAGAGCATGAACTCGTTCCAGAGGATTGGGGTGGTGAAACTATCTGCGTTCCTTGTTCTGCGAAAACTGGTGTTGGCATAGACACGCTTCTTGATATGGTTCTCTTGGTCGCTGACCTGAAACAACTCAAATCGCATCCGACTCGACCTGGTGTCGGTACTGTCATCGAATCACACTTGGATCCTGGTCAATGAGTCATCGCAACTGTACTCGTCAATGCTGGTATTTTTCATCGAGGAGATGCTGTTTTCTGTGGCATTGCGTGCGGAAAAATTCGTACTATGAAGGATTCATTTGGGAAAAATATCTCTGAAGCTACTTCGAGTATGCCAGTCCAAATTACTGGTCTTGATGAAGTGCCTGAGGGGGGACAAATTATTCAAGTATTTCCGACGCTCGAAGCCGCTCGTGAAAAATCTCAGGCATTCAAGCTCGCTGCGAGCAGTAAGAGTGTGAATAAATTTGAACAAGCATCGCTTATGAGCCTGATGGGTCGCCTCAAGACCGGTACTCTTCAGCATCTCAAGGTCGTTCTCAAAGCAGACTCCAATGGTTCTCTCGAAGCCCTCAAAGCTTCTCTTCAGAAGATTACTGCAAAAGATGTTGCTGTGAAGATCATACACGCCGGTATCGGTGCTGTGAATGAGTCAGATGTCCTCATGGCTGGTACGAGTGCAGCCCTTCTGGTAGCCTTCAATGTGCCGATGGGATCAAATGCCACTGACACGCTTTCAAAGTCAAAAATCGAAGTCATCGCTGACAAAGTCATCTATCGTATCATCGAAAAAGTCGAAAGTATCGCGACCGGTATGATCGATATCAAATACGATCAAGTACTCGTTGGGGAAGGAAAAGCACTGAAGATTTTCTATACGGGTGAGAAGATGCAGATCGTCGGTCTCTCGGTCGTCTCTGGCAATATCCAGAAAGGTGCCCAGCTCAAGATCATTCGCAATGAGCGTGTTGCTGGATCTGGCAAGGTTGAAACCCTCAAGGAAGGTGTCTACGAAGTCAATCAAGTCGAGGAGGGGAAGGAGTGTGGTATCCAATACAAAGGTGAAGTCCGCATTGTGCCAGAAGATAAGCTCGAATTTTATATGACAGTGGAGCGAAAATAGTTTTTAATTTTTTGTCATGAACCTCTCTTTCCTCTGGATTATTTTTGCCGGTGTAGCGTGGGGACTTGATGGTCTTCTTCGTTCGAAAATTACTGGCGTTTCGCCACTCACTATTGTCACTGTCGAACATGCGATCGGATTTATCGTCCTCGCTGTTGTGGGCATGAAGCACTTCCGTTTTCCGAAACTGAAAACCAAAGCATGGCTTGCCCTGATCGGAGTGGCACTTTTCTCGGGTCTTATCGGGACGTATTCTTTTACGTGGGCGATGGCACATGTGAGCTACACTTCGTTTGGTGTCATGTTTTTGCTTCTCAAGCTCCAACCACTCTTTGCTATAACAGCAGCACTGATATTTCTCTGAGAGCGACCAAAAATAAGCTTTTATCCATTGGCTCTTGTCGCACTCGTGGCGAGTTATTTTCTCAGTTTCGGTCAATCTGGCCTTGATATGTCTTTTGGTGATGATGTGCTACGGGCAACGATTGCAGGCCTCGTAGCGGCTCTCTGTTGGGGTTCTGCGACGGTCTTCTCACGCTACCTCTCACGTCAATGATACAAGGCCCGTACGATCACAGCGTACCGTTTGGGGCTCGTGGCTCTCCTCGGAGTTATTGCTCTCGGTATCGCTACTCTCATCGGCTGAAGCGAATCCCTGTCTGTCCCGGCTGATCCGACTCAATTTATTCTTCTTGTTACAGGTGTATCAATCCTTTCTGGAGTTCTCGGGACGACGATGTACTATCGTGGTATCAAGCATACCCATGCGACAAGTGCCAGTATTTTTGAGCTCGCGTTTCCTATCACTGGATTTATCATCGATATATTTATCCAGCATAAAACTCCTGATTTGTTCCAGATAGTTGGTGGTATATTTCTGGTTATCGTTATGATATTTGTGGCTCGCACTGAGAAACATTAATTTTTTTCTTTATGGCCTCTTTTTTCTCTCGTTTCGCTGCCTCTTTTACACCGTCTTTTCTTCATCGGTATAAGAACACCACGGTAGGACAGAGCGTCCTGTATTATTTACTCTCTTGGTGTATCATTATTGTGCTCGGAACCCTCGGTACTCTCTGTGCAATTTGGCACTTTTCTTCTGTCAACCGAGTTTCCCCTTGGCTGTCAAAAATACCAGTTTTTGAACTCCAATTCCAGAATAATGTCCTTGTTAAAACTGCATTTCCCACAGATCCTTACATATATTCTCTCGATGATGCGCATGTTTTTGTGTCTACGAAAATTTCAGATATTCCCTCAGAGTATGAGAATATCTCTGGTTTTTACATCCTGCGTGATGGTTTTATCGTCAACCAACTGCAGAACGCATCTCAAAAAATGACAAAAGTGAAATATGCCGATATGGAAATCGGTACGAAAACAATCAACAATGCTTTTATGAATGAAAAATTTCTTACTACCTATCCGGAAGTACGGAAAAACATTATGCCTTTCTTTATACCGATCTTCTTGATAGCAGGACTCGCGCTAACAGTATTTTTCTTCATTATGAGTCTTTTTTGGTCGCTTGTGGTATTTCTCGTCAGCAAGATCTCCTCGCTTCCGCGTCTGACCTATGAGCAGTCTCTCGTATTCGTCCTGCACGTTTTCTTTCCAGTGCTTCTTCTGCTCGCCGCGTTTGCACTTTCAGGAATGTATTTTATCTTCCTGCCTTCACTGCTTTTCATCGCCATGTTCCTCTTTAACGTCCTCGGATCTCCTACATGACACTCACGATCGACACACAAAAAGTAGCCGCCCTGCGTCATGCCCTGCAGAAGGGGACACCTGCACAGAAAAAATTCTGTATCCAAACTTTTGGCTGTCAGATGAACCATGCGGATAGTGAAAAAATCCATATGCTCCTCGCGCAGGCTGGACTGGCGAAAGTAGACACTTGGGAGGAGGCGGATATCGTCATCTTTAATACCTGTTCCGTGCGTCAGAAGTGAGAAGATAAGGTGTTTGGCTATGTGGAAGAAATAGACAAACTTCGCCACAAGACAGGGCGAGATATCAAAGTGGGTTTGACCTGATGTATGACCCGAAAAACCGGACTGAATAAGAAATACTATGACTATAAAGGACGCGAGAATACGACAAAAATAGCACTGACGCAGACAGGAGAAAAACTTGATATTCCGACACTGTATAACTCTGACGATGACCTCTTCAATCGTGTTGATACTATCGATTTTGTTGTACGTATTGAGGAAATTGGTTCACTGACAACGCTTTTGTCGATTATGTACAGCGAAGATATTGGTCAGGATGATAATTTTCAATCCTATCTACGTGTCAAACAGGAACGCGATGTTTCAGGAAGTGCAAATGTCATTGTTCAGACGGGATGTGATAATTACTGTACATTTTGCATCGTTCCCTACACCCGTGGACATGAGATTTCACGACCTCAAGAGGAGATTGTCCAGGAGTGTGTCGAAGTTGTCGAACATGGAGGGGCAAAAGAAATTACTTTGCTCGGCCAGAACGTAAATAGCTATGGCAAGGAAACACGAAAAACTTTGTGGAATTCCGAAGAATTAACGTGGTCCGCTTCAACAGTGAGAACTCCATTTCGTGAACTTTTGGAAAAATTGAATGATATTCCGGGGCTCGACAGGATTCGTTTCACCTCATCGAATCCGCATGATATGACACGAGACATCTTGGATGCACATTTCGACCTCGAGAGATGTTGCCATTATCTCCACTTTGCCCTGCAATCCGGTGATAATGACATACTTAAAAAAATGAACCGAAAACACTCCTACGATGATTTCAGATCTATGGTCGACTATCTGCGAAGCCGTGATCCTCTTTTTGGGATTTCGACGGATGTCATTGTCGGATTTCCTGGAGAGACTGAGGAGCAATTTGAGAATACCATGAAGGCCTTCCGAGAATGCCAGTTCGATTATGCCTATATTGCCCGTTATTCGCCCCGTCGTGAGACCTATGCGTCCAGGATGCCACACCAAGTATCTGCCGAGGTCAAAGCAGACCGCTGGGACCGTTTAAACACACTCATGTATGAAATCATCCAAGAGAGGAATCAACTCATGATCGGTCGCGAAGAAGTTATTCTTGTCTCCCAGATTGATGAAGAAGATGGTACAATTTCTGGCCGCACCAGAAATTTTCGTGAAGTATTCCTTCCAAAAAATGAGAAAATTAAACTCGGAGACCTTCTTCCAGTGAAGATAATGGAACTCGATCGGTGGGTTTTACGAGGAGAGTGCCTGTAATTGACTTATTGAGAGCATGAGTAAAATATTTCTATGCCATATTCAATGCCAGTTCCCTATATAGAAAGTGGAGAAGGTCATTTTTCGTCTCTTTCAAGGCCCAGTCTTCCATTAGATCGAAGCACGTATATTTCTGATGAAGCTTTGCTAACACTTCAAACACGTATGCGAGAATGGACTACCCAGGCAATTACTGGTTCAGTTCCCTATGCTTCTTCCAGTGAACCTTTTGTTTCTTCTCGACAACATGTCCTCTAACTCAAATATTTGAGACTGGAGACATTCCGTGATCTTAAAAAGTTTGGTTTTATTTCCTCAGATCCAGCTCGTTTCTCTCTGTAATTCTCGAGCCATGGGGGAGCACGATAAGAATTCAGACATAGATCTTTTTATCATCGCCCGAAAATGAAACCTCTGGACTGCGAGGTTTATTGTGACTGCTCTTACCTCGATATTTGGCGTACGTCGGAGAAATACTCACTGACTTCTGAAATGAACACCGGAATATATTCTTCGTACGAAAGATAAATTTTGCCTTTCGTTTTTTATCACTGAGGAAGCGATGAATCTCGACCCTATCCGTATCGAAAATGATCTGTATCTGGATAAATGGATCCGAACTTTGGTTCCACTCGTGAATAAAAATACTACCTATAAGCGTTTTATGCGGGCTAATTGAGTTGAACCAGTTTCTACCGTTACAAGTTCCTCTGGACAGTTATATTTGCAGAATTTCGCAGTTATTTTTGGAGCTCTTTCGGTCTTTGAAAAATTCATAAAAAAACTGTGGCTTCCTCGTACACTTCGAACCTATGAAAAACTCTGAAGACCCTGGTGAGTTGTTATTTCTGATACGATGCTCAAATTTCACGATAATGATCAGAGGAGGATATATCGGGATAATCTTATGTAGCTTGTTCGGCTGTTTCTAATTCTGCTAACCATACTCGCAACATGACATCGCGACGTGTTTTTATAGCGAGGAAATCTACTAGAAATCACTTTGGAATTTTCCTTTGCTGTAATATTTTTACTGAGCTTTGTAAGAATTCTATAGTATCTTGCAATAATTGTTCATAATCTCATATAAAATCAGTGTCTAGATTTCAAAATGACTTGAGGAGCTGTAAAAAAGTAATAATTTTGGGATGCTTTTTGTCTATTTGCCTCAGAAAAAAGGTATTGTGAGTTGTTCAGTAAGCCCGGAGTCTGTCCATCAACTCACCAATATCTCGCAAGAGTTTCAATTTAAATATAAGTCTACGTCTTATGTTTCAGGTATTCTGTATATTTAAGATTCTTTTTCGGACTTCAGTTACAGCAGACATGGAAAAATATTTTTCTGTACAATGCTGACATGCGAGATTAGATCATTCTGTCGCCAAAGAACATCATACAATAGTTATATCTGCTTCTCATCCACGACCATCTGTTCCGAGCTCATGATCGTTGGTGCAAGTAGTGACAGATATAGGTATAGAAGTACTCAAACAAGCAAATTATAGTTATATAATATTATATAAAAATAATTGTCAATTAGGATTTTCCAGTCCTTTCCTAAAATATTTAGGAGTTTTTGCCATATTTTCTTAAAAATTCTGGTAAAGGCATCACAGTATCTCCATTTTTATTTTGAATACATAATAACACCATCCATTCTCACGCTTTTTTTTGTAAGCGCACATTATAAAAACCCTCCTGACACGAATCCTTACCAAAATGGTCACATTGCTCACACACTTCTCGCAAGAATATTTTTTCAATTCTCTTGATGACCAATGGTCATATTTTTGGAAAATTATATAAGGATCTTGAGCTTGATGTCCCCGGTTCACGTTCTGTACGTATATGTTCTGCCCTATGCTCCTTTATCATTCATTCTATTGCCTTTCAGGCTTGTTCCTTTCTGGTTAAATCGTCGAGTAGCCTCATTTCTACGCCTTGCTCTGTGGCGAAGCGAAAAACTTCCAGTACTCTTTCTACATCTTCTGGTCAAGATATAACTGAATTAATGCGCACTTTAACTCAGTTTTGGTTAAGAGTTATTATGTTTGTTTTGGACGTTTCAATTTGTCTCTTAGCCCATTCTGTATCAACCGGTTTTCGCATCATTCGCACTAAATCTTCCGGCACAACTGAATGAAGCGATACTGTCATCGCATCAATACCAGCTCCAACTATATCATCTCGTATTTTTGGTGAAAATTGTCCATTGCTGGTCAATTTGGTAACAAAACCATTACTTTTGCATCATTGCATGATTCCAGCTAGATGAGGGTTGAGCGTTGGTTCCCCTCATGTCAGATGGACTTCATTTATAGTACATTCCTTTCTGAGAATATTGAGGACATCCTCTGTCTCTTTGCTCCATTGAATAGCTTGTGCAGCTATGCCTCACTCGTTATGGCACCACTCACAGGACCAATTACAGGGCTCAAATATTTTCAATCTTACAGATCAAACTTCATTTATATTTCCAAAGTTCATATTTTTGGAGGGTTATCAAAAGATATGTTGGGAATTTTTATAAATACTTCTGGTGAAATACCTAATTCTCTTTCATAGACTACTTCTGACCCTCAAAAGAGTCATGTTGACCAATCGAGCAGCATTTCTTCGACTATTCCCCTTACGCTCTTTTCATCAGGTCACTCAATTTCAATATATGGATTCAGACCAGGCCAGGTATCTATACAGATTTCTATTTCTTTTCTATTCCATATCTCTCTTTTATTTTCCTGAGAAGATGTATTTTTTAGTCATGTTTTGATCAAAATATTGCTTGCATCCTCAAAATCATTTACCGATATTTCTATCTCCTCTGTTCCTGATATTTCATGATTTGAGTGAATACATTTATAGGCCATGGTTACACGTCCCAGCTGTGATCTTACTCTGAACCATTCGTTCAGTGCTGAATGCATGGGATGAAAGGTTTTTCGTCTTGATAAAAATTCTTCTTGCGTGCATATAAATCCTATTTCTTTTAATTTTTTCTTCACAATGTCCCTGTTGATAGAGGTGAATTTAATTTCATATTCATTTTTCATATTCAATTATTTAAGGTTTTAATTGATGTGTTAAGAAATCCGTTGCTCTTCATAGGGTTTCCTCAATAGATAATGTAGTATTATCTATAATGAGATCGTATGACATTATAGCTAAAAATCTTTCTTGTGTACGTTGAAGTAGATCTCTATCTGTTTCAAACCTGGTTCTTGTTGGTCTCATAGATAGTCTTTGAAGTATAACTTCTTGTTTTGCGGTCAAAAGAATTTGTATTTTTGGCGTTATACTTTCACTTGCTGCCAGAGCATCTGTTATATCTATGGTTTCATCCATGGCTTGATGATGTGCTATAGTTGAGGCTAAAAGTCTGTCACACACAACCATATCACCTTTTGACTGCATGTCCTGGATGATTTGGATATCTTCTCTGCATGCTGTGAGATAAAATTGGAATCTATCAGTAACACTTATATTGGCTTTATCGTATTGGGCCCTTTGTTCCGGATTTCTACAGCCAGGTGTTTTGTAATATTTTCATCCTAAATTACGTGCTATTCAATTGGCAAGAGTTGTCTTGCCTATCCCATCAGGTCATTCGATAATGATAGGAGGGAATGTATTCATATTATTCTTCCCAAGGGACAATCATGTAATCTGTACCACTAAAATGAACTCTATCAAAGAATTCTTTTCAAAAGACTTCTCTCCCTAGAGGAGAATCACAGGAAACTCCTTCGGGTATTTCGAGAAAATTGCCAGATCCTGTAAGCTGGTAATGCTGGACTTCGCTGTTTTCTAAATTTTCTAATCCGAATTTCGTAAATAAACCGACTCTATCATTATTTCCTTCTGGAGCTCCGATAATTGCAGCTGTTCGTTCTTTTGTTAATGCTTGAAGGCTCTGTGCAGATACTTTTGCAGCATCTAACACGACATCCCTGGGCGCATTATCATGCCAAGTTTCACTTGATTGGCTCAGTGCATCCCTCATGTCTCTTGTGTGACCTTGTTGAGTTCTGACTAATTGTTGTATTTTTGTATCCAAAGCAGCTACTTCTTCTTGAGTCATTAATCCCATATTTTTTATTACTATAAAGTAACTAAATAATAATATTTAATTTATCTATGTCAATAATAATTTTTACTTCGTTTCTTCGTCATCCTCCCGCTCCCTCACGATACTCATAGAAGTGACGGCATCATCGTCTTTGAGACGTGTGAGGATGACACCTTGAGCGACACGGCCTGTGAGACGGACGTCCTTGAGAGGCATACGGACTGTTTGGCCTGATTTGGTGACGAGGAGGAAATCGGCGGTCTTTCGATCATCTTCTGAGAGCATGGTTGCGGCGATGATTTTACCGGTTTTCGGTGTTACGGAACTGACTTTTACTCCAGATCCACCTCGCCCCTGTGATCGATAATCCTCTATGTCGGAGAGTTTTCCGAGACCACGGCCTGAAGCAGTGAAGACGTATTTCATCTCTTTTGAAACGACTGAAGCGGTGACGAGAGTGTCTTTTCCTTTGAGTCGGATTCATCGCACACCCATGGCAGATCGACCCATAGCTCGGACATCGGTTTCCGGGAATTGGATAGCTTGTCCCTCGTTTGAGACAAGGAGCATCATATCTGAACCACTGGTTGGACGTACCCAGCCGAGTTGGTCGCCTTCTTCAACTTTTATGACGATAAGTCCTGAAGTTCTGATATTGCTGATCTCTTCTCGCTCAAGTCGCTTCACGGTCCCTTGCTGTGTCGCGAAAAAGAGGAATGGCTTCGTTGCTTCATTAGCATTGAGAATAGTCGAAATAGATTCCGTTGGTTGGAGTGATATGAAATTCACGATAGGGGAGCCCTTCGCTGTACGAGAGAATTCTGGGATTTCATAGGTTGGGAGCTGGAATACTCGTCCGGATGAGGTGAAAAACCAGAGATCATCGTGATTGTTGCTCGAGAGTAGGATCTGGATCTCGTCTTCTTCCTTTGTTGCTGTTGCGACACCCATTCCGCCTCGTTTCTGTGTTCGATAGGTGCCTGCCTTGAGACGCTTCACATACCCTTGTTTTGAGAGAGTGATGATGACTTCTTCGTTTGGGATAGTGTCTTTTGCGCTGAATTGGCCGAGAGGAGAATTATGCACATCAGTCCTGCGGTCGTCTCCATATTTTTCATCAATTTCTGAGAGTTCATCACTGACGATGGTATCGACTCGTGCCGGCTTTGCGAGGATATCTTTGAGGTCTGCGATCGTGAGGAGCTTCTCTGCGAGCTCGTCTTCGAGCTTCTTTCTCTCCATACCTGAGAGGCGCTGGAGCTGCATCTCGAGGATAGCGACTGCTTGGCGCTCTGAGAGTTTAAATTTTGACTGGAGTTTATCACTCGCGTCTTGTCGGTCTTTTGATTTCTTGATTGTCGCGATGACCTCATCGATATTGTCGAGCGCGATCTTGAGACCTTCGAGGATATGCGCACGCTCTTCAGCAATTCGGAGCTCGTACGTTGTCCTTCTTTTGACCACTTCTTGTCGGTGGACGATGAATTCTTCGAGGATTTCCTTGAGATTGAAGAGTTTTGGCTGCATGCCACGGTCTGTCAGCGCGATCATGTTGTAGGCAAAGGATGACTGGAGTCCTGTGAGTTTGAAGAGTTGATTCAAGACCTCCCTCGGGAAGCTATCACGCTTGAGCTCGAGGACGACACGGATACCATCTTTGTTTGATTCATCGCGGACTTCTGCGATACCATTCACGATTTTCTCGGTGATGAGGTGCGCTACTTGCTCCACGATGCTCGATGGTGTGGTCTGGTAGGGGAGTTCATTGATGATGATGACCGGGCGACCAGCAGCTGTTTCCTCGATTTCTGCTTTTCCACGGACGATAACCGATCCACGGCCTGTGGCATACGCTGAGAGGATATCTGCACGATTGTAGACAACACCTCCTGTCGGGAAGTCTGGTCCTTTGATAAATTCCATCAGGTCTTCGACGGTGATGCTTTCTCGATCCTTGTGTTTCAGGACAAATTGGAGCGCTTTCACCACCTCGCGGAGATTATGCGGAGGGATATTTGTTGCCATACCGACAGCAATACCCACTGAACCCATAAGGAGGAGGTTCGGGACACGAGTCGGGAGAACGGTCGGTTCTGCATGAGAAGCGTCGAAATTTGGTCTCCAGTCTACTGTTTCCTTGTCGATATCAGCGACCATCTCTCCTGTGATTTTTGCCATTCGAGCTTCGGTATATCGATATGCAGCTGCGCTGTCACCATCCACGGAACCAAAGTTTCCCTGACCATCCACGAGAGGATAGCGGAGGGCCCATGGCTGAGCAAGACGAACCATCGCTTCGTAGACCGAGCTATCACCGTGCGGGTGGTATTTCTTGAGGACTTCACCGACGACTCAGGCGGATTTGGAGTATTTCTTTCCTGGATGAAGACCCTCGTCATACATCGCATAGAGGATTCTTCGGTGCACGGGCTTGAGTCCATCACGGATATCAGGAAGCGCTCGGGAAACGATGACAGACATGGCATAATCGAGGTAGCAATTCTCCATTTCCGTCGATATATTACGACGGACATCGTTCATGACAGTAGGTTCAGACATAGGGTACGTAAATTAGGTTTTTTGAGGGCAAAACAATTAGACCTTGGATAAGGCCTAGAAAGTATACAAAAAACTCCCTTTTGGCAAGGTTTTATGCACTGAAAAGCTTTACAAAAAGCCGAATAAATGGATTTCGGGATTATGCTGGTTCATGATCCAATTTTTGCCCTGTTTGAAGGTCATACCAAAATGTACTTGAGCCAGAGAGGTTGATATAGCGCTCCTGTTTTGATTTTATATTGCCCCCTTCATCGACATCGACTCGATACATTCCATTTAAGAACTTGATTTCTGCATGTGTATGACCAACGAGATGCATAACCTCAAATTTATTTGGTCCAACTTGTAGATAGTGTTTCCCCCACTTTCCAGATCATTTGGGTCGAGAGAGAAGATGTTTTTTACTTCGCCCCGTTTTTTGATACCAACAAGGTATTTCTAAATATTCTTTTCCATGTCTTTCTACTATATCGCTCGGGAATACTCTTGAAAAATCAGGATAATATCTATCTCATTCTTCTAGACCTACAAAGGATATATCCTCTTCCACATTATGTGATATTCTTGAATCATTCAAAACAAGAGTGAGATACTCTGGATGCAATTTTTCAAAATCTGTGCGAGGTTGTTTTGGTCCAAAAATAGCTCTTTTTGTCGGTCAAAAATTTCCAAATCTCTGCTCGTGAATTGCTCGTATCTCCCATTCAATTTCTTCAAGCCGGATAGATTTTTCCGAGAGAAAACTCAAAAGATCTTCCGGTGACATGCGATCCATATGTATCTTCTTTAGTTCAGTATCTTTTCAGTTGAGTGGAGATGCCAGAAATTGTACCGTGGCGTTTAATGGAGTAAAAGACGATCCTTCAGCAAAGTCCCGTTGATTTCTATTTCCCGGATCAAATTCGAGGGCATAGTCTACTCATTGCCAGCTAACAACAGCTTCTTTATTTGTTTTTGTATCAAAGCATACACATTTGTTAGCTGGTTTTGCGAGATAATAACGACCACCAGCCAGCCAGAAATTATGTCAGAGACAGAGCTCTACAAGCCGCATTCGAAGCTTATCAAATATCTGCATTCTCTTTTCCAGAGGTAGAAGTGTGTCAATTGAGGAAGGTACTTCCGGCATATCTCGATATATTATTCTGTTATTTCAACAAACATCAGATTTGCTTCATCCCACTTATAGCATCTATTTCATTTCTTGATTAAACAAGCACCAATTAAATTAGAGAAATAATTACAAAGTGCCGCACCATCTGTTGGAGAATTACATGCGGATCCATCTCTCCACTTATCTGCTTGCGCTGGATGTCTACCTATATTAAATTCTACATCAGGTATTGTCGTATGGTATCGCGTATCACGCTGGTTGATAACAGTTGGCTTTGTGACAGGATTTCACAAGAGTTGAAGATTTACATAATCTCTTATATATCCAAGAGAAAAGTGTAATGGTGGTTCTTCCTTCTCTTCTTTTTTAATTTCTGCGAAATATTTTTGAGGATTCTGAACCTTAGTAGCCATAGAATACTTTTTACTAAAAAAGCTCAGGATGTTCAGTTTTTGCTTTTTTTCTTCTTTCCTGACGTTCTGATTTGGTGAGAGTGTTTCATAAAATCCTAGCAGCTCTATCGCCAGTTATTTGTTTGAATCGTACTGCAGTTTGATCGAATAATCTTTGTTCAAGCAATGCTTGGTGGGTTTTTGACTCAAAAGCTGGTTTCATAGTACACTAATTACTCATTAAGGTATATGTATATTATGATTATATTTATTTTGTCAATAATGTTTTTCACAGGAAAAATCCTCTCTTCTCTACAATTGACCCTATGTCTGACACAACCTCCACACCTGCACCAGCTCCGGAAGGCAAATATACTGGATTTTATGGTATCAAGAGCGACCTCGTGAATGTCTCCACCTACGGAAAAGAGAAGATCACTTTCAATCCTGACAGGGGAGCAATCGTCTTTTTCTGTCATGATTGCAAAAAATTCGTCGAAACAGACCGAGCTGATCCGAAAAAGATGAAATTTACCTGCAAGACCTGCAAAGGGAGAAAGATTTCGTATGGGACAGAAGAGAGCCTCAAGGAACACTACAAGAGAGTGCTCATAAAATAAGTCGTTCGTCATTCCAGCCAAGCCATGAGCTTGTCGAATGGCACGAGGTCGAATCCAAGCCTGATACTTTGATTCGTTTGGTACTTTTTATGAAAAAAGTACCAAAATCATTCAGGAGAGCCAAAACTCGCTATAGACCAAGTTCATCAGATATCTCTATTCATCCCGCTTAGACAGTTGCTCCCCTGAAAACCTTTTTCTGTTTGGCACGTTTAGGTGAAGTATTATAAGGTATGAACTTCTCAAATAGTCACTTCCGATGCCGGAAAGGTGGCTTCAAATTTGAGAATATTCCCTATACTTCTTTGTACTTACGGGTTACTGTAAGGATTTAATTTTTATTACTTTCTCACTATGGATGAGAACAAAAAAGCAGCTCTCCAGGCCGCGCTCAAAATGATCGAAAAACAATATGGCGCTGGAGCCGTGATGGTCATGGGTGAAAAGCCCCATGTCCCAGCAGAGATGGTGCCTTCAGGGAGTCTCAAGCTCGATGAAGCACTCGGTGGTGGATATCCGAAGGGTCGTATCGTCGAAATCTTTGGACCAGAGTCCTCTGGTAAGACGACGCTCGCACTTCATGCTATCGCAGAAATACAGAAAGCTGGCGGAACCGCAGCATTTATCGATGCAGAACATGCACTCGATCCTCAGTATGCCGCAAAACTCGGTGTCGATATCAAAAAACTCATTATCTCACAGCCAGACTACGGTGAACAGGCGCTGGAAATCATCGATGCTCTCGTACACTCCGGAGCAGTCGACATCATCGTCCTCGACTCCGTCGCAGCCCTCACTCCAAAAGCAGAAATAGAGGGATCTATGGGTGACTCTCATATGGGTCTCCAGGCACGTCTCATGTCTCAAGCGCTTCGAAAAGTCACTGGTGCTATCTCTAAATCCGGATGTCTCCTCATCGCCATCAACCAACTCCGTATGAAAATCGGAGTCATGTTTGGTAATCCCGAGACGACGACAGGAGGAAATGCCCTGAAATTCTACGCATCCCAGAGAGTCGATATCCGTCGCCGTGCCGCTATCGAAGAAGGAACGGGTGATGACAAGAAAATTCTCGGAAATGTGACGCGTGTAAAAATCGTCAAAAACAAAATTGCTCCTCCATTCCGTGAGGCAGAGCTCGAGATCATGTACAACGAGGGTATCTCAAAGACTGGTGAGCTCATCGATCTGGGTGTCGAGAAAGGTTTCGTTGGGAAATCAGGGGCTTTCTATACCTACGATGGTGAGAAAATCGGCCAAGGGCGTGAGAACGTGAAACAATATCTCCGGGATCATCCGAAAGTCATGGACAAGATCGAAAAAGATATCAAATCCGGAAAAGCTGGAACAGTGAAAGCTGAAAAAGAAGATAAAAAATAGTTTCTATTTTCTAACTTTTTGTTTATGGGAAAACTTTGAAAATATGTTGGTCTTGGTTTATTAGCTACAGGACTGACAGTCGGTGGTGTTTATGCTCATAGAGAATGAGAAAAAACTCGTGCACATGAGCGAGAAGTTGCTAACAAGGCCATGGCAGCTCTTGGCACAATTTCTCCAGAAGACCAAGCTGTTATTGATGCCTACAATGCTATGCAGGCAAGATGGGATGCTAAAGTAAAAGAGGCCACGGGAGGTGAAATGGATTTGAATGGTATTAAATTGCGATTAGCTTTGTCACAATTGGGTGATCTTTCTCGATAGTCTATGAATACTCTATCATCTCCTACTTTTCCTGAAAAAAAAACTTGAATAGCTTCCCTGATTTCATACCATTCTGCTCTTATTGCTCATCTAACAGAAGAACAAATAGATACAGCAAGGCGGAGATATTGGGCTCGTATTTTGTGACAACCACGTTCAGGCAATAATCCTCGAGTTGCTTCCTATATCAATGAGCCTAGTCCTTACAACGATTAATTATTTATATGTCCTCTTCTGTCCGTGACATTCTTTCAAAAACCAATCAACAGGTTGGTCTTCTGGATGATGAAAAAAAGATGGCATACGCTCGAGAGATGAGTGGTTTTGCAGGATTCAGAGCTGCTTTTTTTGGTCGTTTGGGCGTGAAAGAATTCAGAACGATTATCGAAGGGCAGAGATTGATCGCTCAGAAGTTGAGCAATCAGAAGCATTAATTCCCGTCATCCCGACGAAAGTCGGGATCCAGGTAAATATAATTTCCTTTCCTTTTACTAGATTCGTTTGGTACTTTTTCTGCAAAAAGTACCCAAAAGCATTTAGGGGCGAAAAACTCGGACTGTTTTCATCTTACAGTTCTGTATTCTTGGACCTTAAACAGTTTCGCCCCTAAAAACCCAATCTAATTTTCTACTTTTTGAAGGGGTTAATTCTTCTTCTCTATCTTTGCTCCGATTCCCTGGAGTCTTTCGACGAAATTCTCGTATCCTCGCTCGATATGAGAGACATTGTCGAGTTCTGTGACTCCTTCGGCTATCATACCGGCGATAAGCATAGCGGCACCTGATCGGAGGTCCCAGCTCGATACTTTGGCACCTTGTAGCGGGGTTTTCCCAAATATCATCGCTTCATGAGGGTTCATGAGTGCTACATGTCCGTGCATCACTTCGAGCTCCAGGAGCCAGTTGAGACGTCCTTCAAAGAGGACCTCATGGATCCGACTAATTCCATCCGCCTGAGACATCAGTATAGCTGTTGGCGACTGGAGGTCTGTCGGGAATCCAGGGTAGATGTTGGTTTGGATATTTGTCGCCTTCAGATCTCTCGATCTATAGACTCTGAGTGTATTATCTTTTTTTTCAAATTTTACTCACATTTTCTCGATACTATTCAGGAATGCAGAGAGATCCTCTACACGAGAGTCATGGATATCTATGAAATCTTTTGCTGTCAGTGCCGCGATTATCGCGAGAGTCCCAGAAACGATATAGTCTCCGATGACAGTCCCGGTGAGATGTTTCTCGAGTTCTTTTGGTCTTACGATGATAGTGTGATCGTAGCGAAGAGCGATATCAGCACCTGCACCGCGGAGCACCTCGATCATATTCATCACATGTGGTTCATAGGCTGCGAGCTCGATCCGTGTGACGGCAGATCGTTTCAGCGCAGCGAGCAAGAGGACGATCGTACTTCCGACAGAGAAATAGGCATTTACCGTCATTTCTTCGGAGTGGCTCTTTCATGAAAAAGAAAGCGTTTCATCGACTTGCTCATTTATAAAACCGAGCTCCTCGAGTCATTTCACTATCCCCTCGATTGGTCGCTTTCCGATACTGCAACCGCCCGGATAGGTGAGAGAAACTTCTCCAAATCGAGCGAGGAGAGGAGGGATAAAATAATAGGTAGCGCGAGCCTTTTTGAAGAGTTCTGTTTTGAGCTTTGTTATTGAGAGCTGCTTATTATCGACGGAAAATGTGTTTTTCTCGAAATGCACCTTTGATCCGAGACTTTCGAGGATATCCTTCATGAGATGCACATCAGAAATATCGGGGACATTCGACAGTTCTGCTGTTTCAAAGAACAGTATGCTCGCGATCATAGGAAGAGCGGCATTTTTGGATCCGCTGACCCAGATTTCTCCTTCTGTTTGCGCTCATCATGTAATCGTGTAGATGCTCATAGAGTCCCACCAGGGTAAGAATTTTTCTCTTGGAATCAAATTATCGTGCTATTCGGCTGAGATTCTTCTTCTTTTGTCTGATTTTCACGACGATTTCGTCGACCTGGAGCTTGAGTCCTCGTATATGCTCTCCCTCTGATTCTAGAATGAGACGGGAATACTGGAGTAGAGTGTCGTGGATGATAGAGAATTCTTTTCTGATATGACCATCCACGATAGGCTTATCGAGGTACTGTATATTTTTGAGCATTTCTTTGAGTCCTGTTTCGATGAAATCGAGAACTCTTTTCATGAGGATGATGAGACGATGCTCTATATCTTCTTTGCCTTCAAACATCAGAAAATCATGGGTATATTCATCGTCTACATCAAATACCTCCTCAATAACGCCTATCATGGCTCCGAGGACGATGCCATATGTTTCGACCTCGTGTCCTCGTATATTTATGCTTTTTATGATGTCTTCGAGACTGGATCCAAGTGTTCCCCAATTCTCCAGGTATATATTCTTGTCACCAAAGAGAGTACGCTTTATGAGTATCTGATAATCTGGATGGAGATTGCTTTTTTCGATGACATCGATGAAATCTTGGATTTCTCGGTCAATAATGTGCTTATTGATGAGGAGATCAAGAAAGTAGTCTTCTGCCGCATTATCACTTCATCTTTTCGGGGTAGGTATCATATATGTATACTATCAGAAGTTGATCTTTTTTGCAAATCTCTAGCATGATGCTATGACTTCTTTGTCTTCGCAAGAAAAAGTACTCCGTTTGACCACTTCTGCCAAGGGTCTTTTTCTCCAAAATATGAAGACAGCAGGGGAGAAGAGGGATATTCCCAATATTTCTTGGGATACGGCCTCTTTTTTCATGGATGTTCTTCATGGAAGAGGTATAAGAGAAGTCCTCGAGATAGGCCCAGCCAATGGTTTCTCGACCATGATGCTCTCTCTTGCTTGCCCAGAGGCCCATATCACCTCGATTGAATTCTCTCGTCACGCGTTTGAGGAGCTCAGACATAATATTCGGATATTTAACAAAATGATGAATGACGCATGACGCATGACGCATGACGATGTTTTTTCGCCGGCTGATTTTCCGCCAAAAGTAACTTCATCTCTTTTTCAAGAGGAAATAGAGCAATTTTCTCTCTATTATGGTGATGCGAGAGGATTGCTTCCAGTCTTTTTAACGGGGGAAGAAGAGATCACGCTTCCGAGTCCCAAAAGTCATCTCAAAAATGTGCCAAAACAATCTTTTGATTGCATATTTATCGATGGCGCTTTTCGAATGACGCGGGAATTTTTTGACCTTTCGAGACCGCTTTTGTCTCCAGGAGGAATTATCATCATAGATGATGTGATCAAATATCGATGGAAGATGAAGTGATTTCATGAATATCTCGAGAAGCAAGGAATTCAGTACCAGATCGTACAAACCGACCCGGATGATGGAGTGATGGTGATTGATTTTTGAAATATTAATTCATAAGATCCCAAATCTGATTCATTTGATACTTTTGGTTGCAAAAGTATCCAAAACAATTCAGGGGACACAAACTCGCTTTCCAATTCAGCAATTTTATTTCTGTATTCGTGACGCTCAAACAGTGTGTCCCCTAAAAACCTGTTTCTATTTGGCAAAAATACTAGAATTGAAATAAATTTATATTTTCTGCGTAATACCCTCTACAGGCAATGAAAAGTATTTATCATTTTGGATTCATCGTGCTCGAATTTATTCATCGCACATAATCCTCTCCATTCTCTTTCTTTTTTTGCCCCTCATTTCTTATCAATTATTATGAATACGAAAACTCTTCTTATTACTGCTGGCATAGGTGTCTTGGCTCTTGGCTCTCTCTCATTTGCTGCCGTGAATGGTAAGCTCGGGAAAGGTGCTGATTTTGCACTTGTAAAAACTGCAGTTGAGGCAAATAATTATGCCGCGCTCCCAGAGACTGCAAAGACAAAAATCACAGAAGCACAATTTGCCCAAATGGTGCAGAAAAGCACTGAACATAAGGCCGTCGAAGCTGCTCTTGTTGCAGGTGATTACACCGCTTTCAAGGCTGCTATGGTAGCCCAGATCCCAACGGAAGCAGAATTTCAGAAAATGGTAGCAGCTCACAAGGCTCGTACCGAAGCTCAAGCAAAAATAGAGGCTGCGGTCAAGAACAATGATTTTGCTGCATTCAAAACAGCGGTAGAAGCTCAGAAAGCTCAAATGGCTGCTAATCATCCGAATATCGATGGTGATGCACCAAAAGCGCCAACTGATGCTCAGCTTCAGAAACACTTCAACAAGCTTGTAGAATACTACAAAGCGAACGGTACACTTCCAGATAAAATGGGAGGACCAGGAATGGGGAAGTGAATGGGCCATGGTCCACGCGGTCCAGAACAAAGAGGAGAATAATCATTCTCAATGGCTCCCCTGAAATATTCGGGGGAGTTTTTCTTTCTCCGTCATTCCAGCCAAGTGAGCTGGCGAACGGGAGGTGGAATCCATTTCTGTTTTTCTAGAGTATATTTTCTCTTATAATCTCAGCATGCCCGAAAATCTCACAGATGCTCAACTCGTCAGAAAAACACTCGAAAATCCTGACAATTATGCCCTCATCATCGATCGTTTCGAAGAGCCGATCTTGCGCTATATCGGTCGTATAACGGGTGCGCCTCATGAAGAAATAGAGGATTTGGGTCAGACAGTCTTTATCAAGGCCTATCGCTCACTCAATGGATTTGATATTTCTCTCAAGCTCTCGAGTTGGCTCTACCGTATCGCTCACAATGTCTGTGTGGATTATTTACGAAAAAATTCTAAGAGGAATCACCTGAGTATCGATGCAGAAGATGAGTACAGCCAGACACTCATAGAAAAAATCGCCAGCAACGAGAATATATCTCTCCACCTCTCGCACGATGAAGAAAAAAAGGGTGTCCGCGATATCATCCGCATGCTTCCAGAAAAATACCGAACAGTGATCCTCCTCTTTTTCATAGAGGAAAAAAGCTATGAAGAGATAAGCGATATCCTCCAGATACCTGTGAGCACCGTCTGAACCCTCCTCAATCGTGCCAAAAAGCACTTCTTGGCTCTTACCCATGAGCCCCAATTTTCTCACCTTTTTACCTATGCCTAAACTCCGAGAATCTATCCTCGCTGATATTCATGCAAAAAACATCCATCCTCGTCCCCGATGGCAGTATATCCTCCTCCACATAGGTCTCTGGAGTGCTGGTATTGTGACCATCATACTGGGTTCATTTGCGTGCGCGCTCATGATCCTCGAGTTCTCGCTTCCTGAGAGAGCGTATCTTCGCTGGATAGAGAGTCAGGAAACCACTGGCTGGCTCCTTGCACTTCCATACCTTTGGGGAATCGGCATGATCGTCGCTCTGACGGTCGGGTATTTCATATTTTCCAAAACAGATCGCAGCTACCGCTTCCACGCCAGTGTCATAACTATCACACTCATCGTCGGATCACTGCTCGGAGGAGAGCTTCTCTACCTCACTCATGCTGTTCATTTCTGAGATCGAGAAATGCAGAGATTTGCGCCGCGCTACCGTGACATGCGAGAATGATTCGCTCGCATGATGCCTCGACCTGAGGAGGGCCTTCTCCCACTCCGTGTGATGGAGATTGATGGTGATAAGATCCAAGGACAAACACCTGATGGTCGAACGTGGCAAGTAACCCTTACCTGTCTCGATGATGCATGCACACAGATAAAAGAAAGAATGGTCCTGAATAAACCTCTTATTTTTGAAGGAAAAATTGTCAGTGAAGGAGTTTTTGAGGCAATTAATATTAAAATATCTCCTCCTAAGCCTAGAAATCTAGCTGAAAAACTTAGAAAAGATTAATTTTATTTCATAGAAGTCAGATACGCTTCTATGACTTCTCTTTCAAAATCTTTAAGTAAGGTTAAGGATTCTTTAATTTCGACGAATTGTCCATCTCCTGTTCCTATATCATCCCCAATAGAACATATAAACCACATATATACCTTGTGCCGATACTTATTATCAGTTGGTCCTCGAAATACTTTTTCAGTTGTTCTAAAAGGTGTAAAACTCAATAATTTGAATCCTGGGTTTTTTAGTTCTTCACTGCATTCTCGATTGAGAGTTGCTTCAGGTTGCTCATCAATTTTTACGGTTCATCATGGTATACTCATTTGATCTTCATGTTCATTTGGAGCTAGTAAAATTTCCACTTTAGAAGCCACTTTCCTCACTATTATAGCTTTGCAGGACCATGTTTTTTTTACATCCTCTTTTGATTCTGGATGTGGATAATGTTCTACTTGATCTTCTGGAATAGTACTACTCATATTGAATTGTATTATATACTAATTGAGCTATTTGCCTAATTTCGCTATCTACTGTATGTGGACCTGTGATTATGGGTCTTTCTCTTCAGGAAACTCATTCGATCATACATATATGTGTTTTCGCCGAGCACAGAGTATTATGCCTTGGACAGTTCGTAATTAAGAAGTTCCCGTCTCTAAAATTAGCTTGGTTTACTCACTTTATTTGTCATATATTTGGGATTTTATCTTGTTTGAATTTGTACAGCCCATCGCGTATATCGCCTGGTTTAAATTTTCGTTCTCATTTTCATACAACTTTTATATAAAAACAACCATTTCTATTATAGAAATGGTTTTCCAAAAATGATTCTTTAACAAACAAATCGTCACATTTTATTCCTAACATTATGGCATAATGTAGAGCCTGTATTGGTAATTCTCAATTCATTATTTGATTAAATCCAGAAACCTCATTACCTCATCAGAGCCGACTATTTATTTCATTTATGACAAAACGGCCATTAATTATAAATCATTCTATCATGATAGCTCATGTATATCAAAATTTTCTAAAAAGAAATTCTCATATTTTTGTAATGTTTTCTATTGTTTCCTTCCCATCTATATGTGGTATCCTACTCCAATCACATCCACCTCAAAAAACTGAAGAAACACCTATATCATTAATTCCAACAACTTTATAGGAAGGGCGATCCATAATTACTTTACAATTACCATTTTGTCCGGGTACTACCAGTCCGTATATAGATGAATATTGTTGATTACAAAATTCTGATATTCTAATATCCCCCTTTAATCCTCAAATTTTATTGAAGTCTGTTTCATCCATTACAATTATTGTTCCGTCACCTCATTTTGACCATCCTTGCACAACAAAGGGAAGACCAAATTCCGTTCTTAAATCTTTTAAGCTCGGCGAGATCTCTCATTTCCTAAAAACCTTTTGTCTCAGGGAAAATAATTTCTTATTAACTCCTGATTGTTCTAAAATATATTGTAAATTTGTTTTATCTTCAACGAAATTTGAAATACTATCATCTACACAAAGCGTTCTTCATAAATCTCTGAATTGTTTTTTTCGTGTCCAAGCCATTAGTAAGGGATTCTTATCTTGTAATTGTTTTCAAAAAAGTCATTTTTTTCACTCAAAAAATCTAAATAGTGGATACTCCCTATGTTTTTTGTTCATGTCTCTAGGATAAAGTCTCACTCCTGTCATCTTTCCGATACAACCATGTCTGGCTTTAATTCTGGCACTAAATCTATTGCATTTCTTAACGCAGTGCCAAATTTATCAAAGAGTACTAAATACCCATTTTGTGCTTTTTTAATAGCTCGAATTCTATCAGAAAGGATATTTCATTTATTTTTTAATTCCATGTTGATTTATAAAAGGTAGACCTGGAATACCAAAAGATTTTATAATTTCTGTTCTGGGTATATAAAGTTTTTTTATAGGTACATCAAATACATAAGTTTCTTCTGGGATTGATTGCAGTCATTTGTGATGTAGTCATCCTATTATTAAGCCCTGCTCTGAAGTTATTGTGTTTCTCATTCCAGTATATCAATTTATCGGTGTGGGTGCTATCCTGTAGACAGTGCCTCTTTCAGATCATGTGCTATTTTTATCTCCATATCATTTCATTTCGTTCACTGTAATTGGCTCATCATCCTGCGAAACTAATCACTCAAAAAGGCTTCTTGCGCGACCTTGATTAACAATATGTCCTGTATCAACTAAAAATCCAGGATCAAAAAAATAATCATCCCCCAATCCCGATAATTTTATTGCCTGGCTGATTACAAATATTATTGGAAATATTTTTTCTTCTAAAAATTGTCTATAAGAACTCGTGTATCATGCTTGTCTGATATATGTTTGCAAAAAATTTATAAAATGATCGATGTCACCATTTTTAAGCTTATCTTTTGAATCTATTCAAAAACTTTCTCTTTTGTATTGTAACATAGCATTCAAAAAAGGTCTTGTACTGTCCAAAACTCATCAACTTGTTCTAGAATCTGTTTTTGGTAAAAAATGTATAGCTGAAAACGAACCATCTTTTTTAAACAACGGATTTATTGCATATAGATCGCCATCTATATTTTCTAAATAGTATAATGAAGCATCTTCTTTGCAGGATAATAAATCTATATCTACCATGCTCATTTCTTCTAATCAATCTTTTTTAAATAAATATCATTCCAATGGTCCGTCATCGAACTGAACTTGGCGGTCTATGACAGCCTTTATTTTTGTTTTTTTTATTTGATTCGCGTCTTTTGCTAAGAAACAATAATTTCATGAACGTATATAAAATCTTCACTTCCATAATCCTGCCTCTACTTCTCATATTTCAATAAAAGGTGGCCAACGAAGCTCACAAGCAAACTTGTCTCTTCAAGTTCACTGTCTGATTATGAGGTTTCTATATGTATACAGTAGATTTGCTATGTCTGCGATATAGTCTTCGGAAAAAAAGTGGGCAGTGTAAGGGGTTATAGATAATCGAAAACCATCAATATATATGTACATTTCTTCCGCAATTTTTCTGTGCATTTCTTGTAACTGTTTATTATGCCGAGAATACCCTACCGTTGATATTCGTACTTTCGATCAAAAATCTTCTCATAAAACCCTTATTATAGTTAATAAATTTGGATCGGATCAGCAATCATTATCTAAATAAGGGAATATAATGCCTGGTTTATGAATACGATTAAATCATAATTTTGTAGTACCTAAGATTCACTCAACATTTCCTTTTAGAGCAGCCAATATATCAAGAATATTTATTTGTTCTATTCTAGTTATTCCAGTAGATGCTCCTTGTGAACACATAGCACATGTATTTCCACATCAAACTGTACTTTGGAATATTTGTAGTCGATCAATTTTATCCATTAAAGGTAAGATCGCTTCAGCTATTCTTTTCCGCGCAGCAATTTGGTCATTATGTATGTTTCAGTTTTCAAAAGACAGTATCATTTTTTATATGTTTTAATATCTTAAATATGATGGAAATTTTTCATTGTCAAATTTTAACTTCATATTTTTTTGTAAAAATACCTTTGCATCTAACAAAAAGTAGATACTATCGTGGAAGTTATGAAGTTCCTTTCGCATAAAAATCTAATTATTGCATGATCTATTCTTTTGGCCATACTGATTGGTCTATGAGTATGGTTTTTTGTTTTTCGTACAGTTGGTTCTTGAAATCCTTTATGAGAAGAGACCGGAGATATACCTGCAGTTTCGGAAACACCTGATCAGATACGTATACGACATCTTAATTTGATCAAACAATCCCTACAAGGGGCCCTTCAGCGCTGAGTTGAGCTCCCTCTTCCCGAAGATACTCTCGAAATTATCTTTGGTGATATTCCTCTGGGGTTTAAGGGTCGCATACCTGTCTCTCTTTATGATACTATTGGTCTCAATACTCTGCTTGACCCAAAAACCGGAGAATCGTATTTTTATGCACTATCACCTGATAAGAAAACTTTTGAGATTATGGCTTTTCTTGATTCAAGAGATTTTTCTCAGACCACCCTCTGAGATATGCCTATCTATAGTGTTTGAACGGCTGCCGGTGAGCTTTTTCTTGTTGATGCTTCGAATACTCCTCTTGTGATGAAAAAATTGAAACCATGAAAGCTCGACATCTCTGATATGGACGTGAGAAAAAGCATAGGTCTTGAGACACTCAAGAGCTGTCTCGATATCTACAATATAAATAATCCTATTATCCAACGAAGGTCAGGAGTTTATACCATAGATTTGAATGGTAAAAAAACTCAGGTTTTCTGCGATATGCAGACTGATGGTGGCGGTTGGACACTCTTTTATGCTAATAATGGTCATCCTGATTCACCTATCCAGAAATCGTATGTAGAGATGCGAAATGTTCTGGAAACTGAACCAGTTAATGACCTATCTCACTATGATGATCCAAATCTCGCTGGTCTTCTCAATTATCATCATTTTACTGACTTAGGAAGCAAAGAAATACTTATTCGTAATCGTACTGGTGATGAGAAAAAATGGGTAAAATTTACATTTAGTACTAACCGAGCTCTTAACTGGGCATTGTGACCTTCAGTTCTTGGAAAAAATGATCACGGATGTCTTGAACTACCGAGGAAAGCTACTTGGAATATCATGAATAATGATAAAACTATTTTGTATGAAAACCTAACACAGATGATGAATCATTGAGGTACGAGCTGGGGAGTAAGTCATGAGAAATACCTCTGTAATGGTTATGAAAAATGACTCGAATATCATATTGGATTTTATGATGCGACTTCGATTTTGGATGAATCACGTGCAAGATCAGATGAAGGTATTGGTGGAACATGGTGAGGTGAAAATGAATACAGGTATTTTATAAGGTAATTTAAAGAATTTCATGTCTCAAAAGATTCTTTTATTAACAAAAAATTATCCACCTCAAATTGGGGGGATTGAAAAGTATTCCCATGACCTCTATCATACTCTCCTAGAAGGAGGTTATGAGGTGAAGATTATAGTAGCAGCACCTCGGAGCGAATATTTACTTTCTCAATCGTGTTCGCATCTATTCTGGAAGATTTTGTATAACTTTTCAGAATTTCTTCGTTTGACTTTTTTCCTCACTAAATGTCTTTCTCGTGGTTTATATTACGTTCAAAAAAGTGATATTGTATGGAGTCTGGATGGTTCTATCGCTGGAGTTGGATATCTCTTGGCAAAGACAAATACTCTTTTTAGGTGTGCAAAATCCCACTGTATTTCTCGAGTGACTCTGCATGGAACGGATGTTGTCTGGCCCAACAAGATTTACCAATCTATCATACCTTGGTTTTGGCGTCATACTGATGAGGTCGTAGCTGTCAGTGATGGCATCAAGCAAGAAGCCATAAAACGCGGTGTACGATCGGAAAAAATCACCATTCATCAACATTCACTCACAACTCTCACTTTTTCGAGTCCATGAATTTTTGATCGAGACGAATTTTTGACTTCACACGGTGTCCCTACAGATAAAATACTCCTTTTCTCGATTGGTCGATTCGTAGAGCTGAAGTGATTTCATTGGTTTCTCTCTGAGGTTATGCCAGGTCTCGATCACCGATTTCATTATGTGCTCTGAGGATTTTGACCGATGGAGCCAGAATATCGTCGTATTATTAGAAAAAAAAATCTCATAAATGTATCTCTGGTAGCTGCCATCAGAGATCCTGTAGAAAAAGCTCGGTGGTTTACGGTGGCGGACTATTTGATTTTTCCTTCACGTCGGGAGGGCAATCCAGTGACACTTTTAGAAGCACAGTACTATGAAACCAAGTCTTTTATTTACCCTTTTGTCTGAAGTAATAATTTTATCAGAAACTGAATTATTTTGACTGAAAGCTCTATTTTTTGGGTAGATACTTTATCGAAAATCTAATTTTTTTTCTTTTTTTGATACTGTAAGGAGATATGAAAAATATCTCATATATATCCTATAAATTTCATAATAAATCACATTTTACGGGCGTACATAAAACTCAAGAATTTGAAATAATACTTTGTTTTTTTATGGCTTTTATCAATATCTGAATAGTCACTATTTTGATTCACTAAAAAAGGAATTCTAACATAGCTCGGGTATTCTTTTTGAATTACTTGAGCGAGCCAATTATCGTAAGTATCTATTCATTCGATATATCCTTTGTTTGTTTTTTTTAGTTGAAATACAGGTATACGATCGAGTATAGTCTGAAATATATTTTTATGGTATATAATACCATGGGTACATATTCATCACTTCATTTGATAGATGTTTAATCCACTTTTTTTTAATTCTGCGTTTCTTGCGAATCAACATCCGAGATATATTAGTTGCCATTTATCTGGAACATTTTCTATGAGTTCAGCTAAATTATATTGGAATTTTTTTGGATTTGAGAAGACTACATCGTCTTCAAATACACAAACAGCATCATAATTTCTTTTTTTTGCCATCTCTATAATACTTCTATGTGATAAAGTACATCAATATGATGGGCATTTTTTAATACTTATTGCTACAAATTTTTCGATATCAAGATGTACGTTTTCGAACTCCTGAGAAACTTTTTTCCATCGATCTTGTCGAGCTGGTAAGTTTATACAAAAAAATCCTATTTTCATAAAAAAAGTACTCGAAAATAACAAATATTTTTAAAAATATATTTATATTTTAGGTATGAGGCATACTTTTGTATCACTAACAATAACATCATTCCAGGGATTTTAACTAATTTTCTTTTCATATTGAGTCATATTTTTTTCTTTTTATTCCATGATGAGAAATAATAGTGATTTCCGTAGCGTGTTAATCATTTTTTATTATATCAGAATATATTTTTTCATGACATCCAATATTCTCAGAAAAAATATTCTCTATCAATTATTTTTATGTTATTTTTATCAGCATCAATAAATTCGCTTAGTTGCATCGGTCAGTTAGGTATCCTTTGATATGTTTTTATATGAGGCGTATATTTTAGATAATCACTCAGGGCATTTTGTATAATTCTATGTCCTTGCATGCTCCCAAATAAGGCATTAGTCGTTATCCATGGTCACTCTTCTGAAATAATAAAATTTATATTTTCACATAATGGATTAATGTTCCGGTAACATAATATGTCCGCATCTACATATAGGCCTCAAAATTTATATATTAGCGCTAACCTATATATATCGGTTTTAGCTGCTAATGACTCTAATAACTTGCTTGTTTTTTTTATATCTTCAGAAAGTTCATCCTCTAGTTCATCCTGAAGCCAAATTTTATATTCCCAGTCATAATTATATTTTTTCCAGGAATCCATACACCTGATAATTTCTGAGGGAATTCTATTTCAAAGCCAAATTTGATGGATTATTTTCGGGATTAATATCATACAGATGATAAAATTGATTTATAATAGTTGATACTATCGAAATATTCTAGGGGTTCATCAATTTGTAGTATGTAGTTTAGAATATAATCTCAGCTGGGATTATATTTCAGAATTGTTACGCCTTTAATATTGTTATTTTTTTCGAATTGTTTTATTTGACTACTATTCCAGTATTTTTTAGAAAATATTAAATATACTTTCTTCCCTGCGAGAAAAGTTGGCATCGGAAGAGGGTATTTTTTTCATAGAAATTTCCAATAGTCTTCTCAGAAAAACCATAGCTCCCCATCACTCATAAAGATGCCATTATTTTCTAGCTCTTGTATGTTCGCTATACTGTAGAGTGCGGTATTCATGCTAGTTTTATATCACAATTGTTGAAATAAATCAGCGATGCATTGAGATCATAGAATAATGGAGTTTTCTTTTGGAAGTATTTTTAATGCTTCCTGTAGAGTTTTTTCGGTACGCGGTAGAGTTTTATACTCCCCTAATAGTCTAGTTGGTCTATAAAGTATATAAATAACTATTAAAGTAACTACAGAGATGAATTTTAGATATTTTTTTTCCAGTCCGTAAAAACAGCCAAAACAAAATCCTATGATAATGAGCGGTTCAAGAGTTTCCAGTATTCTATGGCCAAACGTTCTTTTTCATGAGCAGTATAAGATTATGAGTATAAAAAATATCCAAAAAGCGAGCATATCCTTTTTCTTAAAAATTAACTTCATTCACAAGGTACACATTAATAATGATATTCAAAAAAACACCCAATAGTCATTGAGAGGAACTGTGTCGGAATATCCTACTCTAACCATTGAAAATCCTCAATCTGTATTTTTTCTAGTCGTATTGAGGTCATCTCTCAAAGTATCCTCGTAAGTGTTGTTTGTTAAATAGGTAAATGTTCTCTGAAAGTCAATTCTAGATGCCCAAAGATAAGGTATCGAAAAAATTACACTTATTATTCATACAGAGACGATGTGAAAAATATTTTTTCTCTTAAAGAGTAGGGCATGAATTAAAATTCATCAAATTCATATTACACTTATCCCGAGCACTGCTCTATGAGTTATAAATATCATTCCGATGATTATTCATACTATTATTTTTGTCGACCAATATCGTATTTTTTTTACGCATAAAATATAAATCAGCACGAATAGCAGCAAGCTTGCCATCATTTGCCTCGCATGTCAAAAGTATGACATATTTTGTACAAATGATACAAGTACCAGAACACCCCCGATGATTCACCAGGTTAGTGATTTTGTATTTCTTCTAATAAAACAACCCACTAGGAGAGATATCATCCAGAAAATTAAAGTATCAAATCATACAATAACTCATTGAACTACTTTAATTCATGACATCCTAACTAATGTCGAAACTTCTAAATACCACCCAGGTTCATGTCAAAATTCTACTATGTCATATAATTTAATATTCTCCGTGAGATAATTTTGCGTTTGTGTAAAACTTTTTCAGAAATCAGAACATTGGAATACAAAGTTGTCTAAGCCCTCGGGAAAAGAACTGATGATTTCACGATTGATAACTCCAAAATAGCTCACTACTAAGATAAGTATAAATATTATGTATTTTTTCTGATTTTTCACGTGAATAATTTTATAATAATTTTTGTATAAACAAAGTATTTTATAATTGTTTTGTATATAAAAAAACGCAAACGAGTATGTAGAGGCCACCATGATCCTGTATAATGATGAATTCCTAAGGAGTTTACGGTGATGCATTTACTGTAAGGCTTTCATTTACGAAAGTCATCGAAACTGTATGAAAAAAATATCTCGGGTTCTAAAATACATGCATTAGATGTTATTAAATTTGAATTCACTATTTCCTGTAAGTAAACAGGTCAGATTTTAATATGGGAAGGAGTTTGTTTTTTTAATCAGTTTAGACGGTTTGTAATTCCCAAAATTATGTTTAATATCAACTGATTTTTTCTCTTTGCACCAAAAATCCCTCAACAAATATTTTTTTTTCACCAGCAGATTTCCTGAGGAAAAAAACATGAAAAATTATCTGCAAGGTGATCGATATTTTTGAGACATTCAAAGTCTGTATCAATGTAAATTCCACCGTAGTCGTATACAGCAAGGTAACGTATATAGTCTGATTTTTCAGAGAAATTCACTAATTTCAGAAAAATTTGCTTGTTAAAAAGACTCAAAGTCTCTATATTATTCTCATTCCAGATTTTTAGTTGCCAATCAGGATTATAATATTGCCAAGTCTTTTGATATTTCTGAAAATCTTTTGGAAGGGGCTTCCCTCAAAGCCATATCTGATGAAATATTTTAGGGATCATGTCTCCATTCTATGCCATACTACTTCTTTGCAATAGTAGATGTAGAACTGACCTGTTTGATCTCTGTGGTTCATACGATGAAGCGTTGAGAGGGTGGAATTTTCCCATCAACCCCTAGTTTCATAGAAACTATATATTTCTCTTCTATAATGGTACATTTTTTCGGGATAGTAATATCAATACCATCAGATCAAACTGGTAAATCAATGCCAAAAGTTTTATTATCATTTCATTCCAGATCTATACGTGTCCAATCGTCCTTAAAAAACATTATTCTTGCCTTGTCCAAAACTTCTGCACCTTCTTCAACACTCTTAGGAAGATTTACTTTATAAGTATAATTTTTTTCTGGAATGAGATGATACATTCTTTTATCACCATAGTCGACACTTACCCATCCATTTGGCATAGCTCAGTCGGGTATTTTTTTACCTTTTCTAACAGTAAAGATTCGATCGGCACCTATGTTTTTCATGTCTACTTCAACTGTAGACCCATCTCATACATGAAAATTTTTAGCTTCGTTTATAAATTTGTTTGCATCTACCAGAGTTCTTTCTGCAAATTCTCTCTCTTTCTTTGTAGCAGCTGTTTCGTTGATAGGAGGTTTTTCTTCAATTTCTACTGGTTTTTGTTGCTTCTGTAGTTGTAATTTTGCTAATTCTCCTTTTAAAACTGTTTTCTGCTCTTCAGAGAAACTTCTAGCATTATCTGAACATGCTTTAAATAATTGCTCATAAGTTAAATCTCATTTAGCGAGAGCTGCCATAATTTCGTCATAAGTACTAGGCAATGTTTGCCCCAAAGCATTTGTTGCTCTTGCTGCGCCAATAGCGATCAATGTTTGTAGACCCTTCCTTACAAAATTTCTTCTACTGTCACCATTTCCTTCATTGTTTGCAATTATTTTGTTCATAATTTTTTGGTTACGGGATAATAGTATGTATTTTTTGAATTTTTGTCAAGAAAAAAACGAAAAAAACTTTTGCCAAAACAACCTTTGCTGTTATATTTTCAATCCTTTTGCATTATTCGCTTCGCTCAAGTAAATAGTCATAGTAACAGTTATAGAAAGGATTTTATACTATTTGCAGTGACAGAGGCACGATGGAAACACTAGGTGTAAGTAAGTATTGTGCATTTTTTTTCCCGTATATAATGGGGCTATGACGAATATTATTATAGATAAAGATCCTGGATTACCTCGGACACATTTCCGAGATTTTTCTGATCTTTACCAAGTTCTGTATGAAGAGATGCTCGAACAGAAGATGCAGAAGACAAAAAGTGATGATTTTCTTGATCTCTAAAATATGGTTATTCGGAAAGTGACAATTCCCCAAAAAGAGTATGATCGTTTGGTTAGATGGTGACTAGAAAAACAGTATCAAAAAGCAAAAAAGTATATATTAGAATGACATTTTCAGGCTATTGATTTCAAAAAGAGACAGCCGTATAAGTCTGAAAAATGGTATTTCCGTCTTAATCAGCAATATAGAGCAATTGGATATATCGTTGAGGATGAGCTGAGAATATTTCATATTGATGACCATTCGGATTAAAGATGAATTTTTATTCGCCCTTTTTGTGTGACTGATTTTTCTGGACCCTGTTTCGTGTTTATTCCTTTGAGGTGATTGATAAACTTTTGCAGAAATGATAGTTGCTGTTATATTCTCAATCCTTCCTGCCTGCCGGCAGGCAGGTTGCTTGTTTTGCTTCGCTTCGCTTCCGCTCAAGAAAACAGTAACAATCATAGTAATAGAGAGGATTTTATTAGATTTATAGTTAGCAGATTGAAGTAATATGATCAACTCTAGAGCCCTTGCTTGATTGGTATTTCCGATATAATCACTCTATGACCTCCTCAATTATTGAACATCTCACGGATGAGCAAATCGCTCATTATAATACCCTTATTGCTGAACCAGGCGATAGAATCGATTTGGGTTCTGTTTTTTGAGAAATGGCAAATCGTTATCAAAAAGAGTTTACTCTTCGGAAGTAGATCATGTACGATCTGGAAATCAAGAAATCAGCCCAGAAATATCTCTCAAAAATTCCTATCCAGTATCGTGATAGGATTTTTCTTGGCCTTGGTGCTGTCTGTATGGGAAAAACTCAAAATCTTGATGTTGCAAAATTGCAGTGAACCTGATATCATTTATATCGCATGAGGATAGGTATCTATCGAGTGGTCTATTATGTTGATCATAGTATTCTCAGAGTCATCGTCATTGAGGTTTCAAATAGAGGTAATGCTTATAAGATGCTTTAAATAGTCTCAGGTATAATTTAGGTTGTCTATAAATCATGTAAAAGCATAAAAAAACTCCCAAGGAATTTGGTAATTCTTGGGAGCTAATAATGTTCCTACACCACGATGCTGAGCGATAAAAAAGATTATCTATTGTGCTCGCATGGATGCGGGATACGCGGCGTCATGGACGACATGACATACCCTGACAAGCCTGGAAACAAGGTCCTGACTCTGTTTCGGTAATGGGGAGCATATTCACCCGGCTTCGTGCCGTATTTTCCGATTACGCGAGCATCACTCTTTCCACAACAATGGAAAAGGTGATGCCCGTGAACAAAAAACATCGACAGAAAAAACATGGATAAGAGAGGTAAACCATCTCTGATCTCTGTATTTGTATTTGAAAGATGCGGTGAGAAATCGTGAGATTCTCTCCATCACAGGGTCAATGTTGCACGAGAACAGCTTGTACCCCCATAGTAGCATAACTCGCGGCCAAATCAATTTCGTGGGTACTTGTGATTTTGTGTAATTATATCACATTATAGAAGTCTGATTTTTGGGAATGGCTTGTGTATGAGGAAAACGCTGTTTTTCTTTTTCTCTATAATTCATACCTGGGAAAACCCTCAGGGAAGCCCTATTTTCAGGCGTTTCTCAGGTTTTGTACACAATTTGTATACGTAGAAATCCTATAAAATACAACAAAACAAGGTATTATTTCTGAGATTAGTATCATAAAATGACCTAGAGAAGAGGTTTCCTCTGAATTTTACTCAAATTCAACTGTCACGAAGAGTATCTCTGGACGTCCGTTGGTCCTGACGGGTGGACCCCATGTGCCTACTCACGCGGATACAAAAATATGTGTATGCCCTTTTTTCTTGTATCCTGCTGGGAGTTCAAAGAGACGCTTCAAGATGAGATTGAGCGGCCAGAGCTGACCATTGTGCGTATGTCCAGAGAATTGTATATCTACACCATTTTTTTCTGCTTCGGAGAGTTTTTTTGGATGATGATCGAGGAGGATAATGGGTTTTTTCTTGTCGACATTGGCAAGGAGATCTGCAAGAGTACTCCTGTGTCGACCAAAACGTGCTGATGAGAGGTCATCCTGTCCAGCGATGATTATTCCGCCGACTTCGATTACTTCATCCTGAAGAAGAGTAATACTATGTTCTCTCAGATATGTACACGCTCTCTCTATACCTCCTATATACTCATGATTGCCAGTAATTGCGTGGGTACCATAAGTCGATCTGAATTTCCGAAGGTACCCTCCGAGGTCTCTGCGAATCACGGGATCGATTTCACCATCCATGATATCGCCTGGTAGGAGAATCAGATCGGGGTTTAGTGCGTTAATTTTTTTCACGATATGCCGGATATGGCCGACACCATTGGTTGGTCCGAGATGTATATCGCTTGCTACAGCGAGAGTAAGACGATTATGGAGAGGATTTTTTTTCTTGATTTTGATTGTGTATCGACGGATAGCCGGGTTTCTCGAATTGATATATCCGAGAACTATAGTAGCTATTGTCCCTAACACTACTATCCAGGTTACATGATAGCTGATAGTATGGATCTCTATAACTGTAAACCACTTTGTGATGAAATTTATCCCGAGGAAGATGTCATAGATGATGCTTGCTAGGAAAAAATGTACTACTCCGACAAACCAAAGCGATCCGAAAGTGATGAGGAGATCAGAAATGATAGAACTTCTTCTCTGCTGTATTATCTCACCGATGATATAGGCAAAAGAAAGACAGACGAAAATACCTGTAAAAAGCCATTTCGAAATACCAAAATCTGCTGTCATAGTCCATCCGTGGAAAAATATATATCCATTGATGAGTGTGTAGAGAAGCAAGAAAACACCGAAAAAGAGGAAAAAATAGGGGTGACGCACGAAATTGTAAATTATAGATTAAGAAAGAGACTGTAATTTGTCATGCCAGCCAAGCGAGCTTGCGAGCGCGAGGAGGAATCTAGATCCAGATATAGAGTCATTTTTGTACTTTTGACAGCCAAAGTACGCAAAACTGCCGAAAGCAAATAAACTCGCTTTTCAGTTCAGCAACTTTATTTCTGTATTCACAACGCTCAAACAGTATTTGCTCTCGGACTCTCGTGTCTGTTTTTGCGTGTGTCATTCCGATGTAAAGGGGGTATTTTTTGTACATTTAATTCTTCCTTTTTCATTCTGCATAATATCCAGCACGCACGGTAGTTTTTCCTGTCTCACGATCGAGATATGCCAGAGTATCAGGCGGAAGATCTTCGGCAATATGGACATTGGCTCCTATTTTTGTCCGTGCGTGGATGGTGGTTATCTTCTCTGCCCGGACGGAGAGGACGCTGTTGCATCAGAGAAAAACATTATCCTCGATAACAAACTTTCCTTTTCATGTACCATCATAGTTTGCGCATTTCATTCCTCCTCCGAAATTCACTTTCTCACCTGTTTTTGTGCTCACAATGGTTGTTCCCAAGTGTTTCGCTTTATTGTGTTTCCCGAGATGAGATTTCTTGACTTCACAGCCGATGATGCAGCCTTCTTCGAGTATTGATTCACGGATAATACTTCACCAGAGGATTTGTACATCATTTTTGAGCGTGCTTTTCTCGATCCTGACACTTCCTTCGATACCCACATTATCTCCAAGATCTGTATCGGAAATGAAGCAAAAAGGTCCGATGGAGATGCCATTTCAGAGAATACAATTGGTGAGTATAGAGGTTGGATGAATCGAATTCGTTTCTGGCATGAGCGCATTCTAATGAAAATATTTTTTTATCCACTGGACGACTTTCCCTCCATCATGTCGGAGCGTATTCCTCTTTATAGCATCAAATTTTCCTCCAGTATCTTTTGTATCTGAAGTGAGTACATTCATGATAGAAATATTTTTTCCAGGAGACACTTCAATAGCTTGCGCTGGAGGTATATTTTTTCCATCGTGAGCGAGGATACCATCAAACCCTTTTATTGCGGTAAGCCGCCATATTTCTTCCAGATACGTGGAAAGTGTGTACCCATCGCAGTGTCCGGGAGGAAAATTGGCAGCATTGGCTATGAAGAATTTCTCCGCTTTCGATTTCCGAAACGCTTCCTGCATGCCATGAGGAAGCAGACAAGCTATCAGTGATGTATAGAGTGTTCCAGGTCCGAGGATGATCAGGTCAGCTCTCTCAAGGGCTTCTTGTGCTTCTTCTGAAGCAGATACAGATGGTGTGAGTTCGATATTTCCCACTTGTCCAGAGAGCTCGGTATATTTGATGATTCTTTCTTCTCATATTATTTTTTCTCCACCGATAGTGGTGATTTCTATATCGTGAGCAAGGTTTGTTGCCGGTATTATTCTGTGTTCTTTGTAACCGAGTATTTGGTGAGCCTTTTTTATTCATTCGGAGAAACCATAGCTCTGTACGAGTCCTAGGAGCCAGAGATTACCAGTGGTATGGCCAGCGAGAAATCCCTCTTGATATCTGTAGGTCATCCACAGCGTTTCTTCTCCTCCGAGGGCAGCGAGATTTTTCACGATATCGCCGATGGCTGGTACACTGTAGGAGCTTCGTATAACCCCGGTACTTCCTCCACTATCACCCGTAGCCACGATAGCGCTGACCTCCCATTCTGGTTCCTGGCAAAAAAATGGCAGAAGGTGAGAGATGCCGGATCCTCCACCCATGAGGACGATATGTTTCATGATAGAGGCAGTCTAGATTGTTTTCGCTTTTTGTCTAAAAAAAATATACTCTCTTTATGAAGAAATCTCCATTTTCATTATTTTCATTTTCGCTGTTTTTCCCCACGACTTCGATCGTACTGATGATATTTTTCACTGTCTTTATAATTTTTTCACTTCGTCCTGGTTCTCCCATTCCTCATCTCCAAGATCAGATTCATGTTACACTTGATACTGTATCTCGGGCAACTGTTATGATTGTTGGGAAAACCGGGATAATTGGAGCTGGAGCGATCATCGATGAAAAGGGTACTATCCTTACGAGTAAGCATCTTGTACAAATGGGTGAGCGTTATGGAATACGATTTTTTGATAAAGAGATCGAATGGGGACGTCCCATCGCTCTCCACCCGACGCTGGATGTCGCGCTTATGACTCTCGAGAATCATCCTCAGAGAGACTTTATTCCTCTTATTGCTTCTAGGACGTTTCTACGATTGGGAGATGTGGTCATTGCCTTTGGGGCACTTCCTGAATCGCAATCATTTGTGAGTCATCTCGGCCTGCTCTCGGGTATAGATCAGTCTGTACAAATTGGTAACAAAACATTTACAGGGCTTCTCCTCACAGATATTCCATTGCAGGCAGGGTATAGTGGGTGACCGCTTGTGAATCTCCAGTGAGAACTCATCGGTATCCATACAGCATTTGAAACGGATGGTCGTGTTGGCTGGAGCACGCCAGTCGATGTGCATCTTTTGACTGAATGGAAGAAAATTCTCCAATAACTAATGTTTCGTGAATACTTGTTCGAGCGAGAGAGATTGGTCTCGCGTGAGGATGCTGTTGACCATCTTTTCTTTTCACCAAAGAATATTCACTTTTGCTTTTACGCACTGACTCATATCTATTCCACATGGTTCAAAAGTGATACTTCTGGTAAACTGTGTTTGGCATTCTTTTTGGAGTGTTCATCCACAAGATGGAGAAATTTTGCAATCAACTCCCACTTTGCTCAATTCTTGCGAATACCAACCATCGGTATTGATGCATACAGCTACATTTTCAGGCGTCGTTGCGAGCGTTTTATTATCCAGGAGATAGTATTTCGTTCCTGTGAGCGAACCATCCCTGTAGCACTTATCATCATCGAGATTGGATCCATCGATCGTAAAAAAACAATCATTCGCACTGTAGGATCTCAGGATAAATGTATCTCTGAGCGCTCCTATTGATTCGAGTCACTCTCGAGCAAGGTTCGTAGCGATGAGTCGATCATCGGCGGTCTTTGAGAGCTTCTGGGCACTATTAATGAGAGAATAGATACCAACCACAGAAACGCTGATGATGACTATCATCACGACGACTTCTATGATAGAAGAACCCGACTGACGCATGGAGGAGGGATTAAAGGGAAGTGGTAGTTTCTCCTGAAGCAACTGGAACTTTTGCACCGGTGGAAGTAAAGGCAGGAAGCTTTTTTATCACAAAGAGCTGCTTGTAGATCTCATTATCCTCTGCATCGAAGTAGCGAATGGTGTAGGTGTTCACTCCTTCCTGCATATTACCGAATTGTTGATTGGCAAAGTAATACCACGTACTACCATTGACTGCGAAAGAACTCAGGCGGAAGTCATTGATCGTGATATGATGAGCGACATTTGCTGTCACACGTCACTCGATTTTTACTTTTGTTTCTCTGGTCTCATAAAAGTCTGTGCTTGGAGAAATGATCTTGAATCGGTTATCTGCTTTGTATGTTTCGACTTGGGCACGAGTGCTCGTACCAGCGCTGGTAGTGGCAGCCAGACCGTTTGCAGTGGTGTAGACCGTGATGATGCCCTTTGAGAGGAGACCACCGCTGACATCGAAAGTTCGATAGACGATATTGTTTTCTTTTGCCGTCAGTGTGACAGAACCGAGAGAGAATGTCTGTTTCGCTGGATCGATTGTTGCTGGAGTGCCATTGATGACGAGCCGGGAAACATTTGGCGATAGAACACGTCCTGTGACGGTGATAGTTTTGGTTTCAACTGTTGACTCATCGACAGGGGAGTCAAAAAGTATCAGGCCGCCATTGTTTGTCGTGGAAGAAGTGCCACTTGTGGTTGTCTCAGGAGCCGTAGTGACGTAGGCAGAAGCATTATTTTGTTTCATCCAGTCAGAGGAGAGCGTGTCAGGATTGACAGGAGCGACACGAGAAGTGAGGTCCTCGATGGTGAGCGTTTTTAGAGTCGAATAATTGAGCTGTTTCCCAGCGACGATCTCCAGAAGCGATCCTCCGAGATTGAGCGAAGCCGATCCTTGCAGGACAGTAATCGTCGTAAAGAGCTCATTTTTTGAGATATTCATCACAGTTGTTGAGCTCGGCGTGAGCGAGAGTCCTATGAGATCAAATGTCATACCAGCTGTATCGGATTGTACCCAGAGGTCCTTGTTCTCGAGTCGGAAGCTGGATTTTCCGTCATTTCCTTCTCCGAGATAGCGAAGTTTTGTTCCGGTATTCATGTTGAGGATATTTTTCTGATTTGCGAGAAATGCGACTTGACCAGTCCCGTTTCGAACTTCCACGAGATCGAGTGCAGCAAGCGGAGTATTAGCATTTACATTTTTTGCATCGTTATCACCTGAAGTGATCTCGGCACTGCTCGAAGCATCTGAGAGACGCAGTGAGACAGCAGCATCTTCGAGAGAGGGGCCTTGGCCACTAATAAACTTGCCGATCAGGACGACGAAAATAACGATGGCAAGACCGATAAGGATTTTTGACCAAGGGTTATTGTTCACAGGATTTTGATAGTGACCGCGCATAGTATAAAGCGTAAATGGTTGAAAAGTACGCTGATAATAAAAAATACTTGCCTTCCGACAAGTATTTTTTTGCTTTCTCCTCTTATCCGGGGGATTTTCCAGAGGTTTTCATATTTACATTTTCCCCAGAACTTTCCTAGTAATGTTTTCCTGTCCCTGCCAATTACGAGCAACCTTGATATGTAGTTCGAGGTAGACCTTTTTCTCAAACAAATCCTGGAGATCCTGACGTGCGAGTGATCCGATTTCTTTGATTTTTGTGCCGTGATTTCCGATGAGTATTTTTTTCTGGGAATCAGTAGTACAAAAAATATAGGCCAGTATTTTCACGAGTTTTCATTTGTCCTCCATCATTTCGATATCGACATAGGTGTCATGAGGCACTTCCTCATAGGTTGTCTGGAATATCTTTTCACGAATAATTTCGCTAGCACGAGTGTGGACATCTTGATCGGTGATATCTGATTCTGGATAGAGCAGAGGTCATTTCGGTAATTTCCCTCCAATTTTTTTGACGATCTCATCGATTCCTTCTCGTGTAATATTTGAAACAAACTGTGATCATTTTGGAAACTTTTTCCTGTCTTTTTCCGAGAGAAGGTCGGACTTCGTGACTATTGTGATAACCGGTACCTTTGCTTCATCTACGATACGGTCGATGATTCACTCTTCTTCACCCTTTGCTCTCGATCCGTCTATCAATCGCAGGATGATGTCCGCGTCTCCGAGGGCATTTTTTGTGACCCAATTGATCGACTGGTTCCATTTATGAGCGCTCGAGTGAAGTCCGGGGACATCCTGGAAAATGATCTGAAAAGCCTCATCGGTGTAGATACCTCGGATAAGGCGACGAGTCGTCTGTGGAATGGAGGAAACGATACTGATTTTATCACCGATAACAGTATTCACAAAGCTGGACTTACCGCTACTCGGCCGTCCGAGGAGTGTCACATATCATACACGTCGTTCTTTTTTGGATTCTGTCATGTCTGCATGATAGCAATTTTTGACAAAAGGCGAGTTTTTCTGCTCCGAGTTCTCCTATTTTGAGATATCTTCTCTGGAATTGACAATAAATAATTGTACTTATGATTCATTCTATGAATTTAGATTGAATGAATCCAACAGTTGATCGGAGAGCTCTTTTTCGGTTTGCTTGGCAATGACTTGCCGCGTGTGCAGCTCAAAATGTTCTCTGAAATCTTCCTGCTAGTGTAGAGACTACTAATATCCCCTGGCAATTAGAAAAAGCTGTCGGAAATGTTGCTGTATCAGGAAATTATGAATGGGGATATCACGGGAATGAAGCCCCACTTATTAGCGCACTTAAAGATTTACGCAGCCACTTTCCAGATGGTAGAAATCCCGAACTTGCTCCAGTGCTCGAATCAATAGGGAGAAAGTGGGGTATTCCTTTTGGTGGCGAAACCTTACGTCCTATGGAACGACTTGTTCGGTGTTCAGATGAGAACTTTTTAGCTTTTCAACGTCATATAACCAAGAAGTCTGGAGATCTCAAAAAACAAAAGCAAAAGGCGCAGGCTGATAAAAATTCACAAGTACTTCAAAAACATCCTCTGCAATATGTTACTTCTCACGCTGTTGGTTTCATCCTGGGTATCGAGAGTCATGAGCCTGGCGATCTGGTAGAAATCTTGTGACGACATGTTACTTATCATTTTTCACCAGATCGCCCCAATACGCCAAATCATCACATTGGTTTTTCATGAGTAGTTACTTGAATCCACTGTATTTTGAGTGGGAAAATAATTGAGTAGCCCTGAGTTTTCAGATGAACTTTTCTTGCTCTTCGTGATTTTCTGGTTAGTATGTCCTTGATCGAAATTTCCAAACTCTTTGGCGGAGAATGTTTCTTTTTTTGTGAATGTGCGTGACGAATCAGAGATCTCGACTGAATTTTCCCTAATATTCTGACCAGATACCCAAGTGAAACAGTGATCCCCGGAGCAGAAAAATCATCATTTTAGTTTCTTATCTTTCATTGTATGTTTTCGTTTTGAAGCCTCTTTGTAGGCTTGCTCATCGGTGTATGAGCATTTTTCGTGTATAGCACTTTCCTCAGGAAACAGTGAGGTATGAGAGCCGATAGTATCCTAAATTCTGCCGAGAAAGAGGCCAATGATATCAGACGTAAAGCAGACCATGATGCGCAAAAAATCATGGATGATGCCCGTAAACAGGCAAAAGAAGATCGTGACCGAGCAGCAGAGATAGAAAAAAAGGCTATAGATATCGAAAAACGTATCGAGCAAAAGGAGACCAAACTCGATCAGAAACTCGATGAGCTCGTGAAAAAAACGGAAGAACTCAATAGTTCCAAAGAAGGACTCGCTCGTGAAGAGGAACTCCTCGGGAAGAAACGTGAAGAAATCGCCAAAAAACTCTCTGAAGTCGCCAAGCTCTCACAGGAGGAAGCTCGCAAGAAACTTCTCGAGCAGATCGAGGAACAATATGAAGGAGATTTCCTCAAGCATATTGATCATAAGAAAGCGGAACTTCGTCTACGAGAAGAAGATGTCTGCCGAGAGATACTCGTGAACTCGATGCAGCAGTATGCTGGCGCTGTTACGGCAGAGACGACACAGACAACCATCGAGCTCGAGAGTGATGATCTCAAGGGGCGGATCATCGGAAAAGAAGGACGCAATATCACAACTTTTGAAAAAGAAACCGGAGTTTCCATTATCATCGATGACACACCAAATACCATATTTATCTCCAGCTTCGATCTCTTCCGTCGCTATATCGCAAAAAAGTCTCTCGAGGATCTCCTTTCAGACAAGAGAATTCAGCCAGCACGCATCGAGGAAATCGTTCAAAATAACCAAAAAGATGCCGAGAAGCTTCTCCTCAAGCTCGGTCAACAAGTCCTCTCTGAGATGAATATCTCTGGATTTCCAGATGAAGTCACGAGCCTCATCGGTAAACTCCGGTTCCGAACGAGCTTTGGTCAGAATATCCTCAAGCATTCCCAAGAAGTCGCCTATATCGCAGAGTCTATCGCAAAACAGGTCGGTGCAGATCCGCAGATTGCTCTCCAAGGGGGCATGCTCCATGATATCGGCAAGGCTCTCGATCATGATATTGAGGGGACGCATCCAGAAATCGGCGGGAAAATCCTCCGCAAATACGGTTTCGATGAAAAGCTCATCAACCTCACGGAAGCTCATCATGGGGCAATCCCTGCAACCTGTATCGAGACTGGTATCATCATGATCGCTGATGCCATCAGCGCTGTCCGTCCAGGTGCCAGACGTGCCAATGTCGAGGAATATATCAAACGTATGAAGGATATGGAAAACCTCGTGACGAGTTTCGCTGGAGTCGAGAAGGCTTATGCTCTCTCTGCTGGCCGTGAGGTGCGGGTCTTCGTCGATGCGAAAAAGATTACTGATCTGGAAGCTGAGAAACTTGCTCGCGAAATTGCTACCGGAATCCAAGATAATCTCCAGTATCCAGGTGAAGTGAAAGTGATGGTGAGCCGCGAAAATCGCTATATCGAATACGCGAGATAGTTATTTTTTGAGCACATAGTCTTTTCCCTGTCGAGGAAGAACTATACGAGGCTTTTTTACTCTGATTCGTGGGTCGTTTTCGAGTGCTGTTTTTAATGCTTCGCGTGCCTCATTTGTCCCATGGTTTAAAAATATAACCCCCCTTTCGCGGATTACTTTTGCTGCATAGTCGACCAGTTGTGGCGTATCGGCATGTCCGGAGAGACCGCTAATATAGTGAGCTTTATGACCTGGTTTCAATTCATGAGGGGTTTGATTGTCCCGTGTCAGGAAAAAAGGGCGACCACCAATTAAATTGCCTGCGTTGCTCTCCGGTCCGCCATGGTAATTTGGAAAAATAATAGTGAGCTTTTCTTGCTCGAGAGCATTTTCCAGCACAGCACCTGCTGGAGATCCATCCGTAGGTAAAAATCATCATCAAGCCAGAATAATACGGGGTTTCTTGCCAGGTTTCTTAAAGCTTTCTATTCTGTCTTTTGATATCATTTTTACATGTTTTCTGATTTTTAGCCACATGGGATGATCGCGTGGAACCAGAGCGAGCAGTTTCTCTAAGAGATTTCAGAAGCAGAATATTTCTATGTCTTTTGACTGAATAATTTCTGTATCTATAAGTCTAGAAATAATTTCATAGAGAACTATAAGTGGCCTATCAAGACTGATGGTGGGTATAACGACATCTGTTCTACTTTTCATAGCATCGATAATGATTTTATCCATTTTTTGTAATTCATGTTCTCGAGGAGCATGTGTTCTTCCGCCATAAGTTGATTCTAGCACCAGAAAGTCTGCTTTATTTTCTAGCCCAGTATCATCGGGCCTTGCGTAGGGTTCTGGGAGATTTATATTACCTCTATCTCCGCTAAAAAGAATGTTTTGTTTGCGAGCTGTTACCATGACTTGTGTAGCTGGTGCTGTGTTCAGATGTCATGTGTTTTGCATCGTAAAAGTTATCGGTTGTTTCCTTATTTTTTTTGGGAATATTGTGTGTACCTTTTTGAGAGTTCTTTCCTCTAAACGCTTGATAGCGCCTTGCACATCTTCATTTGTTACAATTCATTTTTCTTTGAGTATTTTTTTCCCCATCTGAAAATAAGCTTCAATGGCCTTGTTTATATTTTCGGTTGTATCGTCCTCGGGGTAGTAATTGCCTATTTTAGCTTTTATAAGTGTTCGACAATCTTCGATATTATCTTCAATTTCCCTATATAGATGAGATCTTTCGTGAGAGTTTAGGGTTTGTTTCTTCCTTCATCATCTATTCATCTTTGTATGTTTTTTTCTACCTATACCGAGAGATCGTTCCCACTTTATTATTTCTCCGAACCAGAGCCGACACTGCACTTCAGATGTTTGTAGCATGCCAAGCTCTATAGATTTTTGTCGAAATTTCCAAGCGTCCTGCATCATGGCAGCATTCACTCCTTTACTTCACTCCGGAATATAGGCAGTCGCACTTGGATTTTTGAGGAGCAATAATGGACCTTCTCAAATATGGTCTGCATGGGGGTGTGTAAAAATAACTGTATTTATCTCCTCATTCGTTACGCCACTTTCTTTCTCCCCCATAGCACTTCCAGCATCCATCAATATATTGAAAGTGCTTGAAGCGGTTCCTTCTTTTACTCGAATTATCGTTTGTGAACCCGTAACGGTTCCAGCCGCGCCTTGAAAGTGTATAATCAAACCATGATTTTTTGCATTTTGTCAGCTCATATAAAACATTTATATTATTCTTTTATACTCATTCACATTATTTTAGCAATAGAATATTAATATAACAGGGTATATTGCATCTTCTCTCTATTTCATATACTACGTCCTAATGTATCCAGAACTCTATACATTTACTGTGGGTGATAGCAGTGTTCCGGTGATGACTTTTGGCCTTTGCTTAACGCTTTCGTTTGGGCTTTTTTATTGGATGCTCTGGCGTCTGGGGAGGAAATATCAGATCAATACTGCTTTTTTTAGTACAAACCTCCTCGCATTTTTCCTCGTCACTTTTTTCGTGTCCCGACTAGCCCATGTACTCCTCTATTTAGGTCTTCCCACAAAATCAGCATTTGCAGGCGAATTTCCGATAGCGAGTTTTTTTCTCATGTCGGATTTCTATTTCAGTCTCGGAGGAGCTATCCTCGGTTTTTTTGGAACATTCCTATTTTTCTTCCGTGCGCGTGAAGATGCAGATCGTGACGATGCTCTCGATATTACGGTCATTGCGTGGTTATTTGGCGCTGTAGTAGCCTATCTCGGAGCCTTTTTTGGTGGTCAAACATACGGAATCCGCAGTGAATCGTTTCTCTCTGTTGATTACGTCAATAACCCTATTCTGGCTGAATTTCCTCGTTTTCCTCTCGCACTGGCCTATGTATTTTTTATCATCTTTGCATTTTCATTTACCTATATTATCAAAAAACTTCGTCCAGAACGTGGCCTAGCGGCGGGCGTCGGAGCACTCTTGTGGGGTATTATGTGGTTTATTGGCGAATGGTGGAATGACGCTTCGAGCGATAATTTTTCCTATATATTTGGTTTTCTAACCGATTGGAAACTCTTCAATTTCAACCAGTTTCTCTCTCTCTTTCTCATGGCGTGGGGATCCTGGAGGATAGCTCATATAGTTCCGAGTCCACTTTCTGATTGGATTATCGATATTGGTGAGCAAATTATCGATTATTGGGATACATGTATGAAGTACGTACGCAATTGGTTCAAGCAATCTCGCAGGTGGTTGAAAAATAGATAGGAAATAGAGACGCCATCTTGGCAAGCTTCATTTACCAATGAAAAATGGTGAAGTAGTTGATTCGTGGGAAAAACTCTGTTACATTTCTCCTATGAAGACAACGACAGCATCACGTACGCAACCCTCCCATGCCCGATTTCAGCCAAAAAAAGTCGCCGCCTCTAAACCATTTTTCTCAAAAGAAGTTCGTCCCGGCACACTTATCGTGGTTGAAGGACAGGATGGAAGCGGGAAATCGACGCAAGTAAAAATACTCCAGAAACTCCTCGAGTCCAATGGATTTTTCGTCCATTTCACCGAATGGAATAGCAATCCTCGTATTAAACCACTGACAAAAAAGCTCAAAAGAGAAGATCTTGCCCTTCCGGCGCCCGTCTTTGACATGGTCCATGCTGCTGATCTCATGGAGCGCTATGTCACGGAAATTGCGGGAATGCTCCGAGCAGGAATGATCGTGCTCTGTGATCGATATATCTATACAGCTCTCGCACGAGGATATGCACGAGGCCTCGAAATCGGCGATCTCCGGCATTTCTATGATGAATATTTCCCGATTCCAGATATGACATTTTATTTCCGTCTTCCTGTGGAAGCTGGTATGAAGCGTGCTGCTGGTCGATCTGAGCTCAAGCACTATGAAGCTGGTATGGATATGCAATTCTCTGAAAACATTCTCCATAATTTTCATGCTTTCCAGACCCGTGTCGTGGATGCCTATGACCGGTTAGCGGTATCAGAACATATGTATATCCTCGATGCCGTGAAGCCTGTGTACGAAACTACTCCCGAGATGCGTCGCATGGTAGGGGAATACTTCCAACGTAAATACGGAATGGAGCTTATTTCTGGACTATAAAACTATGAAACCCAATTTTTCTCCTCTCCGTGATTTTCCAGGCCGCCTCATCATCTTCGAATGACCTGATGGAAGTGGTAAAACTACCCAGGCAAAGAAACTGAAGAAAAAAATCGAAAAAGATGGAAACAAAGCCTTTGTAGTTTCCTGGAAGGATGCTCCGCATTTTCGTGATTTTTTCGCTGAACACGAACTCAAAAAAGGCGTCGATGTCGCGAGCCCCGAGGCTCATCTCTTTTTGCAAGTAGCCGATATGCTCTATCAGATCGAGAGAAAGGTTATCCCACATCTCATAAAGGGTCATAATGTCATCATGGACCGAGCTCTCCCAACGATTGTTATTCGTGGGCTCACACTTGGTCATACCCTGGAACAGCTCGAAAAAGGACTTCTCTGGTTCGCAAATAGTGTCTATCGGGAACTCTTTGAACGAGCAACGACGATATTTCTCTCAGTCAATGCCAAAAAAACACTCAAAAATATCGCGAAAAGAGCTTCAGATGAAGACGAATGAGAAGGAACGCTCCTCTCACACCATATGGTCCAAAATCTCCGCTATCTCCCTGATGGGGAAAAACTCACCAAGAAAGCAAAGCGTCGCCTCGTCGAAAAACTTCAGGAAACCTATGTGACTTCCTACCATCACTATTTCTCACATCATCCTGCTGTAACCATTGATGCAAATCAGGATAAGAAAATCGTTTTCCAGCAGATTGTCTCGACACTCTTCCCAGTTAAATTTTCAAACTTTGTCCGAGGATCATTTCGACCAACTTCGTCTCTTCGGAAAGGGACTAAAATCAGAGATCTGGTTTCCTAGAGAAATATCTTCCGAGAGTTATTTAGCAAGTACACCCTTGAAGCAGCCAATGGTGTAGGGAAAATCTTTTGTGACTGTATAATGATATATGTTCTGGAGTTTACCCTCCCACATGACAGGGGATACGTGACCATGACATTCATCGAGGTCGGCTGTCGTCAGTTCTTTTCCATTCTCATACGAAGTGTAGAGTCCAAATCCATCAAGTGCATAACCAATCAGTTTTGCCTGATCTTTCGTTGAAGCTGTATCTGTTCCTAAACCTGCATTGTCATAGAGTATATGGTAGTGATAGGTTCCATGGAGACCTGGATGTGCACCCCATGTATCCTGTATTTCATAAGCCGCGGCATCGCGTCATCGAGTGTCCATGCCCGAGAATACCGCTACACCATTCAGGAGATAAGCGATTGGTTCTAGTGACAAACAATTTGGCTTAGGAGCAATCTCGGGATTTGCAGGAAATTTTTGTCTGAAATTCTGAGGATTTATGGGATTTGGATTTGGATCATACTGGTATGCGGGATCATCCTCTGCAATAGGAAATATCCCTGTCGGATGATCAGGAAGATTATTGGAAATCATCTGCACGATATTGCCTGTTTCTGAAAATGAGACTGAAGCGTCAGGCCAAGATACACTTCCTCGAACAACGGGTTTCCCTTTCATGGTATACACGCCATTTTTTTCATCTATCCACGGACCATTCACGTCAGACCCGGTTCTGAAAAAACGTACTGATTCACAGAAGTAGAGATCACCTTTTGCGGGAGTATCAAAACTGTAATGGCCATTCCCGAGTGGCAATTTGTCAGGATCATTTGGATCGAGGTGTGGGGTAATTCGGCTTGCTGGTGCAACTTCTGGAATCCACCAAGCTGGATTATTCTGTGTATAGATGACAAGAGCGATAGTTACTATCACAATTGCTACGAGCACAGAGATAAGTTTTTTATGAGCCATAATTTAATTTAGGTCCTCTCATTATACCTATTCTTTTTCTAAGTCATCTTAGATCGAATTCTTGCTATTCTTTCTGCCAAAGATCTATGTCCATGAAGGTTTAAATCTGTTTGTAATTGTATTACGGCATCTCTTCATAGGATAATTTTTCCAGCTTGTCCGGAGATAAACTCTATGACTCGGTCAGAATTTGGTGTTCAGAATTTAAATAAATCTGGTCATGATAGATTTGCTTTTATAGAAGCTTCTAGTGCAGTTGAGATATTATATTGATGATGGGGAAGTGATTCAAAAAATCTCTGTATCACTATCTCTGCAAAGGGATTTGCGTGTATCATATCAACTACTGTCCCTGTTGGTGTCTTCCATTTTTGTATGAGTTGATTTTGTACGTCTGGATTATCCTCTTCTCCTACCATTACCAACCATAGATTGATAAGTCATTGAATGATAGCCATTTTACTATCGTGTTCTGGCTTGTTTGTTTCGATAATTGTGACTTCATGTGATCTCATTTTCTCCAAGAGTTTAGCCATAAGGACATTCGATTTTCCAAATGTTTCCATAGCTACTGCGATTTTTAATTTTGTCGTTGCTGCTGGTCCCCAGAGAGCGTGGACTGATGGGATACCGTTTGGAGCCTTTGCCATGACGCCCGCATAGCTAATAATATCCTCTTGAGAAATTCATCACTCTAACAACTCTAAAATTGCGGCCTCTATTGTTATTATGGGGAGGATTACATGATGCGCCGTATGAGCTTCACTCCCTTCGGGGAGCAATCATTTTTGTTGTAAATCCGTAGAGTGAGCTCATCTACCGTATATAACCGTATGATTTAAAGCTCATGTTATTACTCCGTCTTCTTGTATAACTGTGTTCATAAAATTATTATTTAATATATTGTTTATTTGTCAAATATAAACTTCTCAACCTGCCTGTTGTTAGGTGGAGGGGCGGATTTGGACATGATACTTAATTCGTTTGATACTTTTGGTGGCAAAAGTATCCAAAACCATTTAGGGACAAAAAACTCGGACTGCTTTCATCTGACAGTTCCCTATAGCATGGACCTTAGACAGTTTTGTCCCTAAACCCCCATTTCTGTTATCTTCAATCTTAGAAAATTTGTATTTGCTATGAATATTCATTTTCGTATATTCCTTACAATCCAAAATTCATTATGACTTCTCTCCTCATCATCCTCTGACTTATCCTCTTCGAAGTGGTGAGCTCTATAGATAATGCGGTGATCAATGCCCAGGTGCTGGGTACTGTCTCGGCTCGTGCACGGAAATGGTTTCTCCTCTGGGGTATGATTTTTGCAGTATTTCTCGTTCGAGGATTACTTCCTTGGGCGATTATCTGGGCGACGAATCCGACACTTGGTCCCTGGGAAGCCTTTATGGCTTCATTTAGTGGTGATCCGCATGTCCTCGAATCTATAGAATCTTCTGCACCGATTCTCCTTATGGGGGGTGGAGTATTCCTTGTCTTCCTCTTCTTTCACTGGCTCTTTATGGAAAAGAAGCATTATTCTTTCCGATTTGAGCAATGGTTCCATCGTCATGATATCTGGTTTTTTGCTGTCGTCTCTATCCTTCTCGCATCGATTGTTTGGGAAGCAAATCAGATCAACCCACTTATAGCATTCTCAGCAGTTGTTGGTTCATCAGCATTTTTTATCGCTCATGGATTCAAGGAAAATGCCGAGAAAAAAGAAAAAGAACTGACTTCATGAGGTACGATGACCGATATCAGCAAGATCATGTATTTGGAAGTCATCGATATGACTTTTTCCATAGATGGTGTTCTCGGAGCTTTCGCTTTTACACTCTCTGTTCCGCTTATCCTCCTCGGAAATGGTATTGGTGCATTTGTGGTCCGAGAGCTCACGCTCCATAATATCGAACGAGTCAAAAAATATCTCTATCTCAAAAATGGTGCCATGTATTCCATAGGTGTCCTGGGTACGGTGATGGTGCTGCATAGTTTTGGTTTTCATATTCCTGAATGGTTGAGCCCTGTTTCTACGATGATTATCGTCGGATATTTTTTCTGGATTTCCATCAAGCAAACTGTAAAATAAATAGAAGGTATCTTTGTCTTCTCTTGTCAAGTTTTTATCTTCTTTTTCCCTTAAAATAGGCGGTTATTTTTATATACTCGAGTATATATTAATTTTTCTATGAAAAAATCCTTTTTAAAGATACTGCCTTTTTGTATCTTTTTAGTTTTCTCTTTTGCTTTCGGAGATGCGACATGTCATATAGAGCAAGGGGTTGCACGACCTGCGAATTGTACTGGGGTGAACACTGGAGGTCTCTGTGCGGGCAATAATTACGAGGATATCACTTTTGCGAAACCATTTA